>NZ_JBGFFX010000011.1:0-196045 GCF_041224955.1 Erwinia aeris | reverse complement strand
GTATCTTAAATATCGCTATGCAGGCAAAGAGAGCAGAGCTGCGTTCAGCGCATATCGCCGTTTAATTTTGCCAGAATACACGGCATAGGGCAGGTGCAGCCATGAGATGTGCCGGGCTCTGGCATATGTGCCAGCGCACTAGCCTGTCACCACGCTGGCGTTTATAAATAGAGGAAAGCGCTATGAGCATATTAGAAGCGTTTTATTACACGTTCACGTCGGATGCCTCTGCACTGGATAAAAGGCTGGCCGAAAGCGAGAAAAAGCGGAGCAGCTTAAAAATACGGTAACCGGCGTTGATGTGCAGACGGAGAAGTTAAGAACTAAAAATTACGGGCAGGATTACTGCATGATTTACATTCCCGCCAGTCTCCGCATATTATTCCCTGTGAAGGTCTCCACGGACGATTACACAAGGAATGTATCAAAATGACCGCACTACAGTTTCCCTGTACTATTTTTCAAACGCAAAACCGAATGGACGATTACAGCGCCAAAGATATGTGCTGTGGCGATTTATCAGAATCACAGTTAAAAACGCATTTTCATTTGCTGGATGTCTCTACCAGAGCCAATCCTTATACCCTGACCAGAATCACGCCATTTAATCAGCCGCAGTCCATGTTTTACGGCTCCCGCGGAGAAGGGGAAAAGATAACCCGGCAGCAATGTACCAATATCTTGTTTGATGAATTCCGCGATTTATCGCGCCTGTTCTCGATTTATGGCCCATATCAACACCTGATCGAAAAGTTGATCACCCATATGCAGTACGGTAATGGCAAACCGTTCACCAGTATGCACCTGGACAGTGCTTTGAAAGCGGAAATTCTCAATGACAGGACTGAGAACAGTACGTTGTCAAAAATAAAAAATGCTTTAATCGAGAATATTGATTGGGCAAGCAATACCTATCCCACAGATAACAAAGGGAAAATAAGAGGGGCGATACTTGACGGTAAATTGCCTAAATTCGACCGATTCCAGGATAACATTAATGGGATGGGTATTACAGTTCACGATACATGGGCAACCCACATCATCCTAAAATCACTGCATATTAGTAACGATAGCTATCGGGCAGTGGTGCATTACAAAGTACAAGATCACTTCGGTTTAGATGTTGAGGATATTGCCAAACTAAAATTTAACGTCTTTCGTTTTTTCCGTATCTGGTTTGTGTTGCAACGATGCAGCGCGTTTGCTTTTAAACCCTTTATGACCAATATGGAAGCCACCGTAGAAATTACAGGAAACCGTAATGACAGCGAAAAGTAAAAAAACGCGTTACGCGCTGTTATTAATTTCGCTGGGGTTTTTTGGTTATTGTCTTTGGTTGTCAATACGTCCGGTTAATATTATCGCAGCTCATCATAGAGAGTATGGATTCAGTTCTGTTTTAGTAAGAAACTTCCCTTTTACCGATAAGGGTAAAATCGATTGGTGGCTAAAAAATAAGGATATGTTGAAAGAAAAATATGATATTCCCAAGCCTGATAAAGATGGTTCTTTTACTGTTACTTTCTGGCTATTTGGTGAGGGGTATAAAGAAGGTGATGGTTATGACAGGCTATGCTTTAATGATATGCCGCCACCGCTAAACTGTATTGATAAAGATGCTGCTTTCTCTGTCAGTAATAGCAAGAATTTGGGTGCGATTTTTACAACATATGATGGTAAATATCAGCTACAAAAAAACGGCGATATAGTTAGGTTCACAGATGAGTTTGAGTTTAAATAAAAAACCTGAACGTCATGTAGTAAAATGACCAAGAGGCTATCTCTAATTTTATTCGATTGTAGTTGATAAAATCAATGGAACAGGCATCTGCGTTCATGATGTATATGCAACCAGGATAGATATAATCAGTATCAATGTAGATAAGCACGGATGGAAAGCATGGGTGAAATTTACAGGCCAGGATCATTTTGGTCTGGATACTAATGATATACTTAAGAAAAAGTTTAACCAGTTTAAATTTTTTAGGATTTGGTTTGTTCTGCAACGGCATGATAAGTTTGGATTTCGGCCTTTTTTAACCAATATGGATGCCGTAATTGATATAGAGGGAAATCACTGATGCGGATGTTTATCATTGCAGCACTCACAATAGTATCAGGCCTTTTTTACTGTCTGTTTACCAGAGGAGAGGCTATTTGTGTTATGGATGCACATTATGATGGAAGCACTGCACGACCGATTTCATAAACTCCGTTAAAACCCCATTTCTTGATCTGGCATTACGATCAAAAGCTAAATATTCAGCCCCAATCTTGTAAGCAACCAGCATCAATGTACTCAACATAGAACCGCCTGATGCTGGGTATAATTCAGCACAAGAAATTCGCACCTTAACGGATTGGCTTACCCGAAATCACCTCAATAAATTCCTGCACCTGACGTTGTTTCCTCGCAGAAAACTTACACACCTTGCGCAGTGACTGCATCAGTTCCGGTTCCTGCGGTTCCGGCTCGCGGGCCGTCACTACCAGGCAGCCCGGCATTACCCTTACATCAACCGGTGTGCCGGTTGCGAACCCTGCCGCATCCAGCCATTTTCCCTTAAAGGCGAGTAACGGGATACGCTCGTAATCCGGAAAGGTGCTCGCATAACTCACCGTATAGTGGCGCAGCGTGGCCTCCGTCACTTCTTTTGCAGCCGCAACTGCATTACAATCTTGTCCAGCCATAATAACTAACCTCGATAGTTGTTGTGGTCAGCAGGCTGAATGTGTTCCCGCACATTCAGCCTGCGCTAAATAACCCTGTTATTATATCTCTTCGCTGATTACTTTCCTGAGTTATTAGCGGTGAAAAGTTAAAAGTGGAACGCGGCTCTGATAATTAATGTAATCTGTAAGCTGTTTGAATTATTGCTATGGGTTGTTGTGTTTTTTAGGCCTGCCTTACAGGTTGGGATTGTAATTCTCGTAATTAACATACTAAATTAATCGTTTCCTTATTATCGTATTCAGACACACTTGAACGACGCGTCCAATAAGTAACCTGCTGGTCTGGGAGATGTTTTTATTAATAGCAGTGTTATTCTCTTTGTTATGCTTTGATGTGACTTTTTTTATGTCTTTAATTTAAATTTCGAGTAATAATAATGTTGGTTGCATTATCAATAATATACCTGATTGCCATTTTTAAAAATGGTAAATGGTAAATGGTAAATGGTAAATGGTAAATGGGAAATGGGAAATGGGAAATAGGAAGTGCTCTCGTAAGCTCTGTTACAGCTTATATTAAGCCTGGTCAGCTTTGTAAGGTCTATTTTTACTTTGAGCAGAGATAACTGGAAGGGAAATATAAAATATCCCTTCCTCGTTTTACCCAATGACTACCAGTCAGATCCGTCTTCTTTTTTCTGTAAGGCATCTCTGTAGCGTTTTTGCTCAATAACGCTAAGGCTGGTATCGTTTAAAATATCTTTCCCCTTCATGTTAACATCATAATCTATGTCTGACTGAGGCGCGTAACTTTTATCAACGCGCGACGATGATGGGCTGTCAGATAACGGGTTATAAGCCGCCGATGTATCCCTGGGGTTTGACGTTCCTATATAGGCAAGGAAACAGGCAAAAAAGAATAATGCTGACCACACCATACCGAAAGACGTTATTTCGTAACCTGCCCCTGTATCAATAAACGTAGCTTTAAACCTGACGGCATAGATTATCAAAAAAGAAGCCAGAACAACGGATCTCCTTTGCCACTTTGAGATATGCTGGTGCATATATCTCGCACAATTAATCAAAGTGATAATAAAAGCGACAACGGATGCGATGGAGAGCCAGACCGGGAAGGGTGAGTATTTGCTGATAAAACCGGATGTTAGTATTGTCAGTGCCATTACCAGGAAAAACCCCAGCAAATAGAGACGAGCGGCTATCGCTATCTTTATCTTTTTATCTGCTTGCAATAATAACACAGGGATCGCTGCTGGTATGTTCATCAGCAATGTCATTGTAATCAATGTTATCCACATATTCATATTTTTACCTTTATTTTAGGGAGCGATAAAGCTCCCCTTTAGCAATTATCTTACAACGGTATCAATAATTATTTCACCATTATCAGAGTCGACTACTTTAACCTCATCCCTGACCAGAGTGGCATGTATAGTGTTTGTATTACCATCAACATTATCGATGTGGATATAAGATTTCACAAAGGTGCTGACACCAACCCTTTTGCTGTGTAGATCTGCAAGCTTAGCGGATACCTCACGCGCTTTATCATCCGGCACACCAACAGTACAGCCACGTAGTGCCTGATCTATAGTAAAGTTAATGCCGCGGTTTTCTGTCATCAGACCGCCAGTCATTGCGCAAAAGGCAGCGTTATATTTAAAACCTTTTTTAGACATATCATAACTGTCGCTTGCAGATACCCAGCCATCTGTTGATGGTAAAGGTTTTTCGCCATCCGCTGTTTTAACACCGTACTTTTCATTTAGTTGGTTATTAGAACTAAAGGAGGAATAACCCAATATGTTTTTAAGGTCTTTATACTGGGATATTTTCTCTTTAATTTTTTGCAGTTCTTCTTTTTTTATGTCTTCTTTAGCAAAGACATCTGTTGTACTGTTCCACTTGGTGCTAAAAAAGCCCATTAGTTCGTCATCGCTAAATGTACGCGGTGATTGTGAGAAATAAATATAATATAAGTCGTTCTGAGTAACGCTTTTAAATTCCGAATCAGGAATGTCCCTTATAACGTTCTCGTTAGCGTTAAGTTTTTCCTCGTGTTTATCGCGCCAGGATTTTTGTGATGCAGTAGGCTCGATTTTATGAGCTAAAAGGTCATCGAAAGAAATTGAGGTGTCAGTAACATACTTACCATTATCTTTTTTTACGTTATATATGATATCGTTTGCGAACGTTAATCCATACATTTCATCAGAGCTAAACTGAACTTTAGCACTGCATTTGAGGCTGTCAGTGCCGGTGCCATTTATAGTCGGGTTGGTGATGGTAAGTTTATCTGTAGTCCCAAAACCTTTAGAAAAGTCTTCTGATGTATAACTATAGTTAACATCAATGCGGGATGTTCTTCTCTCATTAGTGTCTGGTAATATGCCGCGCTTATATCTGTCGCTGAAAGGGGAATAGTTTCGCGGGTTTTTCTTTAAGTCATCGATCGTTCCTTTTTTGAAACTGTTTTCCAACTGAGTCAAAATTTCAGGTGATTTGCAGATGCCATCAGCTTCTTCACTTGTAAGCTCTGGAATAGGTTTATCCTCAACTGATTTATCACAGCCAACCAGTAAGGTTGATAAACAAGCAATAAAAACAACTTTTTTCATTGTAAACATCCCAATCTTTCATTAAAAGGTTTATTTAATTTAAATTATGCTTTTTCAAGCCCAACATCGTCGATGGCTATGTCACTCTCTGTTCTCTTGACGTTATCTACTTCCCTGATTTCAGGAAGCATACAAATTGTACAATTTTGACATCCTTGCCAGCTTTCGCGATGCTATAGCCAAATATTTGCCCACAAAAAAGACGCTTTCCCAACGAGCCAGGCAGTAAGCTTTCGTGGTGGAGCTACGTACATAATATGACTGTTACGATTATCAGAGGTCACAGCCATAGGGCATACAGCCAGGGCAGAAAGAATGTGTATATGTCCTTGAGCCTTTGGTCGCTGAGTTCATTCGTATTGCATAACGCATCTACATAATTTAACAGTAATCAGGCTATATCAATAGCTACGGTTTTTAGTAACAGACGCTTTAGGTTTTATTGAATGATGAGGGTAAAGACCTGGCTTTCAGGCGGGCTGATCGCTTGTTAATATGCTGTTTTGTATGGAAAATAAAGCATGTGTAACGTGTCTGGCTGTTTTGTTTTTCAAGCTGAAAAAAGTAGCGAACCTGTTTTATTTCACGAAAAGATATTTTTTGTGATGTCGCGTTTGGGCTTTAATGCTAAGGGGCAAAATCCACCTTTGATAGTTTTAAGCTATCGATTTTAACTTTAATACTGAAGAAAACTAACAGGTCATTCGTTAAGCGATGGGTAATTGCATTAGCCTGACAATAATTGTTATTTCTTTCGCTTATCTCATTTTGTGTAGCCAGGCCTTCAGGCTTAAATAAGACAGTACGACCTGATATTTTCCAGACTAAGCGGTCTGGCACAGGGATTTTCACAAAAAAAGGTCTTATCATGACCCGTTTTTCCCATTTACTTTCACCTAATCCAACAGCAAGGAATAGCTATGTTGCAAAAGGAAGTTTTCCCTCACCGTACTAAATGGGCCATTATCGTTATCGGGATGATAGCCGGGTTGCTCTGGGCTTTGCCGGATGGTTTTAACCTGCATGAACGTTATTCTCTGTATCTGCCGCCGCTCTCGTTAGCGATGGCCAGCATACTGGCCTTCACGCTTTATCGTCTCCGCGCCGTCAGGCCCTGGCTCTGCGCCTTGCTGATATTGCCGGTTATTGCCTTAATGACGGGGTGGTATCGCTGGAATTTTCCCACGCTGCCGCTGGGCGAATTTCACTTTAAAAATATCTGCGCCGTAATAGTTATGCTCAGCCTGGTTATGCCCATGCTGGTCGCCTTCTGCACTAAATCGCAGCAGGAACAGGATGGGTCACAGTGGAGCAGGGCAGTCGCCGAAACGCTGTGGCGCAACACTTTTACCCTGGCGGTCACTGGCTTAATGACCGGGCTGTTCTGGCTGGTATTGATGCTGTGGAGCAATCTCTTCAGCATCATCGGCATCACGCTGTTTGAGCAGCTTTTCTTTGATAACCGTTTTTTCCCGCCGATAGCGACCGGCGCGGTCATCGCTGCGGGCATTGTGTTTTGTCGACGCCTGCCGGGCGCTGCCGGTCTGTACAGGCATCTGGTTACGCGGGCTGTAAGCGTGCTGCTGCCTTTGCACGCGGTCGCCTTGCTGCTGTTCCTGGCCTGTTTGCCGTTTACCGGGCTGGCTATCATTCCCAAAGCTTTTTCAGCCACCACGCTGTTATTGACCATGACGCTGCTGATGCTGGCGTTCAGCGCCATCGCTGGCGAAAGCGCGCCTGACCTGTCGCGCTGGCAGCGTGTTATGGCGCGCGTGGTGCTGGTTGCGCAGGCTCTGACTCCGCTATTGGCCGGGCTGGCTGTCTGGGCACTGTGGCTGCGCGTCGCGGAGTATGGCTGGACGGTGGAGCGGATCTACGCCGCTATGATTGCACTGCTGGCGGTGGCTGGCTCGCTGCTGCTGTCAGGGTTCCAGCGCCGCGCCTGGTCACAGGGCGCGGGCAGCATGAACATTTTTATCGCGCTGATGCTGACTCTGACGGCCTGCAGCTGGTTTTTACTGCATACGCCAGTAGCCGATCCGTGGCGCATTGTCGTGAAAAATCAGCTGGCGCGTTTTGCGCAGGGCAAAGCAAAAGTGGATGACATGGATCTCTATTTATTCAGTGATGCGGGACGCCGGGGGAAACAGGCGTTACAGAAGATAAGCCGTTATCCGCAGTGGCTCGACGAGCCTGTCCGGCAAAAAGCCATGCTGGTGCGGCTGCTGGCAGAACGCGACACCAATAATGCTAACCCAACCGTTAGCGACCTTCAGCGCAGCATCCCGCTGCGGGCAGGCAGCGAAGCGCCGCCGGAAAGCTGGTGGCAGATGCAGACGCAATATATTGAGCAGGAGGCGGACATCTGCCTGGTGGATACCGGTTCCTGCCTGGTGTGGATGCAGGATGTGAATAACGACGGCACGCCGGAAGTGCTGCTCTATAACCGCAATCAGCAGAGCATTACTCTCTATGCCCACCAGGCCACAGGCTGGAATCAGATTGGCAGCGTGACGCTGTCGGCAAGGCTGGAGCAGGCTCTTCGGGATAAAATACCTGAAACTGTAGTTAAGCCGTGGCGCGACCTGGAAGTGAACGGCCAGCGGCTTCCGGTGCAATACTACGGTTTCGAAGGACAATAGCGCATTACCCGCTTTTGCAGCCGTGCAGCATCAGGCCCGGCTGCAAAAGCGTTACGGCTGTCGTCGGCTGCGTTACCCTTTAACCTCCTCCCAGTTCAGCCCAAACCGTGCCAGATACTTACGCAGGCGATCGGCGTCGTTGGGCTGTTTCTTCCCCTGGCGGGAGACGGCAAACAGGCGTCGTCCCGCTTCGGAAAGCGAATCCGCCGCGCGGCAGACGCTCAGCACCGTCTGTAGCTGGCACTCGTCAAAGAGATCGTACTGCGCCCCGGAGCGCTCAGGCAGGGCAGCTGTTGATGCCGTAGTACGCCAGCTGGCGCGCAGCCGGGCGATCTCTTCTTCCGCCAGCTCCAGCGAAATTCTTCCCTGTTCCGCCAGCGTTGCCATCCGCGTGACGGCAGCGCCCAGCTCGCGGAAATTGCCTCGCCAGCTGGCTTCTGTCGAGCAGGCGAAGCGCAGAAAATGGCTTCTCGCTTCTTTATCAAAGCGCACCTGGGTCTGCTGTTCCCGGGCGTAACGTTCCAGCTCAAAATCCAGGTTGGGTTCGATATCCTCGCGGCGTTCGGCCAGGCCCGGCAGCTGAAACGTCCACATATTGATGCGGGCAAACAGATCTTCGCGAAAGCGGCCTTCGGCAACCCACTGCGGCATATCCCGGTGCGTGCCGGCAATCAGCTGAAAATCGCTGCTGACCTCTTTATCAGAGCCGTACGGGAAGAAGCGTTTCTCCTCGATGGCGCGCAGCAGCATCGCTTGCTCATCCAGCCCCAGCTCGGCTATCTCGTCCAGAAACAGCATGCCGCCGTCGGCTTCCCGCAGCAGCCCGCCGCGCGCCTGCTGTGCGCCGGTAAAAGCGCCCTTAACGTGGCCGAATAGCGTGGACATCGCGTTGTCGCCGCGCAGCGTGGCGCAGTTAACCGCCACGAATTTACCGGCCAGCCGATGGCGAGCATGGCGCAGCTGATAGATGCGCTCCGCAAGAAAAGATTTACCCGCGCCGGTGGGGCCGGTCAGCAGCATCGGGGCGTCCGAGCGCAGCGCCACGCGCTCAATCTGCTCGATCAGGCTGTTAAAGGTGGGATTGCGCGTCTCGATGCCGGATTTTAAAAACGAGGTAGAGTGCTGCTGCTCGCGCTGAAAACGGCTGGTCAGCGTGGCGTATCGGTTCAGATCGAGATCGATAATGGAATAGTGGCCGAGCGCGGTTGGCGTCTCCGAGCCCTTGCTGGCCGGGGAGGTCTGCAAAATGCGCGCGGGCAGATAGCGGGCTTCGGTCAGCAAAAACCAGCAGATTTGCGCCACGTGCGTGCCGGTAGTGATATGTACCAGATACTCTTCGGCGTCGGTATTAAAAGGATAGCGGCTGACAAAATCCAGCAAGCTGCCGTAGACCTCTTCAAAGTCCCAGGGATCTTCCAGCTTCACGCTGTGCAGCACCACCTGGGTGGCGGGCGAGGCCTGAATGATATCTTCCGCCACCTGCTGCGCCATACTGATATCACGCGGCTGATGCAGCAGCTCCAGCCTGTCGATCTGTAAGCCTTCCTGCTGGCAGAGCGCGACGGTTGGCCGCCATTTGCTCCAGCGGTTTGCCCGCTTGCCGCGTTTATCCAGCACCGTGCCCAGCACGCCGATGACTACGTTAGCTTTCATGCTTATCTCACAGGATAAATAACTTATCCGCTAAGATAAATTGCTCTGTTGGTAATGGCAATGCGCAGGTGTGATATGACAATAAATATCAATAATAATCAAATAGATAAATTTTATTATGCAGCGTGGCGGTCTTCTGGCACGGCATTCGCAATAGTCAGGTCACAGCAATGAGGAAAACGATTATGAAAAACAGCTATCAGACTCTGCAGCAGGCGAAAGGCGTGCCGATAAAAATGTGGACCAACGGGGTGCCGGTTGAGCCAGAAGCGCGCGAGCAGCTGCTGAACACGGCGAAAATGCCGTTTATCTTTCGCCATCTGGCGGTGATGCCGGACGTGCATCTGGGCAAAGGCTCTACCATCGGCAGCGTGATCCCGACCAAAGGCGCAATTATTCCGGCGGCGGTCGGCGTAGATATCGGCTGCGGCATGATTGCGGTGCGCACCTCGCTGATGGCCCGCGATCTGCCGGACAATCTGTCGGGCGTGCGCAGCGCCATCGAACAGGCGGTGCCGCACGGCCGCACCAATACCCGTTCCGGTCGCGATAAGGGCGCCTGGCAGACGCCGCCGCAGGAGGTGGATCGCCACTGGGCCAAACTGGCGCCGCGCTTCAAGACGCTGACGCAAAAACATCCGGCGCTGTTCAAAACCAACAACTATCAGCATCTGGGAACGTTGGGAACGGGCAACCACTTTATTGAAGTCTGCCTGGACGAAAGCCAACAGGTCTGGGTCATGCTGCACAGCGGGTCGCGTGGCGTAGGGAACGCTATCGGTAACCTGTTTATCGCGCTGGCGCAAAAGGATATGCAGCGGCATATCGCCAATTTGCCGGATCGCAACCTCGCTTATTTTGAAGAGGGCAGCAGGCATTTTAACGACTACGTGGAAGCGGTGAGCTGGGCGCAGGATTACGCTCGTCACAATCGCGAAGCCATGATGGAGCGGGTGCTGGCGGCGATGTCGCGCGTTATCAGCAAGCCTTTTACCACGCATCTGGAAGCGGTGAACTGCCACCACAACTACGTGGAGCGGGAAACGCACTTTGGCGAGTCGGTGCTGGTGACGCGCAAAGGCGCGGTCTCGGCGCAAAAAGGGCAGATGGGCATTATTCCCGGTTCGATGGGCGCGAAGAGCTTTATCGTGCGCGGCCTGGGTAACGAAGAGAGCTTCTGCTCCTGTAGCCACGGCGCGGGGCGCACCATGAGCCGCACGGCGGCGAAAGCCCGCTTTACCGTGGAAGATCAGCGACGCGCTACGGCGCACGTGGAGTGCCGAAAAGATAAAGAGGTCATCGACGAAATCCCGATGGCTTATAAAGATATTGATGCCGTCATGGCCGCCCAGTCTTCGCTGGTGGAAGTGGTGCATACGCTGTCGCAGGTTGTTTGCGTAAAAGGATAAAAAAATGAGAACAGGATTGCATGGTGTGGATAGCGCAATGCGCGAGCGCGTACGGGGCGTGCTGCGCCAGATAGAAGAAGAGCACTCGGTAAAAGTGCTGTATGCCTGCGAGTCGGGCAGCCGCGGCTGGGGTTTTGCCTCGCCGGACAGCGATTACGACGTGCGTTTTCTCTATGTGCATCAACCTGAGTGGTATCTGCGTGTCGATCCGCCGCGCGACGTTATCGAGCTGCCGATCGACGATACGCTGGACGTCTGCGGCTGGGAGTGGCGAAAAGCGTTGGGCCTGTTGAAGCGAGCCAATCCAACGCTGATTGAATGGCTGGATTCGCCGGTGATCTATCAGCAGGAAGCGGTCATCGTCGCCGATTTACGGCAAAGGATACCGGACTGGTTTTCGCCGTTACGGGCGCGCTGGCACTATCTCTCCATGGCAAGAAAGAACTTTCGTGGTTATCTGCAGGGCGACAGCGTGCGGCTGAAAAAGTACTTCTACGTATTGCGCCCGCTGCTGGCGGTGCAATGGATAGAGGCCGGAAAAGGCGTGCCGCCGATGCGTTTTGAAGCGCTGCTGGCAGGGACGGTGACGGATCCCTTGCTGCTGGCCGAAATTGAACAGCTGCTGGCGCGCAAGCAGCGTGCAGGCGAAGCGGAATATGGCGAGCGTCTGGAGCGCATCCATGCGTTTATCCGCCAGCAGCTGGACGAGAACCGCGTCAGCGAAGAGCTGCCGGATAGCGAGCGGCGCGACTGCCGCGATCTGGACGCGTTGCTGATGAAAACCGTGCTGAGTGTATAGCTCATTACTGGTCTGGCATTGTGCATAAGTAGCTCAGGGTGACAGCATTATCCAACAGAACGTTCAGACACAGCGTCTGTTCGATCCCAGGATTGGGGATCCAGCGGCGGTTTAACAGCGTATCTATGCTTTATTTTAATGTTGTCGGTGAGGGGAATTAGTCGCGGACAGTGATTGCTATTAAAAGCCCGGGATATGCCGGGCTATAATTTTGTCTGGCCTGGATTAAGCCGCTGTATGCGTATCGACTGTTGCAATACGCTAAATTGGATTATGGAGCGACAGCTTGAATCATCTTTATAAATTGGCTTTTACCGCACTGACTATGTTTGCCGCCCCGGTTATCGCCCAGGAAAGCGGCGTATCCTTTTATCATAAGGCGTGGTCAGTGGCCTGCGATAACACTTTAACCTGCCGTATCGGCGGCCATAGCGTACAGGAGAATGTGGGCGGCGTGCTGCTGACGCGGGCACCTGGTGAGCATACGGCTACCGCTGGCGAAATTATCCTGCCGGAAGACAGGGAAAACGAGGCGCCGGTAAAAAAACTGACGCTGTGGCTGAACGGCCAGCCTGCGGGCGAAGCGACGCAGAAGGCTAACCGCTGGTGGTTGTCAGAAGCGCAAACGCTGGCGCTGATCGATGCCGTTAAAGGCAGCGGCACGGTCGGGTTCAAAAGCGATCGCGAAAGCTTTCAGCTTTCCGGCGAGGGCGCCTATGCGGCGCTGCTGAAAGTGGATGACGTGCAGGGCCGTATCGGTACGCCAGGCGCCTGGGTTAAAAAAGGCGACAGGCCCGAAAGCGGCGTCGCTAAGGCCGTGGCTATGCCGGTGATCCAGGCGGTAAAAGTCAGCCCCGCTCAACCCTCTGTATTAACCAAAAAAGAGGCTGAAGCGCTCAGGCCGCAGCTGCTTGCCGTCTTAACCAGCGAGCAGCAGTGCGATTATCTGACCTCGGTTGGGGAAAAGGACGTCAACGGCAATATTATCAGCGGCGATATTACCGCCACGCCGCTGGATGATACGCACACGCTGCTTTCCACCCAGTGCTGGGGCGCGGCCTATAACCAGGGATACGGTTACTGGGTCACCGACAGCCAGCTAAAAGCGAAGCCTGTTGCCGTGACCACTGACGCGCAAACCTGGCACGATGGCGTGATTACCAATGTCTTTATGGGAAGCAGCGCCGGCAGCTGCGCGTCTAAGGAAGAATGGATCTGGGATGGCGCAGCGTTTCGTCAAAGCCTGGCAACCATCAACGATGGCTGCTGGTTTCCCCGCACCCTGGGCAACAGAGAGATACCTGGGCTGCTATCAGAAATAAAACGTGAGGGAATAAAGTGAATCGTAAACTGATGTTTTTTGCGCTGGCGACGCTCTCCCTGTCGGCACTGGCCAGTCATAGCGGCGTAACCTTTGAACACAAAGACTGGGAAGTAGCCTGCGACAACACGCTGACCTGCCGCGTTGCGGGCTATGCCAAAGAAGACGATCCGTCCGGTTCCGTCTTGCTTACCCGTACCGCCGGCCCCGGAACGGTGCCGACGGGCGAAGTGACGCTGGCCGACAGCGCAGAAGACAGCGCGCCGGTACAAAAGCTGACGCTGTGGATCGACGGGAAATCCGCGGGCGATCTCGTGGCGGCTGACGACAACTGGCGGCTGTCGGCTGGCCAGACGTCAGCGTTACTCAACGCCGTCAAAGGCAGCGGTAAAGTGGAATTTAAAGGCGGCGCGACGCCTTTTCTGCTTTCCGGCGAGGGCGCTTATGCCGTGCTGCTGAAAGCTGACGACGTGCAGGGCCGCATCGGCACGCCTGGCGCGCTCATCAAAAAGGGCGATAAGCCGGAAAGTGGCGTAGCTCAGGCGGTGCCGGCGCCGGTTATTCAGGCAGCAAAAACCCGCAGCGGCGAACCTCGTTCGCTGACCGCGTCAGAAATCGCCGCGCTGAAAACCCGACTGCTTGCAACGGTCAATCAAAATGACGATGACATGTGCGACAGCCTGGTTTCACCGGCAGAAAATGCTATTCCGGAAAATGACGGGCTGACCCTTACGCCACTGGATGACGGCCACGCTTTGCTTTCGGCGCTCTGCTGGCGCGCGGCTTATAACGAAGGGTATGGCTACTGGGTTATCGATAACCAACTAAAAGGTAAGCCGGTGCTGGTGACCATTTCCGGCTCGGATTATGAAAAAGGCGTGATTACCGATGTGCAGAAAGGCCGGGGTATCGCAGACTGCATGAGCCTGAAAAGCTGGGTGTGGGATGGCCAGGCTTTCCGCAAAAGCCGCGACGCCATGACCGGCATGTGTCGTTATATTCATGCGGGCGGCACCTGGGATCTGCCCACGCTGGTAACGGACGTGAAGCCCTGAAAGCGAACTCACTAAAAAAATGTCAATATCGTGCATACCCGGCCTGAAGCCGGGTTTTCTTTGCAGCCGGAAAGGTAAAGATTATTTTTAATTCCTTCCGCTTCTCCGCAAAAATTTCCCGTATCCGGACAAACTAATCCAGAGCCGCTCAGCCGCCGTCGTTGCTAATCTGTCGCCCTTAAATGGCGGACGTTTTGTTAAGGATAAGGGCGTGGCGAAGATTTTCTCTGTCCCGAATATTTACCATGGTGAAAATGCGCTGGCAGCGCTGAGTCAGCTTGGGCTGAAAAAAGTCGCCATCGTCACCGACGAATTTATGCTCTCATCCGGCAAAGTAAATCAGCTGATCGCCTTGATGCCCCAGGCTTCGATCATCATCTATAGCGAGGTCAAAGCCGAGCCCACTACCGCGCTGCTACAGGCAGGCGCGGAAAAATGTAAAGCCTTCAGGCCGGATACGATTATCGCGCTTGGCGGCGGTTCCGCGTTGGATGCGGCCAAAGGCATTAAGGCCACCCTTGAAGAGTACGATCCTCTTTATCACATCAGGCTGATTGCCGTTCCCACGACCAGCGGCTCCGGGTCAGAGGCGACAACCTACGCCGTTTTTTCCGACCCACACAGCGGCAGCAAATATCCGCTGGTGTCTGCTGCGCTGCTGCCGGATTTCACCCTTCTTGACGCCCGGCTGGTGGTCAGCGTCCCCGCGAGCGTCACGGCGGATACCGGTATGGACGTGCTGACCCACGCGGTTGAAGCGCTGGTCTCCACAGAAGCAAACGACTTCAGCGATGCGCTGGCGGAAAAAGCCATTGCGCTGACCGCCCGCTATTTACCCCAGGCTTACCGTGAACCGCACGACCTCAGCGCGCGGGCGCATATGCATCACGCTTCCTGCATGGCGGGCATGGCGTTCAACTCGGCGGGGCTGGGGCTGGTTCACGGCATGGCCCATGCCGTCGGCGGCAGGCTGCATCTTGCGCATGGCAGGATCAACGCCATGCTGCTGCCATTAGTGATTGAATTTAATAGCGAAATGCAAGGTGCGCAGGCTCGCTACCAGCAGTGCGCGCGGTTGATGGCTGCCGACAGCCTGGCGCAGGCCGTTCGCACGCTTAACCAGCAGTTCGCCATTCCGGCAACGCTAAAAGAGATGGGCGCAGATCTGGCCCGGTTTGCCACCTTGCGCGGCGAACTGATCCAGGCGGCGCTGGCCGATGGCTGTACAGCAACCAATCCACGCCGTGCCAGCGAGCAGGATATCGATCGCCTGCTGTCGCGCCTGGCGGGCGAGTAAACAGCAAGGAAGAGAGGATGAAGACGGATACGCAACGGCAGGCCAGAAGCATCACGCAGCAGATTTTACAGGAGCTGGCGGCAGGAAGAAAAAACCAGCCGCTGACTATTGCCGTCGGCGTCTCCAACCGGCACGTGCACCTGAGCCGTAAAGAGATGGACATGCTGTTCGGCTACGGTTCGTCGCTGACCCGGATGAAAGCGTTAAAGCAGCCCGGTCAGTTCGCCGCACAGGAAACCGTCACGCTGCGCGGGCCGAAAGGCGAGCTACAGCGCGTGCGGGTGCTGGGGCCGCTGCGTAACGTCACGCAGGTTGAGATTTCAGTGGCGGACGGCTTTGTCCTTGGCATCGGCGCGCCGGTAAGAATGTCCGGCGAGCTGCAGGGATCCCCTGGCATCACGCTGGTAGGGCCGCATGGCGAAGTGGCGATACCGGAGGGCGTTATCGTCGCATGGCGGCATCTCCATATTTCGCCTGAGGAAGCGGCGCGGCACGGCCTGACGGACGGCGCGGAAATAGCGGTGGAAACCCAGGGGCCGCGTGCGGGCGTATTGCGCCATGTGAAGGTGCGTGTCAGTGCAGAAGCGCTGGCGGAGATCCACCTGGATCAGGAAGAGGCCAACGCGCTTGGGCTGCGTAATGGCGATCGGGTGCAGATCAAAAGCAACGGGCCGAAGGTGGCGTGATCGTGCAGCCGGATCTTTCCAACCGGCTCGATAGCATTATCAGTCGTCTGTTGGTGCGGCAAAGGCAGGGCATGGTCAGAGTGGTGATTACGGGAATGGATCCGCGCGTCCTGCCGGAAACGCTGGCTGCGCTGGAGGCGCTGAGCCAGGCCGGATACGGCCTGCGGGTCACGCTTTCCCACAGCGCCAGCCTGTCTGCCGTTTACGGGGCATTTCAATGCTGGCGGGAAGGGTTCGCGCCTGAACTGCTTTACGACACGCGAATGCCGCAGGCGGAAGAAGAGTACAGCGAGCTGTTTCTCCCGGCGATCTCAGGCAACAGCCTGGCAAAAATCGCGTTATGCCTTAGCGACAACGTTGCCAGCGCCTGGGCTTTTCATGCGCTGTGCCACGGCCGGAAAATCATCGTCACGCTGGGCGACGAGTTTACCCACGCGGCGTTGCCGGAGGCGATGCGGGAGCAGCTGCATCGCTATATCGCCACGCTGAAAAGCTGGGGGATCGTTTTTCCCGGTGTAACAACACAGAGCAAGGGTAAGCAACTTATTTCACTGGCGGATATCCGTCAGCAGCCCGCAGGCACGGCGCTGCGGCCAGGCCGAAACGCGCTGATCACGCCAGCCGCTCAGGACGAGATACGGCGGCGGCACATCATTTTATACAAGGACTGATTATGTATCTGGCTAAAGTCACGGGCGCGCTGGTATCGACCAGCAAGCATCCCTCGCTGAACGGCGCCAAGCTGCTGATCGTGGCCCGCCTGAACGAGCATCATCAGCCCACGGGCAGCGCCCAGGTCGCGGTTGACTGCGTGGGCGCCGGCAACGGGGAAACGGTCATCGTCAGCTCGGGAAGCTCGGCGCGCATGGGTAACGGCGAGCATTCGGTGATCGATGCGGCAGTGGTTGGCATTGTCGATGCGCTGGATCTCAATGGATAGCAAAAGGAAGCGCACTTATGTCGGTAAGGGAGAGTCTGGACAGCCTGATCCAGCAGGCCATTAATTCGCATCCGTCGCGGCATCACTCGCTGAGCCTCTCTGCGGCAGCGGCGCTGGCGGCGATTGCTTATGAGGTTGCGCAGGAATATGAAGTGCCAATCGTGTTCAGCCTGGTAGATACGGCCGGACAGCAGCGCTGGTTTTTCAGCATGGATGATGCGCTGCTGGTCAGCCACCGCCTGGCGACGGAAAAGGCCTGGACCGCCGTGGCGCTGAGAATGGCGACGCATGAGCTGGCGCAGCAGGTACGGCCGGGCGCGAGCCTGGAGGGCTTACCGCAGCAGGGGATCTGCTGTCTTGGCGGCGGTTTACCCTGCTGGTCGCAGACGCGGCTGCTGGGCGGAATAGGCATCAGCGGCGGCAGCGTCGCGCAGGATATCGCCATCGCCCGCGAGTCGCTTGCCCGCTTCAGTCAGGCGCACTTTTTACTCACGCCTTCCCGACCCTAAAACGGATTTCAGAGGTCATTATGTCTACAACAACAGTTTTGGTTATCAACTGCGGCTCTTCTTCGTTGAAATTTTCTGTGCTGCCGCTGGAGGGCGAAACGCCGCTGCTTTCCGGGCTGGCGGAAAGGCTGGGGTTGGATAACGCCGCTATCACCTTTAAGGATGAGGCGGGAAAAACCACCCAGCTTCTGGCGCAGCCAACGCACCATTGCGCGCTGCAAACGCTGTTTGCCGTGCTGGCAGAGAAAGCGCTGCTCTCCTCGCTGTGCGCCATCGGGCATCGCGTCGCGCACGGCGGCAGCGAGTTTCAACGCTCGGTTCTGCTGACGCCAGCGGTTATCGACCAGATCCGCCAGCTGGCGCCGCTGGCGCCTCTGCACAATCCCGCCAACCTTATCGGCATCGATACCGCGCTGGCTTTGCTGCCCGCGCTGCCGCAGGTGGCGGTGTTTGACACGGCTTTTCACCAGACGCTGCCGCCGGAAGCCTTTACCTATGCCATTCCGCTGGAATACCGCGAACGCTACAAAATCCGACGCTACGGTTTTCACGGCACGTCGCACCGCTTTGTCGCCGCCGAAGCGGTCAGGCTGCTGGATCTCGATCCGCAGGATCACGGCCTGGTGATTGCCCATCTGGGCAACGGATCTTCGCTTTGCGCGGTACGCAACGGGCAAAGCGTGGATACCACAATGGGCATGACGCCGCTGGAAGGGCTGGTGATGGGCACACGCTGCGGCGACGTCGATTTTGGCGCGATGGCTTACCTGGCGACATGCAGCGGGCAATCTGTCGAGGCGCTGAGCGAGATGGCGAATAACCGTTCAGGCCTGCTGGGGCTTTCCGGGCTGTCCAGCGACTGTCGCACCTTGCAGGAAGCACGCGCCAAAGGCGATGCGCGGGCGACGCTGGCGATTGACGTTATGGTGCACCGGCTGGCGCGGCATCTGGGCGGCCAGTTTGCCGCGCTGCACCGGCTGGACGCTCTGATCTATACCGGCGGCATTGGCGAAAACTCGGCGCTGGTGCGCGAGCTGACTCTGGCCAGGCTGGAGATCTTCGGCTTCCGCCTGGATCGCAACAGGAATCAGGCGATAACGGGCGGCGCCGCGGGCACGATTTCCGCCGACGATTCGCCGACCGTGATGGTCATTCCCACCAATGAAGAAAAAATGATTGCGCAGGATGCGGCCAGGCTTGCCACCGCGCCCGAACGATAACGCGCAAAATAATCTTACTGGCGGACAAAATATTTTTTCGCGTCCGTCTTAACATCGCAATCGGGCGTGGCCCCAGAGGCGCGTCTTTTTATCAGTCAAACAAACGAGGTCATTATGCAGCAGGAAGCGCTGGGCATGGTTGAAACAAAGGGGCTGGTTTCCGCCATTGAAGCGGCAGATACCATGGTGAAATCGGCCAATGTGACGCTGGTCGGCTACGAGAAAATCGGTTCCGGGCTGGTCACGGTGATGGTACGCGGCGACGTGGGCGCGGTAAAAGCGGCAACCGATGCCGGTTCCGTGGCGGCGGCCAAGGTCGGCGAGCTGGTCTCGGTTCACGTGATCCCCCGCCCGCATGTTGAAGTAGAAAAAATATTAAAAACGGCCACGGAGTAACGGCCTGAGGACAAGCCATGCAGGACAATCTTGTCGAACAGATTATTTCCAGGGCTATCGGCCAGCCAGAGAAGCGTAGCGGCTGCGGCCTGACCGAGTTTGTCGGTACCGCGCTCGGCCATACCATTGGCCTGGTGATCGCCAATGTCGATAGCCAGCTTCATGAGGTGATGGCTATCGACGGCCGGTTCCGCTCGCTGGGCATTATCGGCGCCAGAACCGGCGCGGGCCCGCATATTTTCGCTGCGGATGAAGCCGTTAAGGCCACCAACAGCGAGATCGTCGCCATTGAGCTGGCGCGCGATACGGAAGGCGGCGGCGGACACGGCTGCCTGATCCTGTTCGGCGCGGCAGACGTCTCGGATGTGCGTCGGGCGGTGGAGGTCACGCTGGGTGAAATCGAACGGACGATGGGCGACGTTTACGGCTCGCCGGCCGGGCATCTGGAATTTCAGTACACCGCCCGCGCCAGCCACGCGCTGAATAAAGCCTTCGGCGCGCCGGTTGGCAAAGCGTTCGGCATGACCTGCGCTTCGCCAGCGGCGATAGGCATCGTTATCGCCGACGTGGCGGCCAAGGCGGCGGTTATTGAACCTGTTGGCTACGCCAGCCCGGCCAAAGGCACCAGCTTCAGCAACGAGGCGATCTTTACTTTCGCTGGCGATTCCGGCGCGGTGCGCCAGGCGGTCACGGCCGCGCGCGAAGTGGGATTACAGCTGTTGGCCACGCTCGATCCGGCGCCCATCCACTCAACTACCACACCCTATATCTGATCGCGCGGTAAGGAAGGGAAGCATGAATGACAGCGAGATCGCTCAGGCGGTGGAAAACGTCCTGAGCAAATTTACCCGCACCACGCCCGCTGCCGATGCCGAAAATCCGGCGCTGGCGGCCATGGTCGCCCGGGCGCTGGCGCAGAGCAGCGCAAACCCGGAAGACGTGAAAAGATCCGCCGTCACGGAGACGGAGGAAGCAGGCGTTTTCGCCACGATGGACGAGGCGATCGGCGCGGCCGTGCTGGCCCAGGTGCAGTATCGCCATTGCTCTATGCAGGATCGCACGACCTTTATCAATGGCATCCGCGAGGCGTTTTTACAGGAGGAGGTGCTGCAAACGCTCTCCCGCATGGCGGTTGAAGAAACCGGCATGGGCAACGTGGCGGATAAGGTGATTAAAAACCGCCTTGCCGCGCTGAAAACGCCCGGCCCGGAAGACCTGCCGACCTGCGCGCAAAGCGGCGATGGCGGCCTGACACTGACGGAATATTCGGCCTATGGCGTTATCGGTGCTATCACGCCGACTACCAATCCGACCGAGACGCTAATCAATAACAGCATCAGTATGCTGGCCGCCGGCAATGCGGTGGTCTTCAGTCCGCATCCTCGCTCCCGCAAAGTGTCGCTGTATACGGTGGCGCTTATCAATAACAAACTCGCCGCGCTGGGCGCGCCGGATAATCTGGTAGTGACGGTTGCGCAGCCCTCTGTAGAAAATACCAACGCGCTGATTAAGGATCCGCGCATCGCTATGCTGGTGGCGACCGGCGGCCCGGCCATTGTGAAAACGGTGATGTCCTCCGGTAAAAAAGCCGTTGGCGCAGGCGCGGGCAATCCGCCTGCCGTCGTGGATGAAACGGCCGATATCGAACAGGCCGCCCGCGATATCATCAACGGCTGTAGCTTTGACAACAACCTGCCGTGCACGGCGGAAAAAGAGGTGATTGTAGTCAGCCAGGCGGCGGATTATCTGATCCACTGCATGAAGAAAAGCGGCGCTTACCTGCTGAGCGACAAAAAGCTTATTCAGCAGCTGCAAACGCTGGTGCTGAACGACAAAGGCAGCGGCCCGAATACGGCGTTTGTCGGCAAAGACGCGCGCTATATCCTGCAACAGCTAGGCATTGATGCGCCGGCGGAAACCAGAGTCATCCTGATTGAAACCGAAGCGACGCATCCTTTTGTCGTGCATGAATTAATGATGCCGGTGCTGCCGCTGGTGCGCGTGGATAACGTTGACGAAGCCATCGAGCTGGCCGTTTGCGTGGAGCAGGGCAACCGTCATACGGCGGTGATGCACTCTACCAACGTAGAGAAGCTGACCCGCATGGCGCGGCAGATCCAAACCACCATCTTTGTGAAAAACGGGCCGTCTTACGCCGGGCTGGGCGTCGGCGGCGAAGGCCACACCACCTTTACTATCGCCGGGCCAACGGGCGAAGGGCTGACCTCGGCGCGCACCTTCGCCAGAAGGCGCCGCTGCGTCATGGTCGAGGCGCTGAATATCCGCTGATGAAAACGCGCATTATCAACGCCCCCACGCCGGAAACGCTGGCGATGCTCAGGCGCCGGATGCCGTCGGAATTCAGAACGCGGCTGGATCTGCTGCGTGTGGACGCCGTCGCGCTGTTAATGCTGCCGGTGCCCGATCTCTATTTCTGTGCCGACCTGGCCAGTAAAGGCGCCGACGTCATGGTTTCGGAGATTTTCGGCAGCTGCCCGCAGCATATCACTTCGCTGGCGATCTTCGGCGAGGTGGCGGCGGTGGCGGAGGCGATGCGGCTGATTGAACAGCACCTCGGCGCTTAAGCCCCAGGGCCATAAACAAAACGCTTTTTCGGGAGTTATCACTATGTTGGAAAAAGGCTTTTCCAGTCCGACCGATCGTATCCTCAGGCTTAAAAACACGCTCCTGCAGGTGAAGCCGTACGTGGAATCGGAGCGCGCCACGCTGGCGACGCTGGCTTATCAGCAGTATGAGCATCTGCCCGCCATCATGCGGCGCGCCAGAGTTATTGAAAAAATCTTTCACGAGCTGCCGATCACCATCCGCGCGGATGAGCTGATTGTCGGCGCAGTCACCATCCATCCGCGCTCTACCGAAATCTGCCCGGAATTTTCCTTTGAATGGGTGGAAAAAGAGTTCGAAACGATGGAGCACCGTCTGGCCGATCCCTTTATTATCGAAAAGGAAACTGCGCAGGCGCTGAGCGAAGCCTTTAAATACTGGCCGGGCAAAACCACCAGCTCGCTGGCCGCGTCCTATATGTCTGACGCCACCAAAGAGAGCATGGCGGGCGGCGTCTTTACCGTCGGCAACTACTTTTATGGCGGCGTGGGGCACGTCAGCGTGGATTACGGCAAGGTGTTGAAGATCGGTTTTCGCGGCATTATCGCAGAGGTAAACGAGGCGCTGGCGAAGCTGGATCGCAGCCGCCCCGACTACCTGAAAAAAGAGCAGTTTTATCAGGCGGTGATTATCAGCTATCAGGCCGCTATCGCTTTTGCCCATCGCTATGCGCAGGAAGCGGCGCGGCTGGCGCAGGCGGAAAACAATCCACAGCGCAAACGCGAGCTGGAGCAGATTGCGCAAAATTGCCGACAGGTGCCGGAGCAGGGCGCGACCACTTTCTGGCAGGCCTGTCAGACCTTCTGGTTTATTCAGAGCATGTTGCAGATTGAATCCAGCGGCCACTCGATTTCGCCAGGCCGCTTCGATCAGTATATGTATCCTTATCTGGCGGCGGACAGCAGCATTACGCCGGAGTTTGCTCAGGAGCTGGTGGACTGCTGCTGGATCAAGCTTAACGACATCAATAAAACCCGCGACGAAGTCTCCGCGCAGGCTTTCGCCGGTTATGCTGTGTTCCAGAATCTTTGCGTTGGCGGCCAGACGGAAGAGGGGCGCGACGCTACGAATCCGCTGAGCTATATGTGCATGGAGGCAACCGCGCACGTTCGCCTGCCGCAGCCTTCTTTCTCCATTCGCGTCTGGCAGGGTACGCCCGACGAGTTTTTATTCCGCGCCTGCGAGGTGGTGCGTCTGGGGCTGGGCGTTCCGGCCATTTATAACGACGAGGTGATTATCCCGGCGCTGCAAAATCGCGGCGTTTCGCTGCAGGATGCCAGAGATTACTGCATTATCGGCTGCGTGGAGCCGCAGGCGCCGCACCGTACCGAAGGCTGGCACGACGCGGCCTTCTTTAACGTGGCTAAGGTGCTGGAAATCACGCTGAACAACGGACGGGCAGGCGGCAAGCAGCTGGGGCCGATAACCGGCGAGATGACCAGCTGGCGCGGCATGGACGACTTTTACCAGGCTTTTCAGCAGCAGATGACGCATTTCGTCCATCAGCTGGTAGAGGCCTGCAACAGCGTCGACCTTGCGCACGGCGAACGTTGCCCGCTGCCGTTTCTCTCTGCGCTGGTGGATGACTGTATCGGGCGGGGCAAATCCTTGCAGGAAGGCGGCGCTATCTATAACTTTACCGGCCCGCAGGCGTTTGGCGTGGCCGATACCGGCGACTCCGTTTACGCCATCCAGAAGCAGGTGTTTGAAGAGGGCAAGCTGACGCTTGCTGAACTGAAAAGCGCGCTGGAAAGCAATTTTGGTCACGCAGCCGACAGCTCGCCTCAGGCGTCGCTGAGCGAAAACGACCTCTGCGCCATGGTACAGCAAATTATCGATCGGGACGGATCGCTGGACGCGGCGGCGATCAAAGAAGAAGTTTATCGTCGGCTCTCCTCCACGGCGGCCCCGCAAGGCAGCCAGCGTTTCGCTGAGATCCGCCGCATTCTGGAAAATACGCCCTGCTTCGGCAATGACATTGACGAGGTAGACCTGGTGGCCCGGCGCTGCGCGCTGATCTACTGTCGCGAAGTGGAAAAATACCGCAATCCGCGCGGTGGTCAGTTTCAGGCCGGTATCTATCCCGTCTCGGCCAACGTGCTGTTTGGCAAGGACGTGGGCGCGCTGCCCGACGGTCGCCTGGCAAAAGCGCCGCTGGCAGACGGCGTGTCGCCACGGCAGGGCAAAGACGGCTCAGGGCCGACCGCCGCCGCCAGCTCGGTAGCCAAGCTGGATCACTTTATCGCCTCTAACGGCACCCTCTACAATCAGAAGTTTTTGCCTTCCGCGCTGGCGGGGGAGAAAGGGCTGCGCAACTTCGGCAGCCTGGTACGCAACTATTTTGATAAAAAAGGGATGCACGTGCAGTTCAACGTGGTGGATCGCGACACGCTGCTGCGTGCGCAAAAAGATCCGCAGCAGCATCAGGATCTGGTGGTGCGCGTGGCAGGCTACAGCGCGCAGTTTGTGGTGCTGGCCAAAGAGGTTCAGGACGACATTATCAGCCGTACCGAACAGCACTTTTGATGCGGCCGGCGCGGTTGCCAGCCAGCAGGACACAGGATGAAAGTCGACTACGAAACGGAAGGCGTGCTGTTTAATATTCAGCGCTATTCGCTGCATGACGGGCCGGGCATTCGCACTATCCCGTTTTTTAAAGGCTGCCCGCTAGCCTGTAAATGGTGCTGCAACCCGGAGTCGCAGCGCCCCGGGCCAGAGCTGCTTTTTAAAAACCGTGACTGCATCCGCTGCGGGAAGTGCCTGAGCGTGTGTCCCACGCAGGCGCTGTCGCCGGACAATCCTTTCTTTGTGGATCGCACGCGCTGCACGCAGTGCGGCGACTGTACGCAGGTTTGTCCGACCGGCGCGCTGGAGATGAAAGGCAAGCGCATGACGGTCGGCCAGGTAATGCGCGAGCTACAGAAAGAGGAAAATTTGTTCCGGCGATCCGGCGGCGGTATCACGCTCTCGGGCGGCGAGCCGCTGGCGCAGCCTGAGTTCGCTCGCGAATTGCTGAAAGCCTGCAAGGCGAAGGGCTGGCATACCGCAATAGAAACCACCGGTTTTACCAGTAAAGAGGTGATTGATGAGGTATTTCCGTGGGTCGATCTGGCGCTGACCGATATCAAAGCTATTCATCCGACGGTGCACCGGGAAAATACCGGCGTGGATAACCGACGTATTCTGGAAAATCTGCTGCGCATCTCTTTTATCACCAAAACGGTGGTGCGCGTGCCGGTGATCCCGGGCGTTAACGACAGCCCGGAAGAGATCCGGCGCATTGCGGAATTCGCCCGGCTGATGATGAACGTCACCGAGATCCATCTGCTGCCTTACCATAATTTTGGTGAAAACAAATATGCTCTGCTGGGCCGCGACTATCCGCTGCGGGAAAGCGCTGCTAAGGTCAATATCGAGCCGCTGAAAGCGGTGGTAGAAGGGCTGGGGTTTACCTGCCATACCGGCGGCTAGCGATGGTGATTGGGCGATCGCAACAAACGGACAGCGTTGGCCGACGGCCAGGGCACGTGGTCGCCTGGTGATCAAAGCAGAGGGGCAATCGGGGTAAAGGAGATGACACGGTTGGCCGGAGGTAAAACACAGGGTCAATTGGGGTAAAGGAAAGCTGGTGATAAAGAGACGGGATCGACTGCGGTAAAGGAAAGGTATACGGTTTGGCTGGTGATAAAGACACGGGAGCGACCGCGGTAAAGGAAAGGTATACGGTTTGGCTGGTGGTAAAGATACGAGATCGGCTGCGGTAAAGGAAAGACGCACGGTAGGCTGGTGATAAGGAAAAGCGCGGCGCCACCACCGCCTATTTTTTGCGTTGGCCGGAACGACGTGCCGACTTATTACCTTTAGTTACAGCATCCTGAACAGGGGATATCGCATCGGAAGACGGCTCGTTGGCGTTGATATCCGCTCCGTTATTGACCGGATCTGTCTCTGCTTCGGACCTGGGTTGTACTGGTGCATCACCAGGCGAAACCAGCTGCGTTAAGGTGACGTCAGGCACAACAGCTTTCGCCGTTACGTCGTCATGCAAAGCAGTCTTCGCGCCTGTGTCGGCAGGCAAAGCAGGCCGCGTTGGGGCTACCGATTTACAGGTAATTTGCGTCATCGCCTCAATGCCCTCTGCCGCTCTGGCTATGACCCGACGGGCGTAAAGCTTGCCCATGCGGCTGGCTGCCACCGCGCCTGCTTCGACGGCAGCATTCACCGCCGACACCTCTCCCATTAATTTCACCAGTATCAGACCGTTTCCTTTGGTCTGCTCGCAGCCTGCCAGCGTCACGTTGGCCGATTTCAGGGCCGCATCGGCGGCTTCCACCGCGGCGGCCAGCCCCACGGTTTCAATCAGCCCAAGGCTTTTTCCGGGCATAGCGTTCTCCTTAATGTTATCCCGCTATTTTACCGGCCTCCCTGACGGAGCCAGGGAAACTATTTTGCCCGTTACAGAGACTTTTTTGTCTGGTCTTTATTGTTTCCGGTCGCCGTCATCTGACGACAGTAGTCTGACGGCGCCATGCCCGTTTCCTTTTTAAAAATGCGGCAGAAATAGTTGGCATCCTGCCAGCCAAGCTCCAGTGCAACAGTATGAATATTCAGATCGCTGAACTGTAACAGGGCGCAGGCAAACTGCATTTTGCGATGGGTAACGTAAGCGGAAAAACCTGTGCCCGTCTCTTTTTTAAATTTTCGGCTCAGGTAGCAGGCGCTGATAAAAGATTTGGCGGCAATACCATCCAGCGTAACGTTTTCCGTTATGCCTCGTTCAATATGAAATTTTGCCCGGGCGACAAAGGACTGCGTGCTTGTTTTCAGGGCTGCATCAAATATTTCCCGGCTTGCCTGCAACAGCAGCAGAACCAGACGCCGGTAGCGCGCCTTGCTCACACCGTCCTGCCCGACCTGTAGCGCCAGCATGCCGATCTTTTCCCGCATCGGCGGCCTTAATGACGCCTGCCGACATATCAGTTCCAGCAGCAGAACCAGCTCGCGGCTTGCCTGGTTGTCCCCAAAAAAGGCGCGTCTGTGTACGTCCAACAGCAGGTCATGCCATTGCGGATAGTCACACCGGGCAATAAGCGTCTGAAGCCGCCGCTTCAGCGCTTCGCCATGGGCGGTTCCGTGCGCATCAGCGTTCAGGCTACCGTTAACCTTATCAATGATGGCCTGCTTTTTTATCGGTTTCAGCAGATAATCTTCAATCTGCAAAGGCAGCATACTGCGGAGAAGATCAAAGTCGTCGCTGGCGCTGGTGACGATAACACGGGTAGCGCTGCTTTTGGTGCGCAGATACTGAATAACCTGCCTGCCGTCGGGGCGGGGAATGGTCAGGTCGACAAAAATCAGGTCGATATGCGGCAGTTCATCAATCAGCTGCATGGCTTTTCTACCGGTCGGAGCGTCATAAATCAGCACGCCTTGCTGACTGGCCGCTACAATGCGGCGCAGGCTTTCCGCTTCCATCGGTTCATCTTCAACTATCACCACGGTGGACATAACCGGCTCCTGTTTTACGACTGAGGCTGAAGAGGAAAACGAAGTTTGATGGTGGTGCCCATCATGGGACGGTGGGCGCTAAAGATCTCCAGCCCGTAAGCGTCGCCAAACAGCAGCTGCAGGCGCTGCATAATATTCCTTATGCCTATTCCCTGCTTATTGTCCTGCGGCCCGCTTAAAATTTGCGTTATCGTCTGTTGTGCGATGCCATCGCCGTTATCGCTGACCTCAATAATAAGATCGCGACCATCGTCGGTTGCGCGAATATGGAGTACGGCAGGTATTTCCCGCGGTTCAACAACGTAATTAAAGAAATTTTCCGCCAGCGGTTGCAGCGTTAAAAAAGGGCAGGCGACGCCATAATATTTTTCCGGAATAGCGCAAAGATAAGTGAAACGGTCCGGCATTCTGACTTTCTGCACTGCCATATAGCTGTTGACGTAGTGGATATCTTGTTCAAGCGTGATAACGGCATGATTATTTTTGCGTAGCAGATAGCGCATCATATCGGAGAAATCATGCACCATGGCTTCCGTCCGCGGCGCTTCTTCCAGAAAGGCCAGTCGGCCAATGGTATTCAGCACGTTAAATAAAAAATGCGGATTAAGCTGGTAGCTCAGCGCTTTAAATTCCGCCTCGTGCAGCAGTTTTTCCGTTTCCACTCGCCTGCGCAATTCACGGGTCAGCTGCCGTTCTTTTTTATGCAGTTCGCGCTGTATGGTGGTGGCCCAGGCCTGTTCCACCAGGCAGGAAGCCATATGCAGCAGGGTTTCAGCCAGTAGCTCAAAGCGGCGATAGGGGGTAATCGGTATTGCCTGATGAAAGCGCTTCAGAGAGGGGGTGATTTTTCGACGCGGGCGATTGGGCAGAATGCAGGGGATCGTTTTTGCCTTTTCCGCTTCAACTCTGGCCTGACCCGCAATAAAAGCGCCCAGATAATGCTCGTTAATAACCACAGGTACGGCAAACTCAACCATGCCGCAGCAGCAGCGGTAGATGACCGGTTTCCGCGCCTGCATGGCCGCCCGACCGCCGGCATTGTCGCAGGCGTGGCAGCGTTCCGCCTGGTCCGGGTTTTGGCGGTAGCGGGCGCAAAAGTCAGAAAAGCCGCTTGGCCTGGTGACGGGGAGACCAGCGGCGTCCACCACTACCAGCGCAATTCTCATTGTCTGGCTGAAGTTGTCCTGTAGCTTTTGCAGCCTGTGCGTATCCAGAAAATCCGCGATCTTATATTCAGCTTCCATGCTAAATACCTTATGCAAGTCGATATCAGGGTAATGTAACGTAAGCAATACGCTTTAATAGTGCACGGCTTCACAGCTGACAAATATTTTTTATACAGATGGAATGCCGCCGCGCTGCCTGAGCCTGCTTTGGTCGTGCGGCGATATTCAGATCGGCGATCGTCTCCTTTTTGGCGCTTCCTGACCCTGGCCGATGTTTGATAAATAGCAAAAGCTGCTGCCGGTAGAAGATAATTACAGTGTGCTGGCAGAGATGACGAGATTTGGCTGAGCGGAGAGGCCAACGGAATAATAAAGCCCGGTTTTAATTTTTTTAGTCTGCAGCGTATATGTCTGTCTGATATTTACGCTGCAAAATTGCCTGTAGCTACAGTCAGAGCTGTCCGGCTTGCTATTCAAAGGCATTACTACCTAAAACCTTACGCCGCCGCTAATGGCTGAGTAAATAAAGCGATTCGCGGCGGTGCCCGCCTTACGCTTCCTTTCTCCCCAGCCAGCGCTCTTTCAGCAGCGAGCCAGCAATGGCCGCATCCAGCAGCGGGGAGGGCGGCAGGTAATTTGCTTCGCCCAGCGCCAGCATCGTGGCCGTCAGCGGATTATCATAGCCTAGCGCATAATCCGCCAGCAGCGATCCCGCGATAGTCTGCTTAGAGATCCCCGCCCCGTTGCAGCCGCTGGCGGTGTAAACAGCGCCGCTCAGTGCACCCCAGACCGGTGCGCCGTTGCGGGTTACGCTGATGGTTCCCGACCAGCTGTGGGTCAGGCTGACGTCCCTGAACTGGGGGAAAATCTTGTCGAAAGTGGCTCTGTGCAGCCGCGTGGCGGCATAAGTTTGCGTAGCAGTTACGCGGCCGTGTAGGGCCGGCACCACGTGTTGACGAATTAAAATGCGGCGATCGGCGGTGTAGCGCAGCGTGGCGCCCGCGATGGCGTTAACCGGCGTCAGGCCCCAGCTCTTCATGATCGGCAGCCGCTGGCGCTGTTCATCGGTTAGCGGCGCGGTCAGGCTGGCGAAAGTCGCCATGGCCGCCTGCTTGCTGATGCCCGGCGCCAGTTCGCGGGAAAGGGCAGCGGTTGCCAGCATCACTTTCGGCGCACAAAGCGTGCCGAAAGGCGTGACAAGGCGATTTATTTTGCCGTAGTGAATGGCCATCACCGGCGTCATATCATAAAGAGTGACGTTTTCCGGCAGCGTTGCGGCCAGCCCGATCGCCAGGCTTGCCGGGTTGAGCAGCACCGCGCCCGGCGTATAGATGCCCTTGTGATAAAAATGCGTGCCCAGCTTTTGCGACAGCGTCTCGCGGTCAAGCACCTCATAAGCCTCGTCCATCAGCTCAAGGTTATCGCGATACTCCTGCAACACGCTTTCGCTGCGTGCATCGGCCTGGCAGTGATACTTCCCGGCCTTCTCCCATTCGCAATCGATCCCTCGATCCGTCACGATCGTTTTTAATTCGTCGATCCCGGCCTGTAATAAGGATCGATAATCCTGCGCCTTTTTCAGCTCCGCCGTCGAGCTGCCAATATTATGCGGCAGGCCGATCGCAAAGCCGGAGTTTCTGGCTGAAGAGCTTTCCGCCGCGCTGGCGGCATCAACCACCACAATTTTCAGGTTCGGATTGTGACTGGCCAGCCGACGAGCGAAAGCCAGACCGGCAAAGCCTGCGCCGACGATCGCCCAGTCCGCTTCGCAGTCGCCGCGCAGCGCAGGACGGCTTGCAGGCGTCTCGCGCAGCCAGCCATTGTGATTCTGGTTAAAAGGTATTGAGGCGTATTTCACTGTAACCATCCCTGAACGAGCCGTTCGTTAGCAAAGCAGCAAGGGCCACACCGCATCTGCTTACTCTTTTTTGTCATGTATCAAGCCATGACGCCGCCATCAGCTATCTTGTGCCTGGCCGATTGCGGCATCAATCATTCAGCAGCGTTCCGGCAGGCGGCTTCACTGCCTGCGCAACATGCAGGCGCAGCGGCCTGCATAGCGTGCGATCAATAGATTTTGCGGTAGAGGCTGGCGATATCGTCCAGCGTTGCTTCTCGTGGATTGCCGCCGGTGCAAACATCGTCCAGGGCGGCCTGCGCCAGCGCCGGAATATCTTCTTCTTTCATGCCCACATCGCGCAGGCGGGCAGGAATGCCGACGTCGACAGAAAGCTGTCGGACGGCTTCCACGGCGGCTTCTCTTGCCTCGCCCAGACTCATGCTGCACACCCTGGTGACGCCCATCGCACGGGCGATATCACGGTACTTCTCGCCGGTGAAATCGGCGTTCCACGCCATAACGTGCGGCAGGATAATGGCGTTGGCGACGCCGTGCGGCACGTTGTAGAACGCGCCCAGCGGGTGAGCCATACCGTGCACCAGGCCCAGCCCGACGTTGGAAAAGCCCATGCCTGCCACGTACTGGCCCAGCGCCATATCCTCTACGCCCTGCTTGTCGCCAGCTACGGAAGCGCGCAGCGAACGGTTGATAATCTGAATCGCCTTCAGATGCAGCGCGTCGGTCAGCTCCCAGGCGCCCTTAGTGGTGTAGCCTTCGATAGCGTGGGTCAGCGCATCGATCCCCGTGGCGGCCTTGAGTGAAGGCGGCATACTCGCCATCATGTCCGCATCGATAATAGCGACGACCGGAATGTCGTGCGGATCGATGCAGACAAATTTACGGCGATTTTCCTCATCCGTAATCACGTAGTTAATGGTGACTTCCGCCGCCGTGCCTGCCGTGGTCGGAATGGCGATAATCGGTACGCAGGGATTTTTGGTTTTGGCAAAGCCTTCCAGACTGCGAACATCGGCGAATTCAGGGTTGTTGATAATGATGCCGATAGCTTTTGCCGTATCCTGCGGCGAGCCGCCGCCGATGGCGATCAGATAGTCCGCCTGTGCGGCTTTAAATGCCGCTACGCCCTGGGTAACGACGGCGATAGTCGGGTTCGGCACCACCTCGTCATAAATGACGTAAGGAAGATGATGCCGATCCAGCAGCGAGGTGACCTTTTCAATTACGCCCGCTTTAAGCAGCGTTTTATCCGTGACCAGCAGCGCTTTTTTAAGGCTGCGCTGGCTGACTTCATGGACGATTTGCGAGATAGCGCCGGGACCGAACCAGGAGGTCTCATTCAGAATCATTCTTTGTAGCATCATCTTCTCCACTCGTTTCAAATTTTTTAAAATCACAAACGTTATTATCACTGGCTGGAAATATGCGGAGGAATGCCCGGACGAGTATTGATTAAGATCAGGTCACGGCGAGTCTTCAGGATGGAGTAATGACTATCAGGGCTTATCTTTACGGTAGGGTTTGTTAAGCTGCGGGTTCGTTAATTTTATAAGGTAGAGCTATGTTACGTGCAATCACGGCCGGAGTTTTGATGGTTTCCCCAATGATGGCCTTTGCCGATGCGGATCACCCTGAAATCGACTGTATGAAAATTAAGAACTATGCCGCAGCAGGCGATAAAGCTTATAAAGCAAAGCAGTATGAAAAGGCACGCGACAGCTATACAGAACAGGTAGCCTGGAGTGAGAGTTGCCAGCTTCCAGATAGCGCTATTGCGGTAGCTTATAATAATGTGGCGCTCACCTGGATACGTCAGGGAGACTATCGTAAAGCAAAAGCCTGGCTGCTGATTGATGAGAAAGACGCCAAATCGCAATATAATCTGGGGTTAATAAAAGAGAAACTTGCTGCCTTACCGCAGCCTGCTTCGCCCGCTGGTGAATACTGGGAATACGCAGGAAAAGGGATGTGGAATAGCTACAGCATCTCGGCAGAACAGGACCACTACAAAATTAACTTTGATGGCGTCTCGCCAGGGCTGATGGCGATGTATTACGGCCCGAATATCGGCAGCCTTGAAGGAAAGGCCACCATCCAGAACGGCAGAGGCGTACTGCAACAACGTGAGGAAGGTGACTGGGGCAACTGTGATGTCACGCTGCTCTTTACCCCAATGGATTTAACGACTCAGGTTAACGGTGACTGCGGGTTTGGTCATAACGTTTCTGCGGCTGGCCATTACATTCGCGTTGAATAGCATCGTTGGACTGAACGCTCGGCAGCCCGGCCGAAATAAAGAATAAGGAATCCTGGCGGCCGATGGCTTATAAACCCAGCCGCGACGATATTCTCTGCCTGATTTTATTTATGCCTGACGTAATCCGCTTTTTTGCGCCGGTCCATCCGCTTTTTTCAGAGCAAGGCATGGCGTCAGCTTTGGTCTGACGGGGCTCGTGCGGTTCTTCTGATGGGCGAGGTTCTCGCGGTGTACAGGACTTTTCTGGCATGCGAGGCTCTTCTGATTCGCACAGCCCCTGTAGTGCACGAGACTCTTTTGGCGTGCAAGCCTCTGCTGATGGGCACAGCTCCCATAGTAGGCGAGTGTCTTTTGGCGTATGCGATTCTCCTGACGTGTGCCGTTCTTCTGGCAAGCGTGACTGCCGTGGTGCGCGCGGTTCTCGAGGTTTACGCGGTTCTCGCGGCGTTCGCGGTTCCCGTGGCTCTCTTGGTTCACGCGGTTCCAGCGTTTCTCTGGGCGTACGCGGCTGTCGCGGTGTACGAGGTTCGCGCGGTTTTTTCTCTGCCGGTTCTGTTTTTTCCTGCACGCTGGCTCCTGATAAATGAACTTTAAAGCCCAGCTTAACAAACGCCGGGGCGCTCAGGAAATGTCGGTGGAAAAGAGCGGGTTTCCCCGCTCAGACGAATACCGCCGCCACGTTTTCAATACGCTTATGCGGCAGGGCGGCGATAACCCAGCAAGACCATCGCCGTCGACAGCTACTCGCTTTCCATTATGGAGGCGGCCAGCTGCGCGCTGTCCGGCGTGTTGCCGATAAGCTCCGTCAGCAGGTTGTTCACCCCATCGCTCATTGGCGTGAAGCGGGTCTGCGGCGAGCGCGTCACCACGATAAACACGCCGACGCTATAGCGCGGCACCATCGCCATATAGGTAATAAAGCCGCCGCCGCCGCCGGTTTTCTGGATAATGCCCGGGCGGCCGCCCTGCGGCGCCATATAAACCCAGCCCATACCCAGCGCGGAGGCTTTGCCCGGCACGTCCATTCCCTCGACGTTGGTCAGCTGGCCTCGCTGATAAATCATGGTCTGAATGCGATCGGCCTGAGGCGAACGCGCCTGCAGATCGGAAGACAGGAATTGCTGCATCCAGCGGCCCATATCGTCAGGCGTCGAATAGACGCCGCCGCTGCCGATAGCGGCCAGCGTATTGGTGCAGGGGCTGGCGCCTTTTTCCGCGATCATCAGACGCGAACACTGCTCGGGCGAGGGGGTAAAAGTCGTATCCTTCATGCCTAAAGGGCGCGTAATTTCACGCTGTAGCAACGCCGGATAGGAGGTGCCTGCGGCGCGAGCCAGCGCATCGCCCAGCAGATCGAAAGCCAGATTGGAATAGGCGGCGCGGGTGCCCGGCGCGGCTTTCAGCTGCGCATGTTTCAGCCAGTTCCAGCGCTGGCTGGCGGTTGGCCAGACGAAAACAGGCCGGTTCGGCTTGCCGCCGGGCTGCTCGCGGGGCAAACCGCTGGTATGCGTAGCCAGATTAATCAGGCGGATCGTCTGGCCTGCATAGGCCGGTACCGCGCTGCCCGGCGGCGCATATTTGCTTAGCGGATCGTCAAGCCGCACCACGCCTTTCTCCGCGAGCTTAACCAGCAGCTCGCTGGTCATCAGCTTGGTCAGCGAAGCAATACGGATAACGGACGTTTTCTGCGGCCTGACGCTGCTGCCGGGACGCACCGAGCCAAGACTGGTAAAGACGCGCTGGTTGGCGTCAATCGCCACCATCGCCATGCCGGTCGCTTTGGTGTTATAGAAGATATTCTGCGCGTAGCGATCGACAATCTGCGAGGCCAGTAAAGGATCGGGAGAGGTTCTTGCGGCCAGCGCGCCGAGCGGAAAAAGGACGCAGAGCGCCAGCAGGTGGAGTGGTTTCAACGTGCGTATATCCATCGGGAGCGGAAAAGTGCCCTTATACTAATCTTTTTCCTGGAGAGGAAAAAAGAGCGGCGGCCCTCTTTTTTACGGGCCGCCGTTAGCCGTCAGGCCGCGTTGTGGCTTACTTTGAAGATGCCGATGGCGCGGGAAAGCTGTTCAGCCTGTTCCTGCAGCGATTGCGCGGCGGCGGCGGATTCATTCACCAGCGAGGCGTTCTGCTGCGTAACCTGATCCATCTGGGTAATCGCCATATTGATCTCATCAATGCCGGTGCTCTGCTCGTGGCTGGCGATAGAGATTTCGCCCATGATTTCCGTCACGCTTTTCACGCTGGCCAGCACTTCTTCCATCGTGGTGCCCGCTTTGGCGACCTGCTTGCCGCCTTCGTCCACTTTATTCACGGAATCCTGGATCAGCTGCGCAATTTCTTTAGCGGCGGAGGCCGAACGCTGCGCCAGGTTGCGGACTTCCGAGGCGACAACGGCGAAGCCGCGACCCTGCTCGCCCGCGCGGGCGGCTTCCACGGCGGCGTTAAGCGCCAGGATATTGGTCTGGAAGGCGATGCCGTCAATCACGCTGATAATGTCGACAATTTTCTTCGACGAGGTGTTGATCATTTCCATGGTGCTGACGACCTGATTCACCGCCGAGCCGCTCTGCACGGCTACTTTCGAGGCCAGCGCGGCCAGCTCGTTAGCCTGACGAGCATTGTCTGCGTTTTGCTTCACGGTAGAGGTCATCTGCTCCATTGCGGAGGCGGTCTCCTCCAGCGAGCTGGCCTGCTGCTCGGTACGGGAAGAAAGATCCATATTGCCCAGTGAAATTTCGCCGGAGGCGGTAGCGATTAGCTCGGTGCCGGAGCGAACTTCGGTCACGATACGCAGCAGGTTTTCATTCATGGTTTTCAACGCCTGCATCAGCTGACCGGTTTCGTCAGTTGAATTCACGCGGATCTGCGTACGCAGATCGCCCGCCGCCACGTTTTCAGCAATACGTACTGCTTCGCGCAGCGGGGCAACGATAGAGCGGGTCAGGAAATAGCCCAGCACGACCGCCAGCAACGCCGCCAGCGTGGAGAAAATCAGCGTAATGCGGATTGCGGTAGCGCCATCGGCAACGGCGTTAGCGCCTTCCGCCTGCAGCTGTCCGGACTGTGAGTCGGCAAAACGCTTTACGATATCCAGATAGGCGGTTTGGGCAGGCGTCATTTTCATCAGCGCATAGTCGGCGGCGGCATCCTGATTACCGGCGCGCACTAAAGTAAGCAGCTCACTTTTGGCCGCTTCAAACTGCTGCGCCGCCTCTTTTACTGCCTGGATTTTCTTGATGCCGACTTCGGTTGTTTGCAGTTTGGCAATCTTGTCTATCGTCTGGTTGGTTTGCTGCGTCACGCTGTCCAGCTGGCCGTAACGCTTCTGGTTTTTCTCCGGATGCGAAGTCTCAATAACCATCCCGCGCAGATATTTAATCTGATCGTTAACCCCGTCGCGCGCGTCAAAAGCCAGCCTCACCTTGATATAGCGATCGTTAACAATGCGATCCACCGCGCCGTTAATGCTGCCGATTTTTACAATAGCCGTTACGCTGACCACGATTAATAACAGTATTACCAGGGCAAACGCCGCGCCGAGGCGCACGCCGACTTTCAAGTTTTTTACAGAAATCATCCGGATTGTTCCTTGCTGTTTAAAAAAGAGTCACTGAGGAAACCTTTAGCATTACAGGGGCATTAAATCGGCAGCAGGCGTGAAAACTTGATGGCATTGTGAGCGAAATCGCGCATAAGGCATGGACGGAAAAGAAAAAATGCGGCGGGCTTCCCCGGCCAGGGCGGCCGGGGAGAGGACAATTTACTGAACAGGCACGACTTTTAAACTTACCAGCCCGATGCCAAGCTGACGGGCGGTGAAACCGGCTACCGCGCCTTCGGCAGTGGTTTCCGGCACCGGCGCTCTGATAACCAGCGTGCGTTCCCGTGTCGGGTTGGACAGGCGAATGCTGACCGTACTGTCGCTATGGCTCAGGCGGAACGTCTGCTCGCTATCGCCAATTTTAACAACGAAAGGCCGCTGGCTGTTGGCGCCAAACGCGCGGGCCGTCAGCAGCAGATCGAAGGTTTCCGGCAGCGGCTCCAGCCAGGTAAGGGTGACTTCAGGCAGCAGTCCGGCATCCGACCAACGTCCGCCCCAGGGTTCGATATAGGAAAGGCCGGTGACCTTCTGCACCTGTTTGGGTAGGCCAGGCAGGGCAAACAGCAGCGTGTCGGAGGCATAGCGTAAATCCTCATCGGCAATGCGCAGCCGGGTCACGGTTTGCTGATAGCGTTCCTCGCTTTGATCACCAATCTGGCGGAAGCCCACGCGGCCCTGAGTCACGCCGGGGTTGATCTCGCGGATAGTTGGCGGTGAATTCAGCGTGCCGTCGGCAATGCACAGCTGCCTGTTAAGCGCCAGTTTCTCATCCCAGACATCGCCCATTTTAAAGCAGCTATCGATCCAGACGAACTTCTCATCCGGCGCAAAATTAGCCAGCTGCTGTTTTAACGGCGGCGCCAGATAGACATCGAACTTCGGCTCGATTTTGCCCGGTTTAACGGAGAGCAGCAGCGGCAGTTTGAAATGCACGCCGGCAAAGCTGAAGGTGTTATTCACCGTGTCCGTTTTATAATCGGCAATCGCCTTCGGAAAATTCCACAGTTTAATCACGTCCGGCTTCCACTCGTTGATCTTCTCTTTGATATTCAGGTAAGTCGCGGCAAGAGAAGAGGACGAGAGGCTGCTGCGCCCCAGGCCGATAAAGTTATCGCCGCCCAGCGCGTCCAGCACCGTCGCGCCGTTGTCCAGCGTGCTGCGCTTAACCGCAATGACTTTACCGTCGTCGTTATCGCCACGCAGCATAAAGAAGAGATTGCTGCGGTCGTGCTGGTTAAGGAATTTCCAGGCGGTATTGTTCATTGCCAGATGATCGGAGCTGACCACGATAATCGTATTTTTAAACCACGGCGTGGTGCGGATCCGCTCTATCAGATGCGCAATATGCTGTTGGCTGCAGGCGACAGCGGCGAAAGATTTGTTTTGTTTGCCTTCCCACAGATAGCTGTTGCGCTGGCAGCTGCGCGAAATAAAACCGTCAGGGTGGTGCGTATCCACCGTCAGAGCAAACAGCGAGAAAGGCTGACCCTGCTGCGCCAGCTCGACATATTTATCGTAAACGCTATCCAGCACCGTATCGTCATACCAGCCCCAGTCGTTACGGTAGCTCGGATCTTTCACTACGCTTTTCAGTTCGTTAAATCCATACAGATGGTCGAACCCGTGCGAGGAGAGGAACAGATCTTTACCGGCAAAGCTCAGGCTGGCGCCCTGGTAGAAGTAGTTTTGATAACCCGCCGCTTTCAGAATGTCGCCCAGGCAGACATTCTGCGGATAGAAAGTTGAAAGCGAGCTGGAGGCGTTGCCGTCGAAAGGCGCGAACAGCGGGATACCGCACTGCGAGGCGACCATTCCCGCAATCGTATATTCGGTGCCGGGCAGCTGCTGGGTGTTGCTGAAATCCAGCGAACCCGCTTTGACGGCGTTAAGTTCCGGCGCAAGATGGGGAAAGGCTGCTTCGTCAAAGTAGGTGCGCTCCAGGCTCTCGGCATAGATATAAACCAGATTCGGTTTATCGCCGCGTATCTGCGTGCCGGGCACCTTATAGTGCGCGTAAAAATCGGAGTCGCCTTTGCCCAGCTGCGATTTCAGCAGATCGGCCACCTGCTGATAAGCGGGCGTGGTTTTGATCGAGGCCAGCGCCAGCACAATCGCCAGCAGGCCGCAAAGCTTGCTGCCGCTACGCTTTTGACCGCGTCGTAAGATCCAGGCAAGCAGGGCAAACAGTACCAGCAGCGCCAGCACCATGCCTGCGGCCGGCAGCAAATATTTACCGATGCCCGCGCCGCTCAGGCTGTTGGTGAGGGTATAGATAACCGCGTCATTAATGCCTTCGCCCGTAAAGTAGTTGCTGGCAAGCAGCGAAGCATTCAGCACGATATAAATACCCAGAAGTAAAACAATCGCGGAAAAGCCCAGCCTGTTTTTTCCAGCTTTCCAGCTGTACAGCGCGGCCGAGGCGATAAAAAGAAGCAGTGAAAGTGATTCAGATCCCATTATTTTTTATATTCCCCGAAAAAGGCAGTCCCTGCCGGTATTCATCACCAATTTGTAGCGAATCTTCCAATTTAACGCAGCCGGTTAAGGCTGGCAATAAGCGGCCAGACGAGAAAAATGACCGCCGTCACGGGGATAAACTTTCGTTGAGGTTCTGTTTAACTTCGCGTTTAACGAGGCTCAGGGACGCTGGCAAATCGTCAGAGCTAAAAATAAATTAATTAAAGATTAAGGCCTTCGCTGCCGAAAACCTGGTCAGGCTCTCCAGCGTTATCGGGAAACAGGGGCACAACGTGGACAGGGAATAAGAAACGTGTCGCCTCGGGCGTTTATTGGCAGGCGCTTTTAGCAATTCTAAAACAAAAATAGATAAGAGATTTTACAAAAGCCTTTTTTATCCGCTGTACTGCCGCGCTTAATCCCTATAATCGCGCGCAAAATCGGCTTTATGTGACGTTTTTTTGCTTTTTCGTTCTCTCTTTTTTTAGCAATGCTTTACAGGGCTACATAATGTTAACAAAAATGCGCGTGTTAAGTCAGGCTGTCGGCCTGGCGCTGGTGATGGGCGGAGCGTCTTTTGCCGCAAACGCTGAAGTAACGTTGATCAAACAGGATCCGCAGGCGGGCGATCCGCTGAGCCGTCTGAATTTCACCGTTGGCGGCAGTATCCGTCCCCAGTTCAATAACCTGACCGGCGACGACGGTAAAAATGCCTATAAGCGTAACGGCTTTGATGGCGGCACTCGTTTCCGTTTCCTGGCCGATTACTACCTATTTGACGATGTCAGCTGGGTGGGGTATTACGAGCTGGGCGTAAATATTCCGGCGCTGTTCGACTGGGGCAACCATTATGCGGCCAAAGCGCATGACACCAGCCGCCGTATGCTTTACACCGGTTTCCAGAGCAAGACCTGGGGTAAACTGACCTTCGGTCAGCAGAACAGCGTGTATTACGATGTGGTCGGCGCGAAAACCGATATCTGGGACTACGACATGCTGGCGCAGGCGCCGGGCAACGGCATCAACGGCGACTACGACGGTTCTTACCGTTCACGCAAAATGCTGAAGTATAAAAACACCTTCGGTAATGCGGACGTGCTGGCTTCTTATCTGTTTGCTGATAACGAATATTTGCCGGGTGATGGCCTGCGCTACAAGCGTCAGGGCGGCGGCTCGCTGGGCGTGGATTACCATCTGAGCAAAGAGCTGACCTGGGGCGCGGCGTGGAACTATACCCGTGCTGATATGCGTAATCCGGGCACCGGCGACGATAAAACCTGGAACCAGAACATTTACGGGACTTCCCTTAGCTGGAAGCCAGACAGCTGGACCTTCTCGCTTGGCGGCGGCTATTACCAGAACTATCTGCTGAGCAAGAAAAAAGGCGTGGATAACTACTTTGCTGGCGATGCGTGGGGTATTGAGTACCTCGCGGGCTACACCATCCCGGTTGGCAACTACGGCCTGAAAACCTTTATGCCGTATGTGATGGGCGACCGTCTGGAATACGTTAACGATCGCGACTATCAGCGTATCGATAACGGCGTGGGGATCACCTTCCAGCTCGACTACGGTTTCCGCGTGGATTATGAACACGTCTTTACCTCAAGCAGCGATAACCTGGGCGATATGAACCTGGTGCGTCTGCGTTACGACTTCTGATGCTCGCTTTCCCCGGCTTCGGCCGGGGATTGTTTCACGGCCCACGCCTCAAAGCTCGCCTGTCATATACTGCGCCACGCCGTTACCGAAGCTCCAGTCGCCCTTGCTGTTAGTGATAAAGCTGATCATCACGTCGGCCGGTGAAATACCGCAGCTTTCTTGTAGTTCACGACACAGTTCCGCCATAAAAAATTGCTTCTGCTCATCGCTGCGTGGACTGGTAAACACCCGTACCATCACCAGGTTATCGGTGCGCGTCAGCCCCAGGCCGGTATCCTCAAACACCATCTGATAAGGCTTGTTTTCGTGAACAATCTGGTAGCGATCGCGCGCCGGTACTTTAAAAGCGGCCAGCACGGCGCGGTGCGCGGCATCCAGCAGCGTTTTCAGTTCCGATTCCGAGCGACCCTGAATGACGTCAAATTGCAGTAATGGCATGGTTTTCCCCTTAAAATATAGTGTAATGGCACCTGAGCGGCAGAAGTTACTTTAGGGACATTAGCGCGCGGGAAAAAGCGCTATAGTTGAAATGATTATTTATTATAGTGAACAATGACGATGGCTATAAAAACCGATGCGTTATGGCTACATCTTCACTGGCTGACCGTGCTGGCTGAGCAGGGCAGCTTTACCCGCGCGGCCGAAAGGCTGGAAGTCAGCAAGGCCGCCATGAGCCAGAAAATCAAAGAGCTGGAGCAGCAGGCGGGCGTGCCATTGGTAACCAGAACCACCCGTACCCTGCGGCTGACCAGCGCGGGCGAAAAACTGGTTGAGGAGCTGCGTGCGCCTTTCGCTCAGATAGAACAGAGTTTTTTCAGTGTGCGCGATTCGGCCGGGCCGCTGCGGGGATTGATCCGCGTAACCGCGCCGGTCGCTTTTGCCCGGCAGCAGCTGGTGCCGCATATCACCGCTTTCCTGAAAGAACATCCCCAGGTTCGTGTACAGCTGGAAGTGTCCGATCGGCTGGTTTCTCTGGCCAGTGAAGGGTTCGATCTTGCCATTCGCCACAGCGATACGCTGCCCGATACGCATGTAGCGCTACCGCTATGCGCCACGCGCGCGCTGGTTGTGGCATCACCGGTTTATCTGCGCCAGTACGGCCAGCCGCAAACGCCGCAGGCGCTAAGCGAACATCAGTGCCTCTACTATCCGCGCGGCACGGAAACGCCGCAGTGGACTTTTTGCCGGGAAAACAGCAGCGAAAAAGTCGTGGTTAATGTCAGCGGCCCCTTCGCGACCAATAATAGCGAATCGATAAGGGATGCCGCGCTGGAAGGATTGGGCATCGCGCTGCTGCCTGATTTCAGCGCGCAGGGTGCCCTTGCCGACGGAAGACTGGTCGAGGTTTTGCCGCAGTGGCGAACGCCGGGCGCTTTTGCCGAACATCTTTACGTCGTCCGTCCCTGGGCTGCTCAGGTCCCACGGGCCGTAAGCGGATTCGTACACTGGCTGCGCGATGCTTTCGAGCGCCAAAGCAAAAGCGCCATGGCGCCGTAAGCTACCTTTAAAGCTATTGATCACGAAGATGAAGACACGCAGGGCGGCCGCCCTGAAAGTGATTGCCGCTTTGTCAGCAGGAAGAGGCTGTGAAGCGCTGAGCTATTTTACTCTTCCCTGAACGACAGGAGAAAACGTATGGAAGCCGAGATACATGGCATCAACGATATTCTTGCGCCCGACCTTAGCGTGATTTTTTGCGGCATTAACCCGGGGAAATCTTCTGCGCATACCGGGTTTCATTTTGCGCATCCCGGAAACCGCTTCTGGAAAACCATCTGGCAGGCGGGTTTCACCAAGCGTCAGCTAAAGCCGGAAGAGGAAAAGCTGCTGCTGACCACGCGCTGCGGTATCACCATGCTGGTGGAAAGGCCCACCCGTGAGGCTACGGAGCTTTCTGCTACGGAGCTACGCGAAGGCGGCAAACTGTTAGTCGATAAGATCATGCGCTATCAGCCCGAGGCGCTGGCGGTATTAGGCAAGCAGGCCTATAAGCAGGCTTTCGGTGTCGGTAAGGTGGCATGGGGCAGGCAGCCGCATAAGCTGGGTGAAACGGAAGTCTGGGTGCTACCCAATCCCAGCGGGCTGAACCGTGCTTCGCAAGAGGAGCTGGTGGCGGCCTATAAAGAATTGGTAATGGCTTTAGCTGCTCGTTGAGACGATTTACATCGGCGTTGCAGGAAAATCAGAGCCAGCGTCAGCTTTAGTAAATTGCATCAGCGCGGGGAGAGGAAGGGCGTTACACTGCGCGACGGGTGCTCAGGATCTTTTTGTTCCGGGCAGCCGGGACAGAAAGAGAAAAGCCCCACCCGACGTCAGTCAAAGTGAGGCTACTTTCTACATCCAACAGTGTAAAGGTAGCCTTTTACCCGCTGTAAAGCAATGGAAAAGGAGGCCTGGGATGGCGCAAAAATTGTTCGCGCTCTGTTTAATAGTGGTCTGTGTAACGGTGATAGCCGTTATCTGGATCACCCGCGGCTCGCTCTGCGAGCTGCACGTTAAGCAGGGAGGTACAGAGGTTGTGGCCAGCTTAGCCTGCAACGCCGCAGGGTAGGGCAAACCGCCGGCGGACAGGACGTCTGCCGGCGCATTGTTGGGAGGATCCTTGAGCACCCTTCTTAAGGCACCTTAAAAACGCCTTCATTCAATCCGCTACATATTCCCTGGTACGATCACCACGGTAGACGGCCTTAGGCCCTGCCGTTTTCACGCTTGTTGCAGGAAAATCAGATCCAGTATCAGGTTTAGTAAATTGCGCCAGCGGAGGGAGATAAAGCGCGCTACACTGCGCGACGGGTGCTCAGGATCTTTTTGTTCCGGGCAGCCGGGACGGAAAGAGAAAAGCCCCACCCGACGTCAGTCAAAGTGAGGCTACTTTCTACATCCCACAATGTAAAGGTAGCCTTTTACCCGCTGTAAAGCAATGGAAAAGGAGGCCTGGGATGGCGCAAAAATTGTTCGCGCTCTGTTTAATAGTGGTTTGTGTAACGGTAATAGCCGTTATCTGGATCACGCGCGGCTCGCTCTGCGAGCTGCACGTTAAGCAGGGAGGTACAGAGGTTGTGGCCAGCTTAGCCTGCAACACCGCAGGGTAGGGCAAATCGCCGGTGGACAGGACGTCTGCCGGCGCATTGTTGGGAGGATCCTTGAGCACCCTTCTTCAGATAGAAAAAAGCCCCGGCCTGGGCCGGGGCTTCTTGTCACACAGGCTGGATTAATCGTCCAGGAAGCTGCGCAGTACTTCGGAGCGGCTTGGATGACGCAGCTTACGCAGCGCCTTGGCTTCAATCTGACGAATACGCTCACGGGTAACGTCAAACTGCTTGCCGACTTCTTCCAGCGTATGGTCGGTGTTCATATCGATACCAAAACGCATACGCAGCACTTTCGCTTCACGCGCCGTCAGGCCGGCCAGCACGTCGTGAGTCGCTGAACGCAGGCTCTCGGAGGTGGCGGAGTCCAGCGGCAGCTCCAGCGTAGTGTCTTCGATAAAATCGCCCAGATGCGAATCTTCATCATCACCGATCGGCGTCTCCATGGAGATTGGCTCTTTGGCGATCTTCAGCACCTTGCGGATTTTATCTTCCGGCATCAGCATCCGCTCGGCCAGCTCTTCCGGCGTAGGTTCGCGGCCCATTTCCTGCAGCATCTGGCGGGAGATACGGTTGAGCTTGTTGATAGTCTCAATCATATGCACCGGGATACGGATGGTGCGCGCCTGGTCAGCGATAGAGCGGGTGATAGCCTGACGGATCCACCAGGTAGCATAGGTCGAAAACTTATAGCCACGGCGATATTCAAACTTATCTACGGCCTTCATCAGGCCGATGTTGCCTTCCTGGATCAAATCCAGGAACTGCAGGCCGCGGTTGGTGTACTTTTTAGCAATAGAGATAACCAGACGCAGGTTAGCCTCAACCATCTCTTTTTTCGCACGACGCGCTTTCGCTTCGCCGATGGACATCCGGCGGTTGATATCTTTTACCTGTTCAATCGTCAGGCCGGTCTCTTCTTCAATCTGCGCCAGCTTCATCAGGCTGCGCTGAACGTCTTCCGACACGTCCTTGAGCTTCTCGGACCACGGTTTGTTCATTGCCAGCGCGGCGTTGAACCAGGTTTCGCTGGTTTCATTGCCGGTGAACAGCGTGATGAAGTTCTTTTTCGGCATCTTACAGATTTCAACACACAGTTTCATGATGAGGCGTTCCTGAGTACGGACGCGATCCATCATGGTACGCATGTTGTTCACCAGGTAGTCAAACTGCTTCGGCACCAGGCGGAACTGTTTAAAGACGTCGGACAGGTTTTGGATCTCGCTGACGGCGTCGGCATGGCTGCGGCCTTTGGCCTTGATCACCGTACGCGTTTTCTCGTACTGCGTGCGCAGCTCGGTGAATTTCTCACGCGCCAGTTCCGGGTCGATGCTGTTGTCATCGTCAGCGGTGTCGTCGTCGGACTCTTCGTCTTCGTCTTCGTCGTCGTCGCGCTCTTCTTCAGAGAGTTCAGAACCTACATGCGTTGCCGTAGGCGCAATCTCTTCTGCCGCGTTCGGATCGACAAAGCCGGTGATCATATCGGAAAGACGAGCTTCGCCAGCCTCGACGCGATCGTACTGCTCCAGCAGGTAGGTGATAGCCTCCGGGTATTCGGCAACGGAACACTGCACCTGGTTGATGCCGTCTTCGATACGCTTGGCGATGTCGATTTCGCCTTCGCGCGTCAGCAGTTCGACGGTGCCCATTTCGCGCATGTACATACGGACCGGATCGGTAGTCCGCCCGATTTCAGATTCAACGCTGGAGAGTACCTGAGCAGCCGCTTCGGCAGCATCTTCGTCCGTATCGCTGCTGTTTTCATTCAGCATCAGATCGTCGGCATCAGGCGCTTCTTCCACAACCTGTATGCCCATGTCGTTGATCATCTGGATGATGTCTTCGATCTGATCGGAGTCGACGATATCTTCCGGCAGATGGTCATTGACCTCGGCATAGGTCAGATAGCCTTGCTCCTTACCACGGGTGACAAGCAGCTTCAGCTGTGACTGCGGGTTTTGCTCCATAAGACGGTATCCACACTTCTGTTAAATTAGATTGGTGTTGGTCGGCTAAGTTTAAGCAGCCAACAATAACAGTGAGGGCGTTGGTTTATTGCCGCTGCCCATCGTGGCGGCTGCCAGGCTCAACCTGGCGGATAGTCGGCACTTAAGCCGCGGATATGCTGACAGAAGCTTTTTTCCTGCCGGTCTATTGCTGATAGCGTTTAAACCGGCTGCGACGATATGCGCTTCATCATGTTTCCATCGCCGCTGTTAATTCGTTTGTTACTGTTTTTTCAGGGCCTGGCTGAGCGTCCAAAATTCACGACGCTCTTCGGCATTCAGGCCGTGCGTGCGGTCGCGCGCAATTAACTCTTCCAGCCTGCGCTCCAGCGCCGCATCATACATGCTGGCCAGCGAGTCCTTGAACATGGTTTCCACTTCATCCTCAACTATCATGTGGTTCCATGTTGCCAGCGTTTCAAGGCTTTGGCTAAATTTTGTGCCGCGATAAAGTTCCAGTAACTGGCCCGTCGTCAGGCCAGGATGCGCTACGCAAGTACTCACTAACTCTACGAATAGCGGGAACCCGGGAAGCTCCGAATTATTCAGCCCTTCCAACGAAGGAACCATCGTCGCCAGCGCCGGATTCTGGATCAGCAATCCAATCAGTATACGCATGGTTGTGCGTTTTAGCTGGGGCTGCTGGGGCAACTTCGCGCCTTCGCTTTGTTTTGGCAGCAGTTTTTCCAGCTGGCTATCGTCCAGAATGCCCAACTTGTTGCCCAGTTCCTGACGCAGATAGATACGCAGCGTTTCCCCTGGTACCTGGCTAATCAGCGGCAGCGCCAGCGTACTCAGCTGGGCTCTGCCGTCCGGGGAACGCAGATCAACCTGCGGCATCAGCGTATCGAACAGGAAAGCGGAGAGCGGCATCGCCTGCTCCATCCGCGCCTCGAACGCGTCTTTTCCCTCTTTCCGCACCAGCGTATCGGGATCTTCGCCGTCCGGCAGAAACATAAAGCGTAGCTGACGTCCGTCATTCATGTAAGGCAATGCGGTTTCCAGCGCACGCCATGCTGCTTCCCGACCCGCTCTGTCGCCGTCGTAGCAGCAAATTACCGTATCGGTCGTGCGAAAAAGCAGTTGGATATGCTCGGGCGTAGTGGAAGTGCCGAGCGATGCAACGGCATAATCAATGCCGAACTGCGCCAGCGCCACCACGTCCATGTAGCCTTCCACCACCAGAAGCTTAGCGGGTTCTGGATGTTTCTTTTGCGCTTCATACAGGCCGTACAGCTGGCGGCCTTTATGGAATATTTCGGTTTCCGGCGAGTTAAGGTATTTAGGGAGTGCATCGCCGACAACGCGGCCGCCAAACCCGATAACACGTCCACGCTTATCGTGGATAGGAAACATAATGCGTTCACGAAAACGATCGTAGCTGCGTCCCTGATCGTTGGTGACCAGCATACCGGCATCGCTCAGAGACTGGCGGTCTTCCTGGCTGCGACCAAAACGTTTTAGCGCGTTATCCCAACCCGCAGGCGCAAAGCCAATCGAAAAATGCCGGATAACATCGTCGCTAAGACCGCGTTTGGTAAGATAATCGCGCGCGCCAGCCGCCTGGTTCTGCGTAAGCGACTGCTGGTAGAAATCATTCAGGCTGCCCATCAGCTGATAAAGACTCTGGCGCTGATGACGCTCTAACTGACTGGGGCCGGAACCGCTCTCATACGGCACTTCGAGGCCGTAAAGCGTTGCCAGTTCTTCAATGCTTTCGACGAACTCCAGCCGATCGTAATTCATTAAGAAATCGATCGCGTTGCCGTGCGCGCCGCAGCCGAAGCAGTGGTAAAACTGTTTTTCACCGTTGACGGTAAAAGAGGGCGTCTTTTCGTTATGAAAGGGACAGCACGCGTGATAGTTCTTGCCCTGCTTCTTTAGCTTTACGCGCGCATCGATAAGATCCACGATGTCCGTGCGAGCCAGCAAGTCATTGATAAATACGCGTGGAATTCGTCCAGCCATAGGCCTATCAGCTCATAAACGAGAACAAGCCGCGCATTCCTTTCGGAAAGCACGGCCTTGTATACTACTACTGGTCTGTGAAGCCTGAGGGCAAGCCCTCAATAATTAGTACAGACGAGTGCGGCGTGCGTTTTCGCGAGCCAGTTTCTTCGCGTGGCGTTTCACAGCAGAAGCTTTAGCGCGCTTACGTTCGGTAGTAGGTTTTTCATAAAACTCACGACGACGAACTTCAGCCAGAACGCCTGCTTTCTCGCAAGAACGCTTGAAGCGACGCAGTGCTACGTCAAATGGCTCGTTTTCACGTACTTTAATTACCGGCATGTAACTCTCACCTCGATAAATTCGGTTTTGTTGCTGACGTCAGTGCCAGCTTGTTTCAAAATGGTGCGGAATTTTACTCCAACACAGGCTGCGTTGTAAAGCACCATAGCATAATGTCTCACCAACAGATGCGCCTGTGCGGCTGCCGGTTTTTTCAGGGCAAGGATTATACCGCACTCGAAGAGGCGAGGCGATGAAATTTTCCTCTTATCGATCATGGCGATCGGTGGATAACGCGGAAATTTGCCGCAGCGCGAAGCGGCTTCATGTTACACTGCGCGCCGCAAGAATGAGGTAAATGCCATGCGTGTGCTCGGAATAGAAACTTCCTGCGATGAAACCGGTATCGCGATTTACGACGATAATGCCGGATTGCTCGCTAACCAACTTTACAGCCAGGTCAAACTGCACGCCGACTACGGCGGCGTGGTGCCGGAACTGGCTTCGCGCGATCACGTGCGTAAAACCGTGCCTTTAATTCAGGCTGCCCTAAAAGAGGCGGGCCTGCAGGCGCAAGATATAGATGCCGTAGCCTATACCGCAGGGCCTGGCCTTGTTGGCGCGCTGCTGGTCGGGGCCACCATCGGTCGTTCGCTGGCTTTTGCCTGGAACGTGCCGGCGGTGCCGGTACACCACATGGAAGGGCATTTGCTGGCGCCGATGCTGGAAGACAATCCGCCTGCGTTTCCCTTTGTCGCGCTGCTGGTTTCCGGCGGTCATACGCAGCTGATTAGCGTCACCGGCATCGGTGAATACCAGCTGCTTGGCGAATCCGTGGATGATGCGGCCGGCGAAGCCTTCGATAAAACGGCCAAGCTGCTGGGTCTGGACTATCCGGGCGGGCCGATGCTGTCGAAAATGGCGCAGCAGGGCGTGGAAAAGCGCTTTATCTTTCCGCGTCCTATGACCGACAGGCCTGGGCTGGATTTCAGCTTTTCCGGTTTGAAAACATTCGCAGCGAATACCATTCGTGAAAACGCCGGTGACGATCAGACGCGCGCGGACGTGGCTCGTGCCTTTGAAGATGCCGTTGTCGATACGCTGATCATCAAATGCAAACGCGCGCTGGAGCAAACCGGCTTTACGCGGCTGGTGATTGCAGGCGGCGTCAGCGCTAACCGTACGCTACGGGCAAGAATGGCCGACGTGATGCGAGCGCGGGGCGGAGAGGTGTTTTACGCCAGGCCGGAGTTCTGCACCGATAACGGCGCGATGATCGCCTACGCGGGTATGGTCAGGCTCAAAGGCGGGACAAGCAGCGATCTGAGCGTTAGCGTCCGTCCGCGCTGGCCGCTTGCAGAACTGTCACCGCTGCAAAGCGACTGACATTGACTCGGCGTTGTTTGCGGAACTGTCGCTGCTGCAAACCGAGTGACGTTAAAGCGGCATAGCTTGCAGAACTGTCACCGCTGCAAAGCGACTGACATTAAAGCGCCATTGCTTACGGCAATGGCGCACGGCCTGTTAGTTGCCCAGCAGGCCATTCAGCCAGCCGCCGATCAGCGGAATACCGGCGATAAGGCTTTCGATCATACCGCCAGCCTGACTACCCAACGTTGAACCGATATCTTTGCCCAAATCGGGATAGAAAGAGCCTATGCTGACCTTACCGATTAGCGGCAGCTCCACGCCTGTATTAGCGACCAGACCGTACAGGCCGTTGCCGACATAGCTACCTATGCTGCTCAGCGCTTCCTGAATATAGCCAGCGCCGCTGACCTGCATCACTTCATGCTGTGTTAATTCTTTCATCACGTTTCCTTGTAATAAAAAATAAACCCGCATCTTATGTGCGGGTTAATAATTTTATTAGATTAACGCGAAGGCCGTAAACCTGTTTTTTTAGAATTAACAGGATATTACATGAATTTATTTGCGCTTTTTCTTCCAGATTTTAGTTTCCTGGCCGCGCCAAAGGCGCTGGATATTGTCGTGATGGCGCAACAGCACCAGACAGGAAAGCATCGCTACCGGAAAAGTCAGCTGCGGTTTAAACCACCAGACATAAAACGGCGCGATCAGCGCGCTGATAATGGCGCCTAACGACGAATAGCCGCTCAGCAGAACGGTCAGCAGCCAGGTGCCGGTCATCAGGCCGGTGAGATCCCAGCCGATCGGCGCGATGGCGCCAAACGCCGTCGCCACGCCTTTACCGCCTTTAAACTGGAAAAAGATCGGATAGATATGACCCAGACAGGCCGCGATAGCGATCAGGCCAAGCCAGAAGGGCGAAAGCCCGAAATGATAAGCCAGCCAGACCGGCAGCATACCTTTCAGGATATCAAACAGCAGGACGAGCAGCGCAGGCGCTTTACCGCCGAGACGCAACACGTTAGTGGCACCGGGATTGCCGGATCCATTCTGTCGCGGGTCGGGTAATCTGAACAGTCGGCATACCAGGATTGCGCTGGAAATAGAACCGCACAGATACGCGAAAATAATCATACCGGGCGCGAATATGCTCATAACACCGTTCCGTCTTCAGGGGGTCGTTTTGTTCTCGTCATCCGTGGATAATACGCATAATCCGTCGGAAGTGGTATCCGGCAACCGCAAAAACAGAGACTCGCATCATGGATATTGTATTTATTGAACAGCTGTCGGTTATCACGACTATTGGTGTTTACGACTGGGAACAGACGATTTCGCAGAAGCTGGTGTTCGATGTCGAAATGGCCTGGGATAACCGCGTCGCGGCGGCCAGCGACGACGTCAACGACTGCCTGAGCTATGCGGACGTTTCCGAAGCGATTATTAACCATGTCGCAGGCGGCCGCTTCGCGCTGGTCGAGCGCGTGGCAGAAGAGGTTGCCACCCTGCTGCTGACGCGTTTCGGGTCGCCGTGGGTGCGGATCAAACTGAGCAAGCCGGGCGCGGTAGCGCAGGCGCTTCAGGTTGGCGTAATCATCGAACGAGGGACTATTCCGAAATAAGCGCAATGTGATTGCCATCACGATGAAACCAAACCACATTATGGGCTGTCTGAGGATTGGCCCGCCTTTCTGCGGGCACAATTTTGGCGGTGGCGTACAGCGACCGCCTTTTTAATGGCTTTGATACGGATAGGGGTAGATTTGATGGCAGATATTCATCAGCTATGGGTGGCAGCAATCCTTGGGATTGTTGAGGGGTTAACGGAGTTTCTCCCCGTCTCTTCCACCGGGCACATGATCATTGTCGGTCATCTGTTGGGCTTTGAAGGTGATAAAGCCGATACGTTTGAAGTAGTTATTCAGCTGGGATCGATCCTGGCGGTGGTAGTGATGTTCTGGCGTCGTCTGTTTGGCCTGATTGGCATCCACTTTGGCAAAGTGCCGCACGAAGGCACAGGCAAAGGGCATCTGACGCTGATCCACATCCTGCTGGGTATGGTGCCGGCCGTGGTGATTGGCCTGATTTTTCACGATAAAATTAAAACGCTTTTCAATCCCATTAACGTGATGTACGCGCTGGTTGTCGGCGGCGTTCTGCTGCTGGCGGCGGAATATCTCAAACCCAAACAGCCTAAAGCCGTAGGGATTGACGATATGACTTACCGTCAGGCCTTTATGATTGGCTGTTTCCAGTGTCTGGCGCTGTGGCCGGGCTTTTCTCGCTCCGGCGCGACCATTTCCGGCGGCATGCTGATGGGCGTGAGTCGTTATGCGGCCTCCGAGTTCTCATTCCTTCTGGCTGTGCCGATGATGATGGGCGCGACGGTGCTGGATCTGTATAAGAGCCTGGGCTTCCTGACGATGGCCGATATGCCGATGTTCGCCGTAGGTTTCCTCACGGCCTTCGTGGTGGCGCTGATTGCTATCAAGGTCTTCCTGAAGCTGATCCAGCGTATCTCCTTCGTTCCTTTCGCTATCTACCGCTTTATTGTGGCCGCTGCGGTCTACATGATTTTCGTCTAGTCAAAAAAAGCCGGACGTTTGTCCGGCTTCTTTTTAAAGCGGCTCTGCCCGCCAGGCTGCCAGCGCGGCAATACGCCTTCGCGTTAGCTCTTCCCTGACCTCCACGCCTTTGTAACCCGCCGCGACCACGTCTTTGGTCGACACGTTCTGCACAATCTCAAACGCCTTGCGCAGATAGTCGCCCTGCGGGTAAGCATTGTTCTCAAATCCGGTGCGGCCGCGCGCGTCCGCTTCGCTGGTCAGCGCAATTTGCTCCACGCGATGGGGCTTGCGCCAGGCGTCAATGCGATCGAAGAGGGCGACCAGCGTTTCCGGACTTTGCCGCTCGACGGTATGCACTAAATCGTGAAATTCCGTCACCAGCAGCGCCAGATCGCGAATGGCGTTCGGCACGCGCAGGCGCTGGCAAAGCTGCTCCACCAGCGGCACGCCCGCCGGGCCGTGACCATGATGGCTCGGCCATTTTTCCGGCGGCGTCAGCGCTTTGCCGACGTCATGAAACAGCGTGGCGAAACGCACGTCTACTTCATCGCTCAGCTCAGCGGCAATCGCCAGCGTCATCAGCGTATGCACGCCGGTATCGATTTCCGGATGCCATTTGGCCGGTGCCGGCACGCCGTAAAGATTGTCCAGCTCGGGAAAAAGCACGGCGAGGGCGCCGCAGTCGCGCAGCACCTGAAAATAGACCTGAGGCGTGCGGGTTTCCAGCGCCTTTTCGGTCTCTTTCCAGACGCGCTCGGGCGTCAGCGCGCTCAGTTCGCCGCTTTCCGCCATCGAGCGCATCAACGCCAGCGTTTCCCCGGCAATCACGAAACCAAGGTGAGCAAAACGCGCGGCAAAGCGCGCCACGCGCAGCACGCGCAGCGGATCTTCGTTAAAGGCGGCGGAAACATGGCGTAGCTGACGCTGTTCGATATCGGCACGGCCATTGTAGGGATCGTAATAGCGGCCCTCGTCATCCTGAGCGATGGCGTTAATAGTCAGATCGCGGCGCTGCAAATCCTGCTCCAGCGTCACGTCTGGCGCGGCATAGCAGACAAAACCGGTATAGCCGCTGCCGTTTTTGCGCTCGGTGCGCGCCAGCGCGTATTCCTGCTGCGTGTCAGGATGCAGGAACACGGGAAAATCACGGCCGACCTGCTGAAAGCCGAGCGCCAGCATCTCGGCAGGCGAAGCGCCTACCACCACCCAATCTTTGTCTTTGACCGGCAAATTTAACAGGGCATCGCGTACCGCGCCACCGACAAGATAACTCTTCACTACAGGCTCCCGAACTAAATTTTTCTGGCATCATACGTGAAGTGTAGAAGCTCTCCTACCGTTGTGAAGCGCCTGGCCGGTGGACAAAAAGAGGAGAAGGGCACCGAAAGATGCCCGAAAAAGCGTCAGCTCATCCAGCGATCTTTTTTCTTGCGGCTGGGGATCATATGCGGCAAAAGCAGGCCCAGCAGGAGACCGACACCGGCTACGCCGCCGCCATACATAAACCACTGCATAATGATGGTGCGCTGCTTGTCATCAAGCTGCACGTTAGCGGCGCTGACTTTTTTCTGCGCCACGATTAGCTCGTTTTTCAGTTTCTGATTTTCCGCTTTCAGGCCGTTGATCACGTCATCACTGCCCGCGACTTTCTTCTGCATTTCCGCCGTGCGCTGATTCCAGCTGCCGTCGATATTGGCCAGCTTATCGGTCAAATCCTTTACCTGCTGTTCCAGCTGTGGAACGCGAGTGCGTAGGCTTGGCTGCTGACTCAGCTGCGCCAGCGGGATCCATGACGTCCGGCCGTTAGCATCCCGGATCTGGGCATAATGCGTATCATTGTTGGTCTGTACCAGCGCTACTTCTTCCCCCGCGTTCAGCGTGCCCGTCAGGCGGTAGCTGTCGCTGGGGCCGCTGCGTACCCAGGTGGAAAGTTCGTCTGAAATATAGCGCTTCTCTTCGGCATGAAGCGAGGCGGCAACGCTGAAAGTCAGTAAAGTGAGGCCAAGTAAATGCGTTTTTTTCATTCGGTATCTTTTTTGTGAGTGCGGAAAAAAAAGTAATGGCACAGTCTGGAGATGGCTCGCATAAAGCTGAATGAGAACTATCCTGGACTCGACCTGACGCGCAAAGCGCCAGGAAAAGCGGGACAACCAGGGCGATTGTGCATTACTCTTTTCGTCATCTCTGGCTTGCCCGTTACCCGCGGTTTTCGACTTCGCACTGCATAAAAGCCGAGGCCGCAAGGTATAATCTGGCCTTTGTTGACCGTGCCGCTAATCTGATTAAGAAAATATGACCATAGAAATTGAATTAAAGTTCATTACCACGCCTGAAGGCGCCGAAAAGCTGCCGGCTCGTCTCGCTGCCTGGCCAAACGTGCACAGCGCGCCGCAGAAACTGACCAACATCTATTTTGAAACGCCGGATCGCCAGCTGCGCCGCTGGGATATGGGGCTGCGTATTCGCGGCTTCGGCGACAGCTATGAAATGACGCTGAAAACGGCGGGGAAAACCGTCGGTGGTCTGCATCAGCGCCCGGAATACAATGTAGCGTTGGAAAAGCCCGAGCTGGCCATCGCGCAGCTGCCGGCGGAAATCTGGCCGCAGGACTGTGATGTAGCGGCGTTACAGGCGCAGCTGCAGCCGCTGTTCAGCACCCACTTCGTACGGGAAAAGTGGGTGGTTACTTACCTGAACAGCGAGATTGAAGTGGCTTTTGACCACGGCGAAGTGCAGGCGGGCGAGCTAAGCGAGCCGCTGAACGAAATCGAGCTGGAGCTGAAAACCGGCGAGCGTGCCGACCTGATGGCTTTTGCGGCTGAACTGGCGGACATGGGCGGACTGCGTTTGGGCAGCCTGAGCAAAGCCGCGCGCGGTTACGGCCTGGCGCAGCGTCAGAGCCAGCGCGAGCTGCGCCCGTTGCCGATCCTGAAAGTGAAGCCGAAAGCCACGGTTGAAGAGGGGATGCTGGGCGCTTTTACGCTGGCGCTAAGTCAGTGGCAGTATCATGAAGAGCTGTGGCTGCGCGGCACCCCGTCTGCGCTGCGTGGCATCAACGAAGCGCTGGAAACGCTGCGTCAGGCTTTTGCTCTGTTCGGCACGCTGGTGCCGCGTAAGGCCAGCAGCGAACTGCGCCAAAAGCTGAACGAGCTGGAAGAGGCGCTGGCGGAGCAAAAGCCGCAGCCGTCGCTCTGCTTTACGCCGCTCTGGCTACAAACCCAGTTGGCGCTTACTAACTGGATAGCCAGCGAAGGCTGGCGTCCGTTTATCGACAGCAAAACCGACAGCAAGCTGCAAGGCTCCTTCAAGCGCTTCTGCGACATCATGCTGGGCCGCGTCTCGGCCGATCTGAAAGAGACGTTTGCCCACGTGCGTCAGACCAATGAATATCAGGACAAGCTGACCCGTTTGCAGCGTCAACTGCTCGCCGCGCGTCTGCTGGCCGGCGCCTATGACGAAACCGCCGTGGCGGCCTGGCTGGGCGCATGGGAACAGCTGGCCCACGCGATTAAAACGCATCAGGAAGCCTGGCTGGAGTCGTATCGCCATCAGGCGCTGAAGCAGTCGGTTTTCTGGAAAAACGGCGGCGCCTGATTTCGACCGCCCTCACAGGGAGTTACCTATGTCGCCTTTAACTTTACCGCCTCTGCCGCCGCTGCTTGCCGCGCTACCGGTTACCGCTGACGATCCCGCGCTGCGTGCCGCTATGGCCTTCAGCGATTTCATCAGCGAAAACCTGACGCGCTATCCTGAATGGCAGCAGGAACTGCAGCAAAGGGCGCCGGAGCCGGAAGAGTGGCGACATTATGCCGACTGGCTGGCGGAAGAAATGGCGCAGGTCGCGGACGAAGCCGCGCTTATGCGCGAGCTACGCCTGTTTCGTCGCCATATGCTGACGCGTATCGCCTGGATGCAGGCGCTGTCGCTCAGCAGCACGCAGGCAACGTTACGGCAGCTGAGCGTGCTGGCGGAAACGCTGATCGTGGCGGCGCGCGACTGGCTGTGGCAGGCCTGCTGCCGCGAGCTGGGCACGCCGGTTAACGCGCAGGGCGAACCGCAGCCGCTGCTGATCCTGGGGATGGGCAAGCTCGGCGGTGGCGAGCTGAACTTCTCTTCGGATATCGATTTAATCTTTACCTGGCCGGAAAACGGCGTCACCCAGGGCGGGCGCCGCGAGCTGGATAACGCGCAGTTTTTTACTCGTCTGGGCCAGCGGCTGATCAAAGTGCTCGATCAGCCGACCATCGACGGCTTCGTTTATCGGGTAGATATGCGCCTGCGTCCTTTTGGCGACAGCGGCCCGCTGGTGCTGAGCTTTGCCGCGCTGGAGGATTACTATCAGGAGCAGGGACGCGACTGGGAGCGCTACGCGATGGTGAAAGCGCGGCTGATGGGCGGCGCGGACGATCGCTGGAGCCAGGAGCTGGAGCAGATGCTGCGGCCCTTTGTCTATCGCCGCTATATCGATTTCAGCGTGATCCAGTCGCTGCGCAATATGAAAAGCATGATTGCCAGAGAAGTGCGTCGGCGCGGGCTGAAAGACAATATCAAGCTGGGCGCGGGCGGCATCCGCGAAACGGAATTTATCGTGCAGGTTTTTCAGCTGATCCGTGGCGGACGTGAGCGCTCGCTACAGCTGCGGGCCTTTTTACCCACGCTTCAGGCCATCAGCGATCTGCATCTGCTGCCCGCAGAGCAGGCGCTACGGCTACAGGAAGCGTACCTGTTTTTACGCCGCCTGGAGAATCTGCTGCAAAGCATCAATGACGAACAGACGCAAACGCTGCCCTCGGACGATCTTAATCGTGCGCGGCTGGCGTGGGCGATGGGCACCACGGGCTGGGCGGAGATGTACGGCCAGCTGGAACAGCATATGGCCGTCGTACGCGCTATTTTCGACGAGCTAATCGGTGATGACGCGCCGGAGGCGGGCGACAGCAAAGACACGGACGACTATGGCATTCTGTGGCAGGATCGCCTGGAGGAACCGGAGCTGGCGGCGCTGGTGCCTCATCTTACCGCCGAAGCGCAGCAGCGGCTGCTGCGCGCGATCGGCGATTTTCGCCAGGACGTGGATAAACGCACCATTGGCCCGCGCGGTCGCCAGGCGCTGGATCTGCTGATGCCGGGCCTGCTGGCCGAGGTTTGCCCGCGTGAAGATGCCGACGTCACGCTCGGTCGTCTGACGCCGCTGCTGCTGGGCATAGTGACGCGCACTACCTACCTGGAGCTGCTGACGGAATATCCGGGCGCGCTTAAGCATCTGATCCGGCTCTGTGCGGCCTCGCCAATGGTGGCCGATCAGCTGGCGCGCTATCCGCTGCTGCTGGACGAGCTGCTGGATCCCGCCACGCTTTACCAGCCCACGGCCACGGATGCCTATCGCGACGAGCTGCGGCAGTATCTGTTGCGCATCCCGGAAGAGGACGAAGAGCAGCAGCTGGAAGCGCTGCGTCAGTTCAAGCAGGCGCAGCATTTGCGCATTGCCGCGGCCGATATTGCGGGCACGCTGCCGGTTATGAAGGTCAGCGATCATCTTACCTGGCTGGCGGAGGCCATTGTGGAGCAGGTGGTGCAGCAGGCCTGGCAGATGATGGTGCAGCGCTACGGGCGGCCTTCGCACCTTAACGAGCCGCAGGCGCGCGGCTTCGCGGTCATCGGCTATGGCAAGCTGGGCGGCTGGGAGCTGGGCTACAGTTCGGATCTTGACCTGGTGTTCCTGCACGACTGTCCGGCAGAAGCGGTGACGGACGGCGAGCGCAGCATTGATGGCCGCCAGTTTTATCTGCGGCTTGCGCAGCGCATCATGCACCTGTTCAGCACCCGCACGTCGTCCGGCATTTTATACGAGGTGGACGCCAGGCTGCGTCCTTCCGGCGCGGCGGGCATGCTGGTCAGCACCTTCGCGGCTTTTGACGATTACCAGCGTCATGAAGCCTGGACCTGGGAACATCAGGCGCTGGTACGGGCGCGCATCGTTTTTGGCGACGCGGCGTTAAGCCAGCGCTTTACCGGGATCCGCCGGGGCATTCTGTGTTTACCGCGCGAGCCGGAAAAGCTGAAAACGGAAGTCCGGGAAATGCGCGAGAAGATGCGCGCGCATCTGGGCAACCGACAAAAAGGGCGTTGGGATATCAAAGCGGATCGCGGCGGCATTACCGATATTGAATTCATTACGCAATATCTGGTCTTACGCTATGCCGCGACGGAGCCAGAGCTGACGAGCTGGTCGGATAACGTACGCATCCTGGCGCTGTTGGCGCGCCACGACAGAATGAGCGAGGAAGAGGCGCATTCGCTGACCCACGCTTACGTTACGCTGCGTAACGAGCTGCACAGGCTGGCGCTCCAGGCTTTACCGGGCCAGCTTGCGCCGGAGGCGTTCAGCGCGGAGCAATCCGTGGTCAACGCCAGCTGGCAGCGCTGGCTGGAGGCGTGATCGTGGCGCAATGGGCGCAATTGACGGCATGTGCTATCATCGCGCGCACTATTTTTTGACTGACTGCAGCCTGGAGTATCTGGAATGAAAATGACGCTGCCCGATTTTAACCGTGCGGGTGTTCTGGTTGTTGGCGACGTGATGCTGGATCGCTACTGGTATGGCCCAACCAGCCGTATTTCCCCTGAAGCGCCGGTGCCGGTGGTTAAGGTGGACAACGTGGAGGAGCGTCCCGGCGGGGCGGCCAACGTGGCGATGAATATCGCTTCGCTCGGCGCCAGTTCCCGTCTGGTCGGCCTGACTGGCGTGGATGATGCGGCGCGCGCGCTGAACGACGCGCTCACCGGCGTTAACGTGCAGTGTGATTTTGTTACCGTCGCCACGCATCCTACCATCACCAAGCTGCGCGTGCTGTCGCGCAACCAGCAGCTGATCCGTCTGGATTTTGAAGAAGGTTTTGGGGGGATCGACGTTGAGCCGCTGCATCAGCGGATCCGCGAGGCGCTGCCGTCCGCAGGCGCGCTGGTGCTTTCCGATTACGCCAAAGGCGCGCTGGACAGCGTGGAAAGCATTATTGCCATCGCCCGCGAGGCGAAGGTACCGGTGCTGGTCGATCCGAAAGGGACCGATTTCGAGCGCTATCGCGGTGCGACCATCCTGACGCCAAACCTTTCCGAATTTGAAGCCGTCGTCGGCAAGTGCAAAGACGAAGCGGAGATTGTCGAGCGCGGCATGGCGCTGATGCAGCAGTTCGAGCTGTCGGCGCTGCTGGTGACGCGTTCTGAAAACGGCATGACGCTGTTGCAGCCGGGCAAAGAGCCGGTGCATCTGCCAACCCAGGCGCAGGAAGTCTATGACGTGACCGGCGCGGGCGATACGGTGATCGGCGTACTGGCCGCCGCGCTGGCCGCAGGCAATACGCTGGAAGAGAGCTGCTTCCTGGCTAACGCCGCCGCAGGCGTGGTGGTGGGCAAGCTGGGAACGTCAACGGTTTCGCCAGTCGAGCTGGAAAACGCCATTCGCGCACGGCCCGAGGCCGGTTTCGGCGTGATGAGCGAGGCGCAGCTGAAAGAGGCGGTGGCGCTGGCGCGTCGTCGCGGCGAGAAAGTGGTGATGACCAACGGCTGCTTCGATATTCTTCATGCCGGCCACGTCTCCTATCTGGCCAACGCGCGCAAGCTTGGCGATCGCCTGATTGTCGCGGTCAACAGCGATGCATCCACCAAACGGCTGAAAGGCGAGAGTCGTCCGGTCAATCCGCTGGAAAACCGGATGATCGTGCTGGGCGCGCTGGAAGCGGTCGACTGGGTGGTGGCCTTTGAAGAAGATACGCCGCAGCGGGTTATTGCCGATATCCTGCCTGATCTGCTGGTAAAAGGCGGCGATTACAAGCCGGAAGAGATCGCGGGCAGCAAAGAGGTGTGGGCAAACGGCGGCGAAGTGCGCGTGCTGAACTTTGAAGATGGGATCTCCACCAGCAATATCATCAAGGCCATTCAGGCGAAAAGCTGATGAGGACGCGGGCAAAAAAGGCCCGCCCTTAAACGACAAAAGGCGCCGGTTGAACACGGCGCCTTTTTTTAAACGGTTTCGCCTTCGGCGTTACTGCATATCTTCCGTTTTCAGCACTTCTTTCGGCATATCCGCTTTCGGCGCATCCACGCCACGGCTTTCCAGCTCGGCGATACGGGCTTCCAGCGCGGCCAGCTTTTCACGGGTACGCAGCAGCACCTGCGTCTGCACGTCAAATTCTTCGCGGTTAACCAGGTCCAGCCGGGTCAGCTGTGACTGCAGGGTCTGGCGGATTTTCTTTTCGACATCATCGCCAAACTCACGGATCCCTTTTGGCATAGAGTCATGAACCTGACGAGCAAGTTGTTCAATTTTTTTCGGGTCAATCATGGCGGCTTCCTGATAGCGGCAAAGTTTCGTTAAGTGTAATGCCATAACCACAAAGGTTAAACCCAAAAACGTGAAAGCGGCAAAATGGCTAACGATTTGCTTATTTTGTTCGTTGCCCTGCTTTTTTTTCGGCGCTATAGTAATCAGGCTTATTCTCAGGGCGGGGCGAAATTCCCCACCGGCGGTAAATCGGCTACGGCTGAAAGCCCGCGAGCGCTTCAGATCTTCCTGGTCTGAAGGTCAGCAGATCCGGTGTAATTCCGGGGCCGACGGTTAAAGTCCGGATGGGAGAGAGTAACGTATCCTGTCGGGTCTACGCCCGCCACGCCGTTATTTTTTGTCGCTGCAAGACACTCCTAAGCTCGCCCTGGTTCTGGTAACCCATATTACACAAAGGATTATTTACCATGAATCAGACGCTTCTTTCTGAATTTGGCACGCCTGAACAGCGTGTGGAACGCGCTATCGACGCGCTGCGCAATGGCCGTGGCGTCATGGTGCTGGATGATGAAGATCGTGAAAACGAAGGCGATATGATTTTCGCCGCAGAAACCATGACCGTCGAACAAATGGCGCTGACCATTCGTCACGGCAGCGGCATTGTCTGCCTGTGCCTGAACGAAGAACGTCTCCGCCAGCTGGAACTGCCGATGATGGTAGAGAACAACACCAGCTCTTTTGGCACCGGCTTTACCGTTACCATTGAGGCGGCGAAAGGCGTGACCACCGGTGTTTCCGCTGCGGATCGCATCACCACCATTCGTGCGGCCGTGGCCGATAATGCTAAACCAAGCGATCTGCACCGCCCGGGCCACGTGTTTCCTCTCCGCGCTCGTGAAGGCGGCGTGCTGACGCGCGGCGGCCATACCGAAGCCTCTATTGATTTAGTGACGCTGGCCGGTTTCAAACCTGCAGGCGTACTGTGCGAGCTGACCAACGACGACGGCACGATGGCCCATGCGCCTGAAGCCATCGCCTTTGCGAAACAGCACGCGATGCCGGTGGTGACCATTGAAGATCTGGTCGCTTATCGCCGCAGCCGTGAAACGCGTCAGGCAAGCTAAGCGCATTGCCGCGCTTCTGTACGCATAGCTAACGTCGTGCAGGCGCGCGGCGCGAGAGTTTTCGCGCTGCGGTTTTTTGCGCATCCGCTTCTCCGTTCCACTGGCCTGACAGCCCCCGCCTGGCCCGATAGCGACTGCTTTTGGCATAACTGGCCCAATGGGCGCTGGTTTCCACGTGAGGCAAAATTTGCCTCACCGTTCATCTTTAGCTCAGGCCGGCGCTTTCCAACAGCGTCAGGCTCAGCCCCATTACCGTCATACCGCAGAGTACGCCATAGCTGGGATTCACATCCGGCGCGATATCGCGCGCCAGCGGCATCAGTTCGTCAACGGACAGCGCCACCATGATCCCGGCGACGGCGGCCATAACCGCGCCCATTACCAGCGGTGACAGCCATGGCCCCATCAGCATGAAAGCTATAAGGCCGCCGGCGATCTCCGCCATGCCGGAAATCCCTGCCCAGAACAGCGCCTTCTTTTTCGATCCTGTTGCGGCGTACATCGGCCCGGCGACGGCCAGCCCTTCGGGAATATTATGAATGGCTACCGCCAGCGCAATGCCCATCCCCAGCTCCAGATCGCTGCTGGCGGTCACAAAGGTTGCGATACCTTCCGGGAAATTGTGCAGGCTGATGCCAAGCGTCAGCAGCAGCGCGGTACGACGTAGATTCTGCGGCGATTTACCGCCCATCAGATCCTGGGGATGGTGGTGCGGCAACAGCTTGTCCAGCGCAAAATAACCGAGCAGGCCGACGATAAACATGCCATAGCCCAACAGCGGCGACATCCCCTCCGCCTTCAGCGCGGCGGGCAGCATCTCCATCAGCGAAATCAACAGCATAATACCGGCGGCAAAGCCCAGCGCAAAAGCCAGCGCTCGCGCCGACGGCTTTTGGCCGATAACGCCCAGGAAGGCCCCGATAAAAGTGGCGCCGCCGGCCAGCAGAGTCAGCAGTAAAGGTATGGACATGAACGTCTCTCCTGTTCCCGAAAAAGTATAGCCTTTGCTATACATTAGCAGAGAAAAAGTACGCGTAACGTCAGGAAATGTCATTTCCGATCCATCAAAATTCCTGACGATCTTCATCATGCTTATCCGGCTTTCCCGGCGCTAAAAAGAGCGTAACGTATTCGTTATCGCTTTAATGTCCGGAGAGAGTTATGAAATCACTGATGCCCGCGCTTTTTCTGGGCCACGGCAGCCCGATGAACGTGCTGGAAGAAAATGCCTATACGCAAAGCTGGCGCGAGCTGGGGCAGAACTTGCCGCGTCCGAAGGGAATTATTGCTGTCTCCGCCCATTGGTATACGCGCGGAACGGCGGTGACCGCGATGGAAAAGCCGCGCACCATCCACGATTTTGGCGGTTTCCCGCAGGCGCTGTTTGATACCCGTTACCCTGCGCCCGGTTCGCCTGCGCTGGCGAAAGAAATAGCGGACGCGCTGGCACCGGTCGAGGTGGTGCAGGATCAGGCGTGGGGGCTGGATCACGGCGCCTGGGGCGTGCTGATAAAAATGTATCCGCAGGCCGATATCCCGGTGGTGCAGCTTAGCGTGGACGGCACCAAACCCGCCGCTTACCACTTTGCGCTGGGCCGCAGGCTGACCGCGCTGCGCGAACGCGGCTATATGATTGTCGCCAGCGGCAACGTGGTGCATAACCTGCGGATGGCAAGCCGGGACGACAGTGCGAAACCGCACGGCTGGGCTGTCTCATTTAATCACTACGTGCGTGAGCATCTGGCGTGGGAAGGGCCAGTGGAAGATCATCCACTGGTTAATTTTATGCAGCATGAGGGTGCGGCGCTTGCTAACCCAACGCCGGAGCATTATCTGCCGCTGCTTTACGTTCTGGGCGCGCGGGAGCCGGGCGAAACCATTTCCGTGCCCGCAGACGGGCTGGAAATGGCAGCAATCAGTATGCTTTCGGTACGGGTAGGATAAGATCCGCCAGAACCTATTCGATAAAGGTATGCGGGTAGAATCGGGAGAGATCCTGGGTGATCAGGTCACGATCTTCGCGCAGGCCAATACCGGCTGGTTGATCGTCAATCAGCCAGCTGCCGATCAGCGTATAGCTGTCGCCAAACTTCGGCAGCGGATGGAACTGCTGCACGATCATGCCTTCTTCGCCATAAGGGCCGTCCACGCGGGCAATCTCTTTGCCGTTTTCCACGATGCGGATGTTAGCGCCCTCGCGTGAAAACAGCGGTTTGACCACATATTTATCCATCGCCGGCACGTTATCTTCTGCAAAATAAGCGGGCAGCAGATTAGGATGATTGGGAAACATTTTCCACAGCATCGGCAGCAGCGCCTTATTGGAAATAATGCTTTTCCACGCCGGCTCCAGCCAGCGCACGCCGGCATCGGCCAGCTTGGTGGAAAACGTCTCGCGCAGCATGAACTCCCAGGGATAAAGCTTGAAAAGGTTGCCGATTACCTGGTCATGCACGTCGGTAAACTGGCCTTTTTCGCCCAGGCCGATTTCGTCGATATAGAGGAACTCGCTTGGTAGCCCTGCCTCCGTCGCGCAATCCTGAAGATACTGCACGGTGCCGCGATCTTCATCCGTATCGCGGCAGCAGGCAAAGTGCAGCCAGCTAAAGCCGTGCTGCTGATGCAGCGCCGCAAAGCGGTCGATCAGCTTCTCCTGCAGGCTGTTGAACTGATCGCTACCGGCCGGCAGATTGCCAGCGCTAAGCTGATCTTCCAGCCAGATCCACTGAAAGAAAGCGGCTTCGTACAAGGAGGTCGGCGTGTCGGCGTTGTTTTCCAGCAGTTTGGCATCCGTCTGCCCATCCCAGGCCAGATCCAGCCGGGAGTAGAGCGAAGGCTGGCTGGTTTTCCACGAGGTGCGAACAAAATCCCAGGTATGTTTCGGGATGCGGAATTTCGCCAGCAGCTCCTCGCTGTTGACCACTTTGTCCACCACCTGCAGGCACATCTGATGCAGCTCGGCGGTCACCGCCTCCAGCTTCTCGATTTGCGCCAGCGTAAACTGATAATAAGCGTCCTCGCACCAGTAAGGCTCGCCGTGCATGGTGTGGAAGCGAAAGCCATATTCGGTGGCTTTTTCACGCCAGTTGGGACGTTCTGCAATCGCCAGACGCTGCACGCTTAACCTCCGAAAGACCGGCTGGAGCCGGACGTTGCGCTGCTGCGCTGCATAGTGGACTGCTTCGCCACGCTTTCGCCAAAGCCGCCGCGCGTCACGGTGCTGGTGGTGGCCGGTTTCGGCGCCAGCGCGGTTTTCGGCACGGTCATGGTGCGGCCCGGCGTCGCGGTGCCAAAGCTTTTTCCGCTGGCGTCAACAAACTGGCCTCTGGCCGGGCTGTTTGGCGAGCGCGAGGTAAACAGCGGCTGCTGGGCAAAGCCTGCGCCCCCGCCCATCAGGCGACCCATCATATAACCGGCCATCAGCGGCATCCAGAAGCTGCCGCTCTGCTGGGATTCGGCGTTGGTGGTGCCGACGCCAGCCTGCGCGGGCGCCTGCTGGCACTGGCCTTCGCCAAACTCCGCCACGCAGTCTTCACGAGTCGCGTATTTCGGCGCGGTTTTTTCCGCCTCTTTTTTGGCGTTGTTGTAGGCCGTGGTGCACTGTTCGCTTTTGCCAGGATTGGCGCTGGAGCAGTCGTCCGCATTTTGATAAAGCGAGACGGTTTCGTCCGATTGTTCGCAACCGGCCAGCATAAATACGGCGGTTACCGCCAGCGCTACCGGAGTGAGGTGGCGTGCGCTCCAGCTTTTGCGAAAGGAGGCATGATTAATTTTTTTTGTCCGTTTCATGACATTCTGTCCTGAGCCCAAAGGTAATGCTTAGAATAGGGGAACGGCGGTGGAAATTGAAGCAACGAGCGGCAATGTGAAGGGGATCTTTACTTAGCTATACGTTTGAAAGTAAAAGGGGCAGCCAGGCTGCCCCAAAATGCTTAATGGCGGAACGGATTACCGCTGGCCGGCGCGGAAGCCTGAGCCGCCGCCGGTGCCGCAGCACGCTGCACGGCAGGCGAGGCCGCCGTTTGCGCGCCGTTTGCCGCTGCATCCTGCTGAGTGTTTTCTGGCGCTACCGCTTCTGGTGAAGTTGGGACTTCTTTACCCAGGCGGCTGTTCAGCATCTGCAGATCCTGCTCGTTCAGCGTACCCAGAGCCGATTTAATATTCAGCTCGTTGATCATGTAGCTGTAGCGCGCGTTGGAAAGCTGCTGCTTGGCGTTATATAATGTGGTGGTCGCATCCAGCACGTCAACGATGGTGCGCGTACCTACCTGATAACCCGCTTCCATTGCATCCAGCGAGCTTTGCGCCGAAACCACGGCCTGCTTGTAAGCATTGATGCTGCTGATGGACGCATTCACGTTGTTAAAGGATGAACGCACGGTCTGTACCGCGGTACGGTGTGCGCTTTCGAGCTGCTCGCTGGCGGAAACAAAAGCGTACTGCGACTGTTTCACCTGCGAGGTGACCGAGCCGCCGCTATACAACGGCAGCGTGAAGCTCAGGCCCACCTGGTTGTTGCCGCTGATGCTGTCTTGATAGGCTGCGCTGTTGGCGCGGCTGCCGCCATATTTGTTGTTCGACAGGCCGCTTTGCGCAGTCAGATCCAGCGTTGGCATATGGCCGGTTTCCGACAGGCGGATCTGCTCGCGCGCCAGATCCTGGTTCAGACGAGCGGAAAGCAGGCTAAGGTTGCGGCTTTCGGCTTCCTTCAGCAGCGCGTTGACCGGCTGCGGTTTTTCCGTCTGGAAGCTGTCGACGTTCAGCGAAGCCAGGCTCAGATAGTAGTTGCCCGTGACCTGACGCAGCGTTTCCAGATTATTATCCAGATTGTTGCGGGCCGTCACTTCGTTGGCCAGCACGCTGTCGTACTGCGCACGGGCGTTTTGCACATCCGTAATCGCCACCAGGCCGACGTTAAAACGCTGCGTGGTTTGATCCAGCTGACGGTAGATCGACTGTTTCTGCGCTTCGGTATAAGAAAGCGTGTCGATGGCGTTTAATACGTTAAAATAAGCGGTAGCGGTGTTGAGGATCAGATTCTGCTGTGCGACCTGGTAGGTAACATCCTGTACGCCTGCCGTTTTTTCCTGCAGCGTCAGCGCGCGCCATTTCGACATATCGAAAATGGTTTGCGTCAGCTGCAGCGTGCCGCTGGTCGTGGTGCTGTGCAGACCGCTGCTGTCGCGATAGCCGTTGCTGTAGGTATAATCCGCACCCAAACCTAACTGAGGCAGTAAAGGGCTGCGCGCTTCGTTGATTTTCTCAAACGCGGCATCGCGATCGGCTGCAGAACTGCGAAGATCGGGGTTAGACAACCGGGCCTGCTGGTAGATCTGCAACAGGTTTTCCGCCTGGCTGGCGACGCTGAAGCCGCCCAGGCCCAGGCCGATAAGTAAAGGGAGCAGTTTCTTCATTTGCATTCCTTGTTATGCAGCAATATTGCTATGGTAGCGCTGTCGTAAGCCAAAAAAATTATCGCCGATTCTACCAGAGTAAATGAAAGAGATAAGTTGGCTGAAAGTGCCATGTTGCCACAATTTACTCAATTTAATCATTAAGAACTACACTCTGGGCGGATTTCAGCACTCTTTTCCCGCTTTCGCCACCACCCTTACAGGAGCGTAAACCGTGAGCAGCGACAAAAAATACCCGGTGACTTTCACAAAAAACGATGTAGAAATTATTGCACGTGAGCCGTGTTATAAAGGTTTTTTTTCACTCACTCGTTATCGCTTTCGCCATCGGCTGTTTAACGGCGGCATGAGTAAAGAAGTCACCAGAGAGGTTTTTGAGCGCGGCCATGCCGCCGTCCTGCTGCCTTACGATCCGGTGAGCGATCGGGTGGTATTGATTGAACAAATCCGCATTCCCGCTTTTGACAGCAGCCCGACGCCCTGGCTGTTAGAATTGGTGGCCGGTATTATAGAGCCGGGCGAAACGCCGGAAGACGTTGTCCGGCGCGAAGCGGTAGAAGAAGCCGGGATCAAACCCGCCCGCGTGAAGCCGGTGCTCAGCTACTTAGCCAGCCCCGGCGGCACCAGCGAGCGGCTGGAGATTCTGGTAGGCGAAGTGGATGCCAGCGTGGCGCAGGGAAACCACGGTCTGGAGGAAGAGAATGAGGATATTCTTGTGCATGTGGTCAGCCGCGAACAGGCTTACCGCTGGGTGGAAGAGGGGAAAATAGACAACGCGGCCTCCGTCATCGCTTTGCAATGGCTGGAGCTGCATCATAAAAAACTAAGAGACGAGTGGAAAAACGAATGATAAAGCGCTACGTGCCTGATTTCCCTGAAATGATGCGGCTGTGCGAGACCAATTTCGCGCAGCTGCGTCGGCTGCTGCCGAAAGAAGATCGGGCGGGCGAGTCAGTCACCTGGCAGGTCAACGATGCAAGTTATACGGTGACTATCCAGGAATCGACGCGTTACACTACGCTGGTGGAAATCAAACAGACCGCGCCCGCCGTCAGCTACTGGAGCCTGCCCGCCATGTCCGTGCGGCTCTACCATGACGCAATGGTGGCGGAAGTGTGTTCGACACAGCAGATCTATCGCTTCAAAGCGCGCTATGATTATCCGAATAAAAAGCTGCATCAGCGTGACGAAAAGCATCAGATAAACCAGTTTCTTGCAGACTGGCTGCGCTACTGTTTAGCGCATGGCGCAATGGCCGTTCCGGTGTGGTGAGCCTCTGCCGCGACGGCATTAACCCTAAGGATTGTGATTGGATAGCCTGTTAAAACTTCCTGTGGCGAATGGTCGGGCAAGGGTATTACAGATAACGGACACCCATCTTTTCGCCGGTAAACATGAAACGCTGCTGGGCGTGAACACCTGGGCCAGTTTCGATGCGGTGCTGCAGGCGATTTCCGCCTGTGAAGAGCCGTTCGATCTGATCGTCGCGACCGGCGATCTGGCGCAGGATCACAGCGTGGAAGCCTATCAGCATTTCGCTGAGGGCATCGCGCGTCTGCCCGCGCCGTGCGTCTGGCTGCCGGGCAACCACGATTTTCAGCCTGCGATGTTCAACACGCTGGCCGAAGCGAAAATCGCTGACGAAAAGCATGTACTGCTGGGCGAGGAGTGGCAGATCGTGTTGCTGGACAGCCAGGTTTTCGGCGTGCCGCACGGCGAGCTGAGCGACTATCAGCTGGAATGGCTGGACAAAGCGCTGGCGAAGGCGCAGGAGCGCCATACGCTGGTGCTGCTGCATCACCATCCGCTGCCGTCGGGCTGCACCTGGCTCGATCAGCACAGCCTGCGCAATTCGCATATGCTGGAGGCCGTGCTGCAGCGCTATCCACTGGCGTCGACGCTGCTCTGCGGGCATATTCATCAGGATCTGGATTTGAACTGGAACGGACGCCGCCTGCTGGCGACGCCGTCGACCTGCGTGCAGTTCCGACCGCACTGCACCAACTTTACTATCGATTCCGAAGCGCCGGGCTGGCGCTGGCTGGATCTGTATGCGGATGGCCGGGTGGAAACCCGCGTTGAGCGCCTGACGACGCGCGCCTTCAGCCCCGATCCCGACTCCGAAGGATACTGAGATGGCCACGCTGATCTACCTGCACGGTTTCAACAGCTCGCCGCAGTCGGCTAAAGCGACGCAGTTCCGGCAGTGGCTGGCCACGCGGCATCCGGAAATCCAGGTTATTGTGCCGCAGCTGCCGCCTTACCCGGCGGACGCGGCGCTGATGCTGGAAAGCCTGATCATGGGATTATCGGGCGAAGCCGTGGGGATCGTCGGCTCGTCGCTGGGCGGCTACTATGCGACGTGGCTCTCGCAATGCTTCATGCTGCCAGCGGTGGTGGTCAATCCTGCGGTGCGGCCTTTTGAGCTGTTGGTGGATTATTTGGGTCTGAATCAGAACCCGTACACCGGGCAGCAATATGTGTTAGAGTCACGCCACATTTACGATCTGAAAGTGATGCAGATTGACCCGTTAGAGTCGCCGGATTTGCTCTGGCTGCTGCAGCAAACGGGCGATGAAGTGCTCGATTACCGCCAGGCTGTAGGCTACTACAGCGCCTGCCGTCAGACGGTTGAAGAGGGCGGAAATCATGCTTTTATCGGATTCGAACGCCATTTCTCCCCGATCCTGGACTTTTTAGGCCTCGCTGCCTGAAGCGGGACGTGGGGCTCACTCATTTACAGCCATCAAGATTGATACAATGACTCAGTCCAGCTATAACGCTGATTCCATTGAGGTACTCAGCGGCCTTGAACCCGTTCGCCGCCGTCCGGGCATGTATACCGATACGTCGCGTCCTAACCATTTAGGTCAGGAAGTGATCGACAACAGCGTGGATGAAGCGCTGGCGGGCCATGCCAAACGCGTCGAAGTGATCCTGCACGCCGATCAGTCGCTGGAAGTGATTGACGACGGTCGCGGTATGCCGGTCGATATCCATCCCGAAGAAGGCGTACCGGCCGTTGAACTGATCTTCTGTCGCCTGCATGCGGGCGGCAAATTTTCTAACAAGAACTACCAGTTTTCCGGCGGCCTGCACGGCGTGGGCATCTCGGTGGTAAACGCGCTGTCGACGCGCGTGGAAGTCACCGTGCGCCGTAATGCCGAAGTGTATGAAATGGCGTTTGAAAACGGCGACAAAGTGCAGGATCTGCACGTCACCGGCACGGTCGGCAAACGCAACACCGGTACGCGCGTACGCTTCTGGCCGGACCCGTCGTTCTTCGACAGCCCGCGCTTTTCGGTATCGCGCCTCAGCCATCTGCTGAAGGCGAAAGCGGTGCTTTGTCCGGGCGTGGAAATCGTCTTTAAAGACAAAGTGAACAATACCGAGCAAAGTTGGTGCTACGCCGACGGCCTGACGGACTATCTGGCGGAAGCGGTTAACGGCCTGCCGACGCTGCCGGAAAAACCTTTTGTCGGCTCTTTTGCCGGCGATATCGAAGCGGTGGACTGGGCGCTGCTGTGGCTGCCGGAAGGCGGCGAGCTGCTGACGGAAAGCTACGTCAACCTGATCCCGACCATGCAGGGCGGCACGCACGTCAACGGCCTGCGTCAGGGCCTGCTGGATGCGATGCGCGAGTTCTGCGAATACCGCAATATTCTGCCGCGCGGCGTGAAGCTGTCGGCGGAAGATATCTGGGATCGCTGCGCCTACGTGCTGTCGGTGAAAATGCAGGATCCGCAGTTTGCCGGTCAGACCAAAGAGCGACTCTCTTCCCGCCAGTGCGCGGCCTTCGTCTCTGGCGTGGTGAAAGATGCCTTCAGCCTGTGGCTGAACCAGAACGTGCAGGCGGCGGAAATGCTGGCCGAGCTGGCGATTTCCAGCGCCCAGCGCCGGATGCGTGCGGCGAAAAAGGTGGTGCGTAAAAAGCTCACCAGCGGCCCGGCGCTGCCCGGCAAGCTGGCGGACTGTAGCGCGCAGGATCTGAACCGCACGGAACTCTTCCTGGTGGAAGGGGACTCCGCAGGCGGATCGGCCAAGCAGGCGCGCGATCGTGAATACCAGGCGATCATGCCGCTGAAAGGCAAGATCCTCAACACCTGGGAAGTCTCTTCGGACGAGGTGCTGGCATCGCAGGAAGTACATGATATTTCCGTCGCTATCGGTATCGATCCCGACAGCGAAGATATGAGCCAGCTGCGCTACGGCAAAGTCTGTATCCTGGCCGATGCGGACTCCGACGGTCTGCATATCGCTACGCTGCTTTGTGCGCTTTTCGTGAAGCACTTCCGCACGCTGGTGAAAAACGGGCACGTCTACGTGGCGATGCCGCCGCTTTACCGCATCGATTTGGGTAAAGAGGTTTACTACGCGCTGGATGAGGAAGAGAAAGCGGGCATTCTGGATCAGCTGAAGCGTAAAAAGGGCAAGCCGGGCGTGCAGCGCTTTAAAGGCCTGGGCGAGATGAACCCGCTACAGCTGCGTGAAACCACGCTGGATCCCAATACCCGTCGCCTGGTGCAGCTGACCATTGACGACGACGACGTGGAACAGACGCTGGCGGTGATGGATATGCTGCTGGCGAAGAAACGCTCGGAAGATCGCCGCAACTGGCTGCAGGAAAAAGGCCATATGGCGGAAATCGAGGTTTAATCCTGCCTGAACTCGGCCCCGAAGCGCAACGCTTCGGGGCTTTCCGTTACCCTTCCAGCCAGCTTGTAATCTGCGTAACCATCGCCGCCGTCGAAATACCGTAGCGATCGTGCAGCGTCGGCAGTGCGCCCGCCGCCAGAAAAGCGTCCGGCAGGGCAATCTGTCTGAATTGCGGCGTCACGCCGTGCCGCATCAGCGTCGCCGCTATCGCTTCGCCCAGCCCGCCGGTAATGGAGTGGTTTTCCGCCGTGATCACCAGCCGGTTCTCGTTCACCGCTTCGCCCGCCTCGCGCAGGATGGTGGCCTCGTCCAGCGGCTTGATCATCGGCGAATGCACCACGCCAACCTCGATGCCTCTTTTCTCCAGCGCTTCTGCAGCTTCCAGCGCGCGCATGGTCATCAGCCCGCTGCTGATAATCACCGCATGTTTGCCGCTGCGCAGCCGTTGCGCCTTGCCGTGGCGATACTGATAGCCATATTTATCCAGCACCAGCGGCACTTTGCCGCGCAGCAGGCGCATATAGACCGGGCCGCTATGCTCGGCTATGGCGGGCACCGCCTGGCTGATTTCCAGCGCGTCGCAGGGATCGATAATGGTCAGATTCGGCATCCCGCGAAAAATAGCCAAATCCTCGGTCGCCTGATGGCTCGGCCCGTAGCCGGTGGTCAGGCCAGGCAGCGCGCAGGCGATTTTGACGTTCAGGTTCTCTTCCGCTATCGCCATACAGATAAAATCGTAGGCGCGGCGCGAGGCAAACACCGCATAGGTGGTGACAAAAGGCGTAAAGCCTTCCCGCGCCATGCCCGCTGCGGCGCTCATCAACAGCTGCTCCGCCATGCCCATCTGAAAAAAGCGTTCCGGGAAGGCTTCGGCAAACAGATGCAGATCGGTGTATTTGCTCAGATCGGCCGTTAAGCCAACGATATCAGTGCGCTGGCGCGCCAGCTCTACCAGCGCATGGCCGAAAGGGGCCGACTGCACGGGCTGACCTTCTGCGGCGATGGAGGCGATCATAGCGGACGTGGTCAGGCGTTTCTTTGTTGCGGTAGTCATGTTATTCCCCTTGCTCAAGCGCGGTGAGGGCTTTGTCCCATTCGTCGGCATCCACGCGGATAAAGTGCGTTTTTTCGCGCGTTTCCAGGAAAGGCACGCCTTTACCCATTTTGGTATCGCAGATAATTACGCGCGGCTGCGGTTCCGGCCAGGCGCGCGCGGCGTCAAAGGCGGCGGTCAGTGCGGCGATATCGTTGCCGTCCACGCGCTGCACGTGCCAGCCAAAGGCCCGCCAGCGATCGACAATCGGCTCAAACGCCAGAATTTCCGAACTGTGGCCGTCGGCCTGTTGATTGTTGACGTCGATCAGGGCGATCAGGTTATCCAGCCGCCAGTGCGAGGCCGACATCGCCGCTTCCCAGGTCGAGCCTTCATTCAGCTCGCCGTCGGAAAGCAGGTTATAAACAAAGGAAGCGGAGCCTTTGCTTTTCAGCCCCAGGCACGCGCCAACCGCAATGCCTAAGCCGTGCCCAAGCGAGCCGCCGGTGATCTCCATACCGGGCGTATAAGCGGCCATGCCGGACATCGGCAGGCGGCTCTCGTCGCTGCCATAGGTTTCGCGCTCGGCCTCGGGCAGCACGCCCGCTTCCAGCAGCGCGGCGTACAGCGCAATAGCGTAGTGGCCGATAGAAAGGTAAAAACGGTCGCGCGCTTCCCATTCCGGCTCCTCAGGACGAAAATTGAGCGCGTGAAAATAGCTGACGGCCAGCAAATCGGCAGCGCCTAACGCCTGGCCGATATAGCCCTGACCCTGGACCTGTCCCATTAACAGCGCATGACGACGGATATTGTTTGCGCGCTGTTTGAGCGTAAGTGTGGCAGAAACGCTGTTCATCTTATCTCCTGATTAACGGTTAACGTCTGCTGCGCGAATACGCAGCACGCAGAGCGCGCCGAGCAGTAAAACAGCAGCAATAAAGTAGATGCCCGAAGCGGGCGAACCGGTGGCGGTGGTGATAGAACCGATCAGCCACGGTGAAAAGAAGCCCGCCAGATTCGCGATACAGTTCACCGCGGCAATGCCTGCCGCCGCCGAGACGCCGCCGAGCAGGTTGGTCGGCAGCATCCAGAACAGGGAAGAGGCGGAAAGGATGCCGGCGGCGGCCACGCAGAGGAAAAACAGCGAGGCCGGTACGCTGTGACCCAGCGACGTCGCCAGCGTCAGCCCGACCACGCCGATCGCCATGGGCACGATCAGATGCCAGCGCCGCTCGCGATGCCGGTCGCCGCTGCGGCCCGCCATCAGCATAAAAATGATGGCGCAGAGATAGGGCAGGCTGGTCAGCAGGCCAATATGCAGCGGCTCGCGGATGCCGGAATTCCTGACCAGCGTCGGCAGCCAGAAGGTCAGCGCATACTGGCCCATCACCACACAAAAGTAGATCAGCGCCAGCAGCCACAGCCGCCTGTCGGCCACAAAAGCTTTCACCGTGCCGTGATGCGCTTTTTGCTGATTATCCTCATCCAAATCGGCACGCACCATGCGCTTTTCGCTCTCGTCCAGCCAGGGCGCCTGCTCAACGCGATCCTTGAGCACCATCAGCACCACAAAGCCCATCAGCATGGTAGGAATCGCTTCCAGTACGAACATCCACTGCCAGCCTGCCCAGCCGTGAAAACCGGCGAAGGCTTCCATAATCCAGCCGGAAAGCGGGCCGCCGATCATGCCGGAAAGCGGGATCGCCACAAACCACAGCACCGTCATGCGGGCGCGGCGATGCGAGGGGAACCAGTAGGTGAGATAAAGCAGCAGGCCGGGCGCCAGACCGGCTTCGGCCACGCCGAGAAAAAAGCGCAGCAGATAAAACTGCCAGGCCGTTTCCACAAAGGCGAACAGGCCGGAAATCAGCCCCCAGGTAATCATGATGCGGGCAATCCAGCGGCGTGCGCCGACGCGATGCAGGATGAGATTGCTGGGCACTTCAAAAAAGAAGTAGCCGATAAAGAAAATACCCGCCCCCAGGCCGTACACCGTTTCGCTCAGGGCCAGATCGTCCATCATTTGCAGCTTGGCGAAGCCGACGTTAACCCGGTCGAGATAGGCGCAAAGATAGCAAAGCATTAAAAACGGCATCAGCCGCCAGGCGATTTTGCGATAGGTCGCATCGCGCGCGACGGTCGTCGCGCTGAGATTAAGCGTTGTCATACTCTTCACTCCCGGAGTGAAAGAAGCCTGCTGGAAGGAGCCGATCAGTGGATCAACATGCCGCCGTTAACGTCCAGCGTGATGCCGGTCAGGTAGCTGGCGAGATCGCTGGCAAGGAACAGCGCGGCGTTAGCCACGTCGTCTGCCGCGCCCAGGCGGCCAAGCGGGATGCCGTCGATAATGGCGTGACGCCGCTCGTCCTGCAGCAGGCCGCCGGTAATATCGGTCTGGATCAGGCCCGGCGTCAGCGCGTTGACGCGGATCTGGTCCGGGCCAAACTCGCGCGCCATCGCTTTGGTTAAGCCCAGCACGCCCGCTTTCGCCGCGCTGTAGTGCGGGCCGCCGAAAATGCCGCCGCCGCGCTGGGCGGAAACGGAAGAGAGGCAAACAATACTGCCGCCGCCTTGCTGCTGCATGGTTGGGATCACCGCCTGTGACATCAGCAGCGTGCCGCGCAGATTGACGTCCAGGATACGGTTATAGTCTTCGATGCTGATTTCCAGCGTTTTTACCGGCTGCGTAATGCCTGCGTTATTTACCAGCACGTCGATGCGGCCAAACTCGCTGACCACGCGGGAAACGGCCTGGCGCACCGCAGCGGGATCGGTGACGTTGGCCGCCAGGCCCAGATGACCGGCACCCAGCTCTTCAGCCGCATGTCGCGCCGCGTTCTCATCCAGATCCAGAATCACCACCTGCGCGCCGTGACGGGCGAAACAGGCGGCGGTGGCACGGCCAATACCGCGTTGAGAGGCGGCGCCCGTAATAATCGCAACTTTATTTTTCAGCAACATAATCCACTCCGTAATAATCTTTTTTAGTGGTTCGGTATCGCTACCGGCAGGGTCACATTCAGAATTGGAAATTACGGCTAAACTGGCAATGCAAAAAAATTCATTTGATGCTGAATAGAAAGATGGATTTGATGCAGTTAACATTTCTCGCGGAAAAAAGCGGGCATCTGTCACAAAATTCATTTAAGGAGCCGCATGGAAAAACACGCAGATTTTTGCCCTTCGATAAAATCGCTCAGGATTTTTGAAGAAGTTGCGCATTACGGCAATGTGGCGCGTGCGGCGGAAGAAGTGAATATTACCGCCTCTGCTGCCAGCCATCAGCTGGCAAAACTGGAAAAAGAGCTGGGCTGCCTGCTGTTCAACCGCTCGCCCAAAGGCATGACGTTAACGCTGGCCGGTGAAAACTATCTGAAAGAAATCAGCCCGTTGCTGCTGGGGCTGACCCAGGCCAGCACCCGTCTCGGTAATGAGAAAGCGCGCAGCGCGCTGCGCATTCACTGCGCGCCCAGTTTTGGTTTGCTCTGGCTGCTGCCGCGCCTGCATAAATTCCGCGAGCGCTATCCTGCAATACAGGTCACGCTTTCCTGTTCCTACGAAAATTTATCTTTCAGCCGTGACAATATTGATATTGCGGTGCGCCACGGCTTTCCCGACTGGAAATCACTGGAAGTTAAAACCATCCGCCATGAAAAAATGTCGGTATTAGCATCGCCCGATTATTTGATTAAGCATCCGGTCGCGACGCCGGCGGAATTAATTAATCATGCGCTAATCCTTTCCGAGTCGCCTTTAATTCAGTGGCCGCAGTGGTTTGCCGCGATGCAATTAGCGCAGCCGACCAAAGACTGGCTGTTTCGCTTCGATCGTTCTTATATGAGCCTGGAGGCGGCAAGGCTGGGGCACGGTGTGGTGTTTGAAAGCGAGCTGCTGGCGGCAGAATATTTGCGTAGCGGCACGCTGGTCAGGGTGTTTGGCGACGAATGCAGCCTGCCGGTGAACGCGCATCATCTGGTTTGGCCGCGCGGCTTTGCCCGCTTTCCCCGCGTAAGCCATTTCCTGCAGTGGAGCAGCGAGCAGCTGGAAGCATCGCCACCGGCGTGACCTTGCCGGGCAGCCCCCGAACGGTATCGATAATAGAGCGGACGGCGCGGCTATCGCTATGACGGCAAGCCACAAAAAAAGGGGGCGAACCCGGTTCGTCCCTTCAGACTGCTGACAAAGCCAGCGGGTTCGTGCGGACTGAATTTTTTTACAGCGAAACGGCAGCTTCGCAGCAGCAGTGGCTGAGCGGATAAGCGGACCGTTTTCGCGCATGGACGCGCGAAACGAGCCCCCACGGATGGGTTTACGGCGTGTCCGTGTTCCGATCTGCCTCTGCTGCTTTCCACCGACCCGCACGCGACTTGATGACAGTGGATGAGTTTGTCAGCAACCTCAAGGGACGAACCCGGTTCGTCCCTTCTTACTCTTTACGCCGGTTCCAGCACGAAAATCCTCACGTCCAGCACGTCATCTTTAATGCGGCCGCGGTGCTGCTCCATATGCGCGGCCTGCTGATGCCGTTCCAGATGCCGTAAGGAATCCCACTGCTCGACCATAAACACCGAGTCGGGCGAGTTCTGTTTCCACGGCACCTGCGCCTGGTGATCCACCAGCATCCGGTAGCTGCCGCAGCCTTCTTCCTCTAACACCGTCGGGATTACTTGTTCAATCGCCTGCATGACCGCACGGCGGCGGCCGGGCCTGACACAAATTTCAGCAATCACGGTGAGCATGGTCTTTCCTTTTAAGAGAACGGTCTTAACAGTTAAGCAAAGATCTGGCCCAGATGTGTCCGATAACGCTCGATATCGCGTGGGACATCCGGCTGCTTGATCACATCGTTGCAGATAAAGGTCGGCAGCGCTTCCATTCCCAGGAACTGATTCGCCTTGTGGAAGTGCAGGTAAAGCCCGTCCACGCCCACGCCTTCAAAGAACTGGTCGGGATCGGTAAAGGCTTCCAGCGGCGCGTTCCACGTCAGGGAAAGCATATATTTTTTACCCTGAACCAGCCCGCCGGAACCATACTTCTTCGAGGCGTCGGAGCGCGTGCGGCCGTCGCTGGCGTACAGGGTGCCGTGGCCTTCGGTAAAGACCTCATCGATATATTTTTTCAGGATCCACGGTTCGCCCATCCACCAGCCCGGCATCTGATAGATAACCGTGTCGGCGGCCAGATATTTTTGGATCTCGTCGGCCACCACGTAGCCGTTGTCCACCACGGTAACGTCAACCTGATGACCGGCTTCGCGCAGGTAAGTCGCGGCCACGTCGGTCAGCGTATGGTTCAGCTCGCCTTTGGAATGGGCAAAGGTTTTTCCGGCGTCAATAATAAAAATGCGCATCTTCTTCTCCAGTATTCAAAACTGGCCTCAGTGTACGCGCGAAGGCAGGGGTTAAAAATGAGTTTTTGATCACAATACTTTTGCGCTGTGAGCAATAATCACGCCACGCAGGAAAGCGTATGCCGTCACGGTTATCTGTGACAGAAGCGGCCCGGATAAGGTACTATTCCCGCCAAACGGCCCCGATGTGGCGTGCCCGTGACGCCATGATGTGAGGAACAAAAAGTAATGAGCGATTTGACTCAGGATGGGGCAGAGCGTCGCGCTCTGCATAAGTTTACGGAAGAGGCCTATCTCAACTATTCCATGTACGTCATCATGGATCGTGCGCTTCCGTATATCGGCGATGGCCTGAAGCCGGTGCAGCGCCGTATCGTCTACGCGATGTCGGAGCTGGGCCTGAACAACAGCGCCAAGTTTAAAAAATCGGCCCGTACCGTGGGCGACGTGCTGGGTAAATATCATCCGCACGGCGACAGCGCCTGTTATGAGGCGATGGTGCTGATGGCGCAGCCTTTCTCTTACCGCTATCCGCTGGTGGACGGTCAGGGAAACTGGGGCGCGCCGGACGATCCGAAATCCTTTGCGGCGATGCGTTACACCGAGTCACGCCTGTCAAAATATGCCGAGCTGCTGTTAGGCGAGCTGGGCCAGGGCACCGTGGATTACGTGCCGAACTTTGACGGCACCATGCAGGAGCCGGCAATGCTGCCCGCGCGCCTGCCGAATATCCTGCTTAACGGCACCACGGGGATTGCGGTGGGGATGGCGACGGATATTCCGCCGCACAACCTGCGCGAAGTCGCCAACGCGGCCATCAAGCTAATCGATGCGCCGAAAACCACGCTCGATGAGCTGCTGGATATCGTGCAGGGGCCGGACTATCCGACCGAAGCGGAAATCATCACGCCGCGCGCCGAGATCCGCAAAATCTATCAGAACGGCCGTGGCTCCGTGCGTATGCGCGCGGTGTGGAAGAAAGAAGAGGGCGACGTGGTTATTACCGCGCTGCCGCACCAGGTTTCCGGCGCGCGCGTGCTGGAGCAGATAGCCGCGCAGATGCGCAATAAAAAGCTGCCGATGGTGGAAGACTTGCGCGATGAGTCCGATCACGAAAGCCCGACGCGTCTGGTGATTGTGCCGCGCTCCAACCGGGTGGATATGGAACAGGTAATGAACCATCTGTTCGCCACCACCGATTTGGAAAAAAGCTATCGCATCAACCTGAATATGATCGGGCTGGATAACCGTCCGGCGGTAAAAAACCTGCTTGAAATCATCAGCGAATGGCTGGTTTATCGCCGCGACACCGTGCGTCGCCGCCTGAATTTCCGGCTGGAAAAAGTGCTGAAGCGCCTGCATATTCTGGAAGGCCTGCTGGTCGCCTTCCTCAATATCGATGAGGTGATCCACATTATCCGCAGCGAAGACGAGCCGAAGCAGGTGCTGGTTTCGCGCTTCGGCATCAGCGAAACCCAGGCGGAAGCGATCCTGGAACTGAAGCTGCGTCATCTTGCCAAACTGGAAGAGATGAAGATCCGCGGCGAGCAGGACGAGCTGGGCAAAGAGCGCGACCGTTTACAGGGCATTCTGGCTTCAGAACGTAAAATGAATACGCTGCTGAAAAAAGAGCTACAGGCCGACAGCGAAGCCTATGGCGACGATCGTCGTTCGCCGCTGCGCGAGCGCGAAGAGGCCAAAGCGATCAGCGAAAACGAGCTGGTGCCGTCCGAGCCGGTGACTATTGTGCTGTCGCAGATGGGCTGGGTGCGCAGCGCCAAGGGACACGATATCGATCCGGGCGGCCTGAGCTATAAGGCGGGCGACAGCTATCGCGCGGCGGCGCGCGGCAAGAGCAACCAGCCGGTGGCCTTTATCGACTCCACCGGTCGTAGCTATACGCTCGATCCGGTGACGCTGCCTTCCGCGCGCGGGCAGGGCGAGCCGTTGACCGGCAAGCTGACGCCGCCGCCGGGCGCGGTGGTGGAGCAGGTACTGATGGAGGCGGACGATCAGAAGCTGCTGCTGGCGTCGGATGCGGGCTACGGCTTCGTCTGCACCTTCAGCGATCTGGTGTCGCGCAACCGTGCCGGTAAAGCGCTGCTGACGCTACCGCAGAATGCCAAAGTGATGACGCCGCAGGCGATCCATCACGAGGACGACCTGCTGCTGGCGATCACCGCCGCAGGCAGGATGCTGATGTTCCCGGTGGCCGATCTGCCGCAGCTGTCCAAAGGCAAGGGCAACAAGATTGTCTCAATCCCGGCGGCGGAAGCGGCGGCGGGCGACGACAAGCTGGCCTGGCTGCTGCTGCTGACGCCGCAAACCGCCATCACGCTGCACGTCGGCAAACGCAAGCTGACGCTGCGACCGGAAGACCTGCAGAAGTTCCGTGCCGAGCGCGGCCGTCGCGGCACGCTGCTGCCGCGTGGCCTGCAGCGTATCGATCGGGTAGAGGTGGACGAGCCTGCACGGCCTGAGGCCAGTGAAAGCGAAGAGTGATCCGGGCCGCGCCGCGCGGTGAAAAGCAGCATAGCCTGCTGATTTCAGGATATACTTCACCCGGCGCGCCCGATAAGGCGTAATGCCGGAGCGCCTGCCTTAAGGCGTCTCCGGCCCGGCAATAATGAGGATGTGATGCTGTCAATTTTTCGGATCGTCGTGACGATCGTTTATTCAATCCTGGTGTGCATTTTCGGCTGCATCTGGTGTTTGTTCAGTCCCCGTAATCCCCGCCACGTGGCGACGTTTGGCCATCTGTTCGGTCGCCTGTCGCCGCTGTTTGGTCTGAAGGTGGAAATCCGCAAGCCGGCAGGGGCGGAAAACTATCCTAATGCGATCTACATCGCCAACCATCAGAACAACTACGATATGATCACGGCGGCAAAAGTCGTACAGCCAACCACGGTGACGGTAGGCAAAAAAACGCTGCTGTGGGTGCCGTTCTTTGGCCTGCTTTACTGGCTGACCGGCAACCTGTTGATCGACCGTGACAACCGCAACAAAGCGCACGGCACCATTAACCAGCTGATCGACCAGTTTAAAAAGAAGAAGATCTCCTTCTGGATGTTCCCGGAAGGGACGCGCAGCCGTGGACGCGGGCTGTTGCCGTTTAAAACCGGCGCGTTTCACGCCGCTATGGCCGCAGGCGTACCTATTATTCCTATCGTGGTCAGCAATACGCACGATAAAATTAAGCTGAACCGGCTGCATAACGGTCTGGTGATCATTGAGATGCTGCCGCCGATCGATACCGCCGCCTTCGCCGACCAATCCGTGCGCAAGCTGGCGACCCATTGCCGCGAGCTGATGATGGAGAAGCTGGCTGAACTCAACGCGGAAGTCGCCGCGCGGGAAGCCGCAGGCGAAAAGTAAACCGATCGCCTCGCGGTCGGCACACGGCAAACAATCATAAAAAATGGATAGCGGCCCGCCGGGCCGCATTTTGGGTTACGGAGTTTTTATGTCCTTCAGTCGACGTCAGTTTATTCAGGCATCGGGCATAGCGCTGTGCGCCAGTGCGCTGCCTGCACGCGTACACGCCGCAGGGCCGGGTAATCCTTTGCCGGTGCCGCCGCTTATCGAATCCCGCCGTGGACAGCCTATCTTTTTGACGCTGCAACGCAGCCACTGGTCGTTTACCAGCGGCAGCAAGGCGCAGGTGTGGGGCTTTAACGGGCTCTACCTGGGGCCGACGGTCAGGGTCTGGAGCGGCGATGACGTCAAGCTCATCTACAGCAACCGGCTGAACGAAGCGGTGGCGATGACCGTTGGCGGGCTTCAGGTGCCGGGCGCGCTCGCCGGCGGCGCGGCGCGCATGATGTCGCCTGGCGTCGACTGGGCGCCGGTGATCCCGGTGCGTCAGGCCGCCGCGACCTGCTGGTATCACGCCAACACGCCTGGTCATATGGCGGAGCACGTTTACAACGGCCTGGCGGGTATGTGGCTGGTAGAAGACGAGGTCAGCAAAACGCTGCCGCTGCCGAACCACTACGGCGTGGATGATTTTCCGCTGATTATTCAGGACAAGCGTATCGATAACTTCGGTTCGCCGGACTACAGCCCGCCAGCTAACGGCGGTTTTGTGGGCGATACCCTGCTGGTGAACGGCACGCAGAATCCCTATGTGGAAGTCTCTCGCGGCTGGGTACGCCTGCGGTTGCTTAACGCTTCAAACTCGCGTCGCTACCAGCTCGCCATGAGCGACAAGCGGCCTTTTAACGTCATCGCCAGCGATCAGGGCTTTTTGCCCGCGCCTGTGGCGGTGCAGCAGCTTTCTCTGGCGCCGGGCGAGCGCCGGGAAATCCTGGTGGATATGAGCCAGGGCGACGAGGTATCGATCACGGCGGGTCAGGCGGCAGGCATTGTCGACAGGCTGCGCGGGCTGTTCGAGCCGTCGAGCATTCTGACCTCGACGCTGGTGCTGACGCTGCGTCCGACCGGCCTGCTGCCGCTGGTGACCGACACGCTGCCGATGCGTCTGCTGGCCGATCAGGTCATCGAAGGCGGCGTCAGCCGTACGCGCGAATTCCGTCTGGGGGACTCGGAGCCGGGCATCAACGGCGCGTTGTGGGATTTGGGCCGCATCGACGTCCAGGCGCAGCAGGGCAGCTTTGAACGCTGGATTATTCATGCCGACCTGCCGCAGGCGTTTCATATTCAGGGCGTGATGTTTTTGATTAAGAACGTCAACGGCGCACAGCCGATGGCGGAAGATCGCGGCTGGAAGGATACCGTCTGGGTTGACGGCAGCGTGGAGCTGTTTGTCTCCTTTACGCAGTCCTCTTCCGATCACTTCCCGTTTGTCTACTATAGCCAGACGCTGGAAATGGCCGATCGCGGAACGGCGGGCCAGCTGCAGGTACAGCCGGCGCCGTAGCGTAAAGCGCTGGTTGACCAGAGCGGCCAGCCAGCGAGGTTTTGCAAGGATCAAGTCAGTCGGCGCGCCCGACGGGAACCAAAGAAAGCGGGGCGAATTAAGGCAGGGAGGGCTGAGGAACGATTATTTCTTTTCCAGTACGATAGCCGTACCGCGCCAGTGGCTGGAATTGCCAGGACGGTCCAGCGAGGTAATATACATATATTCGCCGCCTTTTTTATCCACTTCCGTGCGCAGTGCCTCAAGCGCTTTTGATTTTCCACCCATCACGTTAGAAATGGATACGCGTTCTTTTTTAACGTAATTATCCAGTTCGTTACGCGGCACGATCTGTGCGGCAAAAGCGGAACCCGTCATCAGCAACAGCAGGGCAGCCGAAATAATCTTTTTCATTAAGCTTCTCCAGTAAATTAATCAGAAATATTTTCGGATTCAGTATACTGATTTTGTGAGCAATATAATTCGGTTATTAATAATAAGAAATACCGGTTTGATTAGCTAAACCTATTATAAATACTACCAATGCATTATTTTTTAAATTTGGCGTAAACATTTATTAGCAAATTAAATTTACCTTGCTGTATTTGTTCGCTTTTCAGAGGAGGGTAAAGTCTTTGCCGCTGCCGGCGCTTAATAATAATATTAACATTATTCAGAAAAAATAATGAAGGTGGTTTATCTGAGGTTTAAATTAACAGGGCATTACGTAAACAGTTCTTGTTTCTTAATGCATGATAAAGGCAGGTCGCGCGTCAAAAAGGCGGCCGCCCGTCTGTTTTCTGTCAACGGGCGGCCGGGCGCTTAGTTCAGCTCGTCAGGGTTGGGGCCAAGACGGTTGCCGGCATCCAGCGAGGCGATTTCACTGATTTCCGGTTTTTCCAGGCGGAAATCGAACACTTTAAAGTTTTCTTCAATGCGGGAAGGCGTGACCGATTTCGGGATCACCACCAGGCCGCTGTCCAGGTGCCAGCGAATAACAATCTGCGCAGGCGTCTTGCCATATTTTTTCGCCAGCGTTTTGATCACGGCCTGATCGAACACGCCTTTACCACCCTGCGCCAGCGGGCTCCAGGATTCGGTCTGGATCTGATGCATGGCGTTCCAGGCGTGCAGCGTGCGCTGTTGCAGCATAGGGTGCAGCTCGATCTGGTTGATCACCGGACGCACGCCAGTTTCATCTATCAGCCGTTTCAGGTGCGCTTCCTGGAAGTTACAGACGCCGATGCTTTTAGTCAGCCCCTGTTTTTGCAGCTCGATCATCGCTTTCCAGGCGTCAACGTAGTTGTCCTTCGCCGGGCAAGGCCAGTGCATCAGATAGAGATCGACGCTTTCCAGCTGCAATTTCTTCAGGCTGGTTTCCAGCGCCTGCGGCGCGTTCAGCTGATCGTCATTCCACAGCTTGGTGGTCACGAAGATATCGTCGCGCGCGACCGACGTTTCCTGTAGCGCCTGACCGATGCCCTCTTCGTTTTTATAGATGGCGGCGGTATCGATCGAGCGATAGCCCACATCGAGCGCTTTCAGCGCAGCCTGACGCGCTTCGTCAATGCTTGCCTGCCAGACGCCCAGGCCGAGCTGGGGCATCATATTGCCATCGTGAAGCTTGATTACGGGTTGCTCTGCCATTGTTCTCTCCTTTGCAGCCAGGGGGGCCGACGCCTCTGCGCCGGCAAGTAACGCTAAGTCTGGTTAAGACTGCTGGTCTTAGTTTAGTTGAAATTATTAACCCTTTGCGCAATTCGGATTATTGAGCCAATAGCCAGCGTAGCGGCCAGTCCCGGTATATATCCTGCCCGTTTCTGCTTTCTTCTTGCCTGTTTCTCCAGGAGGCTGGACGATTACGCCAGGCTTCGGCATGATGCCAGCTCTGCTTTTTTTCAGGTGAACACCATGGATCGCACTATGCTGTGCGCCCGGCTTGCCCGCCAGGTCGTGCAACTGATCGACGCAAAACCGGATGTGCAGACGCTGCTGCCCGATATCCGGCTTTTCCACGCCAGCCAGCCCAGCGGGCGCACGCCGGTGCTCTATTCCTCCGGTATCGTGATCCTGTTTCAGGGCAGAAAAACCGGCTATCTGGGCAACCACGTTTTCCATTACGACGCCACGGAATACCTGATGCTGACCGTGCCGCTGGCGGTAGAGTGTGAGACGTTTGCCACGCCGGAAGCGCCGCTGGCGGGCATGCTGCTGAATGTCGATCCGGTTAAGCTCCAGGATCTGCTGATTGATATTGGCGATGACGACAGCTTTCAGCCGCAGCCGCAGACGCGCGGCATTCACTCGTCGCCGCTGACCGAGCCGATGCTGTGTGCGGCGGAACGTCTGCTGGATGCGATGGCGGATCCGCGCGACGCGCGCGTGCTTGGCCCGCAAATCGTGCGGGAGATCCTCTATCACGTGCTGCTGGGGCCGTGCGGCGGCGCGCTGATGGCGCTGGTCAGTCGGCACACGCAGTTCAGCCAGATAGCGCGGGCGCTGCGGCGCATCGAGCATCACTATACCGACAACCTGAGCGTGGAGCGGCTGGCGGCGGAGGTGAATATGAGCGTCTCCGCCTTTCATCACAACTTTAAAGCCGTCACCAGCACCTCGCCGTTACAGTATCTGAAAAGCTACCGACTGCATCAGGCGCGAATGCTGATGCTGCATGAAGGCCTGAAGGCCAGCGCGGCGGCGATGCGGGTCGGCTATGAAAGTGCCTCGCAGTTTTCCCGCGAGTTTAAGCGCTATTTTGGCGTCACGCCGGGGGAAGAGATCGGCAGAATGCGTCAGATGGAATAAGAGGGCCGCCGGGCGACCCTCGGAAGGCGGGGTGCGCTAAGCGACTTTTTTCCGCTTAAAGAACAGCGCGAGGCTGCCAATCAGGCCGATGCAAAGCAGCGCCAGCGGCAGGATCATCAGAATGGACATCACCTGATCCTCATGGCGCTTGATAAAGGGCACCTGGCTTATCGCATAACCCAGCGAGACCAGGATGCCGACCCACAGCAGGCCGCTGAGCCAGTTAAAAAACTGGAAGCGCGTCTGCGTCAGGCCGGAAATGCCCGCCATGGTCGGCAGCAGCGTCCGCACGAAGGCCAGAAAGCGGCCAATCAGCAGCGCCATCAGCCCGTGCCGGTGAAACAGGCTCCAGGCGCGCTGGTGATACTGCGCGGGCAGGTGCATCAGCCAGCCTTTGACCAGGCGGGTATTGCCCAGCCAGCGGCCCTGCAGGTAGCTCAGCCAGCAGCCCAGGCTGGCCGCCAGCGTCAGGATGGCAACGGTAGGAATAAAGCCCATCACGCCCTTGGCGATCATCGCGCCGGCCAGCAGCAGTAAACTGTCGCCGGGCAGAAAGGCGGCGGGCAGCAAACCATTTTCCAGCAGCAGCGTGAGAAACATAATTCCGTAAACGATCCAGATTACATCGGGATTGGCGAGGGCAGCAAAATCCTGATGCCAAAGCGCCTGCACAATCTCATGGAGTACCGCCATTTTTTATCCTGTTTACCGCATCAATAGCACTAGTGTACTCGTAAATGGCCTGTCACAACGTGGTACAGGCCAGAGCTGTTGCCTTTTTGTTTAATTTTTTGACGATCCCGCGACGCGCGCGAAACCGTCGGCCAAATCCGCCAGCAAATCGTCAACGTTTTCCAGCCCGATATGCAGCCGGATCAGCGTGCCGCTGAAGTCAACGCCGCCTGCCGGACGGATGGCGGCCAGCTCGTCGGGCTGGTTTGCCAGAATAAGCGATTCAAAACCGCCCCAGGAGTAGGCCATGCTGAAATGTTCAAAGTGGTCGAGAAAATCCGCCAGCTGCCGATCGCTCAGCCGCGCCTTCAGTACAAAGGAGAACAGGCCGCTGCTGCCGGTAAAATCCCGCCGCCAGAACTCGTGGCCCTTGCACTGCGGCAGCGCCGGATGGTTAACCACGGCCACTTCCGGGCGCTCGGCCAGCCAGCGCGCGACCCGCAGCCCGCTTTCTTCGTGCTGGCGCAGACGTACTGCCAGCGTGCGCAGGCCGCGGCTGGCCATATAGGCGGTGTCCGCGTCCACCATTTGCCCCATCAGATAAGAGTTTTCACGCAGCTGCGCCCAGCAGCGTTCGTTGGCGACGGCGGTGCCGATCATCGCGTCGGAATGACCAATCAGATATTTAGTCCCGGCCTGAATGGAAATATCGATACCAAAATCCAGCGCGCGGAACAGAATGCCCGCCGCCCAGGTGTTATCGATCATAATGACCGCTTCCGGCGCTTTGGCCCGCACGGCCGCCACGATGGCTGGAATGTCCTGCACTTCCATCGTAATGGAAGCCGGCGATTCCAGAAAAACCACCCGCGTTTCCGGCTTCACCAGGTCGCCGATTTCCGCGCCGGCGGTATGGCTGAACCAGGTGGTGGTCACGTTCATTTTACTGAGGATTTTGCTACAGAAATCCTGGGTCGGTTCATAGACGGAACCGGCCATCAGCACGTTATCCCCGGCGGAAACAAAAGCGAGAATGGCATTGGCGACCGCCGCCGCACCGCAGGGATAAAGCACGCAGCCCGCGCCGCCCTCCAGCTCGGTCATGGCTTCCTGCAGCGAGAAATGGGTCAGGGTGCCGCGACGACCATAAAACAGTTCGCCTTCCGCTCGCCCGGCCGTGGCGCGTTTCTTCTCGGCCACGCTGTCGAACACCAGCGAGGAGGCGCGCTGAATAACGCTGTTAACGGAACCCTGGGTATAGCGTTTGCGGCGGCCGGCGCTGATTAACGCCGTTTCAATATGTTTACTGGTCATCGGTCTGCTCGGTTTAAGGATCTCGCTTAACGTTAACACGGCTGGCGGCGGGGCGAAATTCGTCATCCCGCTACGTGACAAAGTTTCAGGAAAAACCCTGGCGATAAAAAGGAGATGGCGGGAAAAGTGTAAAAAGTATTGCGTTAAGGGTAAATAGTAATGATAACTACTATCAATTCGGGTTCGATTTGGTATGATCCGACCTGTATTTTCGCTATCGGTAACTGACGTTGGAGAGACAGCGTGACGAATGATTTGATGCAGACGGACCTCTCCGTCTGGGGCATGTATCACCATGCGGACATCGTGGTAAAAGTGGTAATGATCGGTCTGCTGCTGGCTTCGGTCGTTACCTGGGCCATCTTCTTCAGCAAAAGCGCAGAGCTCAGCTCGGCGAAACGCCGCCTGAAGCGCGAGCAGCAGGCGCTGGCGGGCGTTCGTTCCCTGCAGGAAGCGAGCGATATCAGCGCCACGTTTAACGCTAACAGCCTGACCACGCAGCTGTTGAAAGAAGCCGAAAACGAACTGGAGCTGTCGCAGCAGTCCGCCGACAACGACGGCATTAAAGAGCGTACCTCGTTCCGTCTGGAGCGCCGCGTCGCCTTCTTCAGCCGCCACGCCGGTCGCGGCAATGGTTTTCTGGCTACTATCGGTGCTATCGCGCCGTTTGTTGGCCTGTTCGGCACCGTTTGGGGCATCATGAACAGCTTTATCGGTATCGCCCAGACGCAGACCACGAACCTGGCGGTAGTTGCGCCCGGCATCGCAGAAGCGCTGCTGGCCACGGCTGTCGGCCTGTTCGCTGCGATTCCGGCCGTAGTGATCTACAACGTCTTTGCCCGTACGATCGCCAGCTATAAAGCCTCGCTGGGCGACGTCGCCGCGCAGATTATGCTGCTGCAAAGCCGCGATCTGGATCTGGCCGCCAGCGCGCCGCAGCATCCAACGCAGAAGCTGCGGGTAGGGTAAGCGTCATGGCCATGCGATTAAATGAAGATCTCGATAGCAACGGCGAAATGCATGAAATCAACGTTACGCCGTTTATCGACGTGATGCTGGTGCTGCTGATTATCTTTATGGTCGCTGCGCCGCTGGCTACCGTTGACGTTCGCGTCAATCTGCCAGCCTCTACCAGCAAGCCTCAGCCGCGCCCGGAAAAACCGGTCTGGCTCTCAATCAAAGCGGATAAACAGCTGTTTATCGGCAATGAGGCGGTGACGCAGGAAACGCTGCTGTCGGCGCTGGAAAGCCAGACGCAGGGCAATAAAGACGCCACTATCTTCTTCCAGGCGGATAAATCGGTGGATTACGAAACGCTGATGGGCGTGATGGACAAGCTGCGTCAGGCGGGCTATCTGAAGATTGGCCTGATGGGCATGGAAACCGTCGCGAAATAATCGGCATCAGAAAATAAAAAATCCGTAACGATCGTTGCGGATTTTTTTTGCCTGGTTCTTAAGAAGGCCTGAACCAAAGGTAATTTATTATAAAAACTTACCCTTAGCTAACTTAATACGCCCGATCACACCGGAGCGTATCCGATCAAGATTTACCGGCCCCTTACCTTTTCCGGTACGGCCAATATACTGATCATGATTCAGCACAAATTCAATGACGGCCACGTCATGCGGATTAGCTGCCGGAAAACTACCTGGCTGAAAAGTAACGATAACCAGAGGATCCTGCATTGCTCTCTTTGCTTCGTTAGTCGTCGCGGTGGCATCGTTCTGAACACGCCCATGATAAAGATGAGCATAAGCCTCAATAAATCTGCCCTGACCATCGTATGCAGAAGACTTTAGTCTTCCCCACGCCTGGTCCTGGTCGTTTTGATAAATTTCGATATAGCCCTGGCATCCCCATAAGACGGCAAGGTCGTACAGGTGTCGGGCGAAGGGAGAAATTCTCGCAGGACTGAAGCCAAAGTAATTACTGTTCTGGGTGAACAGGTTGGATTGACTAACGCGCGAAATGAATTTTTTGGGAAGTGTGCTCACGTTCTTCCTTTAACGGTTCTCCGTTTTCATCCAGGCCCATATTACGGAAAAAGTTAGCACGTCGTTCAGCCTGAGTAGCGCCATGGAGTGGCGTGTGACCGGCATCGCGTGAGCGTTTAATGAGTCCGGTAATAACCTTTGCGTTGTCAGGTACGTAAGTTTTCATGGTACCTCCATCAATAGATATCTGACAGATTAACCAAAAATGGGGAAGAGATCGAGCAAATCCTGACCGATTTCAACGGGGGAAGCTTAACTCAGGCAACAGAAACAGGCGGCCGTAGCCCTTGCGCCACGGCCGCGCCTGCGGCGCTACATTTGCGCCACAGGCTCGCTGGTCTGGCGGGTTTGATACTGCTGCACCAGGCGTTTGATCAGCAGCGTGCCGAGCAGGCCGCAAACGGCAGCGAAGGTCAGCCAGACGCCGGGCATCGCCTTGTCGCCGGTGGCGTGGATCAGATAGCTGGACATCGCTGGCGTAAAGCCGCCGAACAGCGCCGTCGCCAGGCTGTAGGCCAGCGAAAAGCCGGTCGCGCGCACCTCTGCGGGCATCACTTCCGCCAGATAGACCACCATCGCGCCGTTATAGCTGGCGTAGAGAAACGACAGCCACAGCTCGGCCTCCAGCAGATGAGAGAAGGTTGGCGAGCCGACCAGCCAGTGCAGCACCGGCCAGGCGGTGGCGATCATCAGTACGGTAAACAGGATCAGCAGCGGACGACGGCCGTAGCGGTCGGAGACGGCGCCCATAATCGGCAGCCAGATCAGGTTTGACAGGCCGACGCACAGCGTCACCAAAAAGCTCTGCTTATCGCTCATCATCAGCACCGTTTTCCCAAAGGTCGGGGTAAACGCGGTGATCATATAAAACATCACGGTGGTGGTAACCACCATCAGCATGCCTGCCAGCACCAGCGCCCAGTTGCTGGCGACGCCGCGCACGATCTGACGCATGGAAGGGTGCACCTTACGCTGGCTGAAGGCTTCGGTCTCTTCCAGCATTCTCCTGACCCAGAACAGGAAAGGCACAATCAGGCAGCCGATGAAAAAGGGAATACGCCAGCCCCAGTCGGTCACCTGATCTTTCGCCAGCAGATGGTTCAGCCCCAGGCCCAGCAGCGCGGCGAAAATCACGGCGACCTGCTGGCTGCCGGACTGCCAGCTGACAAAAAAGCCCTTGCGGTTTTTCGGCGCGATCTCGCTGAGATAGACCGAAACGCCGCCCAGCTCCACGCCCGCCGAGAAGCCCTGCAACAGACGGCCCAGCAGGATCAGGATTGGCGCCGCCGCGCCCAGCGTGTTGTAGCCCGGCACGATAGCAATGGTTAAGGTGCCGATCGCCATCAGGCCCAGCGTCAGCAGCAGCCCTTTACGCCGTCCGTGATGGTCAATATAAGAGCCGAGGATAATCGCGCCCAGTGGCCTCATCAGGAAACCTGCGCCGAACGTCATCAGCGTTAACATTAGCGAGGCGAAAGGATCGTCACCCGGAAAAAAGGTTTTGGCAATCGCCGTGGCGTAGTAACCAAACACCATAAAGTCGTACATTTCCAGGAAGTTGCCGCTGGTCACATTGAAGATGGTGCGGGCGCTGCCCTGCGGCTTTTTCGCCGAAGAAGAAAAAGATGTCATAGCCTGTCCTTTCAGTTTTTCTTATCTTTTATCGCGCCCGCGCGGACATTAATGTGACAGGCATCACCGTTAAGGCGCCGGATGTATACGTATTGGTAACAAATAATTAACAATGCACTATCCGGGGGCAAACCGTGCCCTAAAAAGAGAGATCCACCACCACGCTGTCGCTATAGTTGCCCGCAGGCGGCGTGGCCTGCGAAGTCAGTATGCGCGCCGTATAATTAAAAGTGCGGGTCAGGCCGTCGGTGGTAATGCTGTTGGCCGCCGAGCTGGCGACGCGCTCCGTACCTGTCGGCCCCCAGCGCGAGGTCGTGGCGTTTTTATAAATTTCATAGGCGAGCCGGTTGCTGCCGCTGGCCATATAGCGCTGTGCGCCGACCGCATAGCCGCCGTTGCTCAGGCCAACCGTGTAGGTGCTGCCTTTGGTGCAGATCACATTAATGGACTGCGAAACCGCGTTAAAACTGCCGACCAGCGGCGCGCTGCCAAAGCTGACGTTAGGCGCGGTAATAGTGGTGCAGTCGTTGGTGACCACCAGCGTGGTGGTGATGGGCACCGTGCCGGAACCGGTCTGCTGACTGCCCAACAAACAGGCGCCCAGCGCGCCAATGCCGGTACAGATGTTATAGCTGACCAGAATATTCAGCGTCACCGTGTAGGTACCGGCGGCCACCACCTGGCCGGTCAGCGTCCTCAGATAAAGCGGGATAGCGAAGTTCTGTCCGCCGCCTGTTCCCAGCAAATTAAGCAGCTGCGCCTGGCTGAAGTTGACCGTAGTGCCGCCGATCAGCATCTCGGTGGCGCAGGCCGTGTCGCTGCATACGCGCAGCGGGATGAGATCCGTCCCGGTGCTGGAGGTTTTCAGCGCGCCGCGCGTGCTGCTGGTGTAGGTGGCGCTGGCCAGCTGAAACCGGATGTAATCGCTGGACAGCAGCGACAGCACGCTGCCCGAACCGCAGTTGACGTTAACGGTGGCGGTGGTGTTGCTCACCGTGGTGTTTACCGTAAAAGAGCTGACGCTGCCAAAGGTAGCCGTAGAGGTCGGCAGCGTGCAGGCCGCCCAGCCGGATAGCGAGCAGAGCATCAGCAGCGAAAACAGCGCCAGGTGAAAGATCGATCTTATTGGCAAAGTCATGGTGAGGTTCCTGAGGCAGCGGAAAGGGCGCAGGTCAGCGGCCCGTAAGTTTGTAGCGACGTCGGGCGACCGCCCGGCACGTCGAGCTTCGCTTCGCAATGGCGTCCGTCCGGCGTTTCCGCGCGGAAAAGGTTAACGGCAGCCAGGTTTTCCATCCAGACGATACCGTCCCAGCCGACATAGGTCGTCGCGGCGCCCGCGCGAATAATTTGGGTGGAAACGGGCAGCGGTTCGCCGTTCTGGTCGTGCAGGATCACGCTGGCCGCGCGCAGCGGTTCAATCGGGAAATGCAGCAGATAGCCGCTGTTGCGCTTGACGGCAAAACGCTGCTCGACGCTGGAGGTGGTCATATCGGCCGGCAGATCCAGCGTGTCGATATCATATTTGGCCGGATAATAGGAGCTGATGCCCGGCACCAGCAGATGGCCGCCGGCGTCCGTTTTGCCCATCAGCTGGTTTTCGTAGCGCACGTTGATATTGGGATAGTCGGTTTTCACCACCACAAAGGCATCGTTAACCTCATTGGCAGCAAAGTAGCTGCCGTCCATCAGCACCAGTGAGCCGCTCACGTCGGCCCATTCGGTGGTGTAATCGCCATCGCCGTAGAAGCCCGCTGAAGTCTCAATCTTCTGGTTGCGCCAGCTCAGGCTGGCCTGCTTATAGTCGCCGCCGCTGCTCTGGTTGGCCCAGGAAGCGTCGTAAGCCAGTCCGCCGTCGGTAGGCATGGAGCGCGAAACCGTTACGCGCTGCGAGGTGGTGCCCTGCTGGTCGCGATCCAGACTCAGGCTGGCGTTACCGCGCTCGCTGAACGGGATCACCAGCGAAATGGTGCCCGTCCAGTCGCCCTGTCGCTGGTCGCGGCTGGCGGAAACGTAAAGACTGCTGTTGCCCCAGATATTTTTGCTCCAGGAAAGGTTCCACAGCTGGGTGCGGTCGCCGCTGCCGCTGACGATGTCGATAAAGGCCGCGCCAAGGCTGCCGAAGCGATCGAGCGAGACGCTGGCGCTGTACTGGGCGCTGCGGCGGCTAAGGGTGTATTCCGTGCCCGCCAGGCCGCTGTTGCGATCGCCGTACAGCGCCAGGTTGCTGAAGCCCGCCGAGCGGATAATATGCTGCGTGCCGATGTTGAAGCGGCTGTTGCTGTACTGATAGCCCCAGCTGTATTGATTGCCATGTTCGCCGCTCATCTGGCTTTGCGCCAGCGCCGCATTGACCACGCCGAGCGACCCCAGCCTGACCTGGCCGCCCGCGCCGCCCAGCGCCAGCGCGTCCGCACCTTCGGCATGGCTTTCCAGCGTCAGCCAGTCGGTCAGGCCATAGCGCCAGGAGCCGCTGGCGGCGGCGGAGCCATAGTCAAAGCTTTTGATGCCGTAATTATTGCGCAGCGCCCCAGCGGAAAAAGAGAAGTCAGAGAGGCCGGGCTTCAGCAGGCTGCTGGAGACGTAAAAGGGCATGGTGGTGGAGACGCGTCGGCCTGCGGCGTCGGTCGTTACCACTACCGCTTCGCCCGCGCCGTTAACAAACGGCATATTGGTCATCGACCAGGGGCCGGGCTGTACGTCATTGCTGCTGTTCTTATAGCCGTTGACGAAGAGATCGACCGTGGAAGGTACCGCCGCCTGGCCGGAGAAAGAGGGCAGCGGATAGGTCACCAGATCCGGGCGCACGGAGAAGTCGCGCGCGATCTGAATACCGCCCAGCCGCACGCTGCTGCTCCACGCCAGTGAATCGGTGATCAGATCGCCCACGCGCCAGCTCAGCGAACGGGTTTCATCCTGATTGCTCCAGTAAGTGTCATAGCGCAGATAGCCCTCGTTCTGCGAGCCTGCCGTCTGGCCGGAAAGCTGCTGCTGCCAGACGCCGTTGCTGGAAAACTGCCCCAGCGTGCCAAACAGGCGAAACTCGTTAAAGGCGGAAAGGCGGCTGCCGCTGGCAGAGGTACGGCTGGTGTAGAGATCGTAGTTAAACAGCGCGCCGGTAGAGGTTCTGCCAGGAAAGCGCGGGCCGTTCCGCTCCTCGTTATTCAGTTTCTGGCGCGGCAGCCAGCCGGGCGGCACCGTCAGCAAGAGGCGCTGGCGGGCCTGGTCGTAGTCGGCTTTTACCTGCGGCATGGCGGAAACATCCATCATCGACGAGGTGATCAGCGCTGAAGGGATGCCGGCCCGCTGCAAATCGCCCGCGCGCAGATAATAATGGTTATCACGGAACTCCACCGGCACGACCTGGCCGTTGTCCTGCTCGTTGATCACCAGCCCCAGCATATATTGCTGGCTGGCGCCCGGCGCGTTTGGCGACGGCGGCGGCGGCAATGTGGAATAGGTTTCCGCGCGACCGGCTGAAGAGAGCAGGTAGCTTAACAGGCAGAGGGCCAGGGAGCAGCGGCGCCCGTTCATCGGCTAGCGCGCAGAGCTGCCGCTGCGCCAGGTCTGGTTATTATCCAGTTCCGCGCTGAGCTGCGAGCGGTCAGACGCCGGGAAATTAAGCGGAAACGTATTGCTCGATCGCGCCAGCACGTAGCCGAACAGGCTGTTTGACAGCGTCCGGCCGCCCAGCGAAACGTTGCTTAGCCGCGCGTGGCCGCTGCCGTTATTGGTAATAAGCAGCGCTGACTTACCGTTCTGATTAACGAGGCGCCAGCTAAGGTCGGGGCGGGCCGTGTCGGCTGAAAGGCCTTCGCCATAGGTAAACAGCGGCACGGAATAGCGCATCTGGAAATTAAGGCCCGCCTGATTTTCGCCAGGCTGCTGCGGCGTAGGGATCTCATCCAGCAGCACCCGGTAAGCCCGCTCCTCGCCTTTGGGCGGCGGGGTCTGGTTAATCAGCCTGACCAGCTGCTTCTGGCCCGGCTCTATCCTTACCAGCGGCGGGCTGGCGACCACCGTTTGCTGCGTCTGATACTGTTCGTGTCCGTCCTGCTGCTGCCAGGTGAAAACCCTGACCTGCATCAGCGTGGTCGCTGCGCCGCGATTCTCCAGCCACAGCTCGGTGGCTTTATCGCCGCTGTGGATTTTCGGATCGATGGGCCAGATCAGCACCGAATTTCCTGCCCACGCGGGCAGCAGTGAGCTAACCGTCAGTCCGGCCAGCAGTGTGAAAATACGTAGCGTCTTCATGAAATACTTTCTCCCTGTTTACCAACTCAGCGTCACCGTCAGCGTGTCGCTGTAAGTCCCGGCCCGCCGAACGCCGCTCATCTGCAGCCGACCGTATATCGGCAGCGTGATGTTATTGGCGTTACTGTAGGTCAGCGCCACGTTCTGATTGACCGGGATCGCACTTGCCGCACTGGCGGTGGCGCTGGTGTAAAGCGCATAGGCCACTAAATCGGTGTTATTAGCAATTTTAAGATTACGCGTGCTGGAATAATTACTGCCGCCGTTAATGCTCATGCTTAGCGCAGTGCCCGGCGTACAGGCCAGCGTAATCGTGGAGCTTTGAACAAAGCTGGCGCTGGCAGAAGCCGAACCGACGCCGGGGCGGGTGCCGAAGTTCAGCGTGCCGAACACGCCGGTATTGGTGCCGGAAATCACGCAGCCGTTCACTACCGACGCCGTCACCTGAAAAGTCTGCGTCGGCAGCGCTCCGGCCGGAAAGCTGATACAGCAAACCACGACACAAAGCGGGCTAAGCCAGCCCGCCGATGTTCTTTCCTGCCCCGACACGACGTGCTCCCTGCCGCCGTCAATCAGTAGTTCACGGCAACGTTAATCGTATCGGTATAGGTACCTGCCGGGATCGCTGCGTTAAAACCGCCGCCGGTAATACGACCGTAAATCGGGTAGTTGTCGCCATTGGTCGGATCCGTGGTGCCCGTGCTGGTCAGGTTAGTGTTGTTAGCGATGGGCGTGGTATAGGAAGTGGAGTTATAGAGCGTATAGGCAATGCCCTGCGTGGCGTTGCTGCCCAGCACCAGATAGCGAGGCTGCGCGGTTACTTCGCCAAACACGGTAGCGGGCGCGGCGTTGCTGCTGGTGAGCTGCACGTTATAGGTTTGACCAGTGGTGCAGCGCACAAAGATGCCGTTGCCCAGCGCGCCAACTAAGGTGGCGTTCAGGGTATCAAAGGTCGCGGCGCTGCTACCAAAGTCTAAGGTACCGAAGTTAACACCGGTGGTGGCGGTCTGGCCATTGACCAGGCAACCCGTGGTCAGGACCAGCGTGGCGTTAATAGTTCCCGTCGTGGTGGCGGCAAAGCCGGAAGAGGCCACGCCGAGACCCAAGCCGCAGCCCAGCAAAAAAAGCTTCATTTTCATAATCATTCCTTACCGATCAGACCAATGGAAGTGCTTTTTCGCCCGGTGTAAAAGCGTAAAAAATGGCCGCGATGCAGGTAAAACGCAGAGCCGGAAAGACCTGTGTTGGTCGCTATCCACGATAAAAGCCAGATTGACCAATTTCTGTTATGTTTAAAACTATAGAACAGCCTTGAACGCTGAGCTAAGCGAAACGCAAAATTTTGTTAATGAGTTGAAACAAAAGCAGACCTGCTTGCTGTAGCATGAAAAAAGACGCCTGACAAAAAATAATCAGCGCTGGCCCTGGGTTTTGCTGGGCAAAAAAAAGAGCGGATGCTAAGGTCGTTAAGCAAAAAAAACAGATAATAAACCCGTTTAATTATAAGGAGATAGATGGGTTAAGCCCGAGTCCGCAGCCGGGCATGGCCGCTTTATGCCACCAGGGGTAAAGTTGACTACTCTTTAGCCGATACCGTAATTGTTGAAATCGATTTATCAGCTTTATTATTCCCTTACCCGGTGCCAGTAATCTGGCTTTTGCTTCAGAGATTTGCATATGCTTATGAGCTCCTACGACCAGCTACTGGTTATCGTCTCCATCTTTGTTGCCTTCCTGGCATCCTATACCGCGCTGGATATGGCGGGCAGGGTGGCAACCTCTACGGGGAAAGCGGCCCGCGTCTGGCTGGTTGGCGGTGGCTTTGCGATGGGCATCGGCATCTGGTCTATGCATTTTATCGGCATGCTGGCGATGAACCTGGCGATGGTGATGAGCTACGATCCGCTGCTCACGCTGATTTCCATGTTTGTAGCCGTAGTCGCCTCGATTTTTGCGCTGTGGATTGTCTGCTACGGTGAACTGGTCTTTGCCCGTCTGATGGTCGGCGCGCTGGCGATGGCCACCGGCGTGGTGGCGATGCACTATATCGGCATGGCCGCGCTGATGTTTGAACCGGGTATCGTCTGGGACTGGCACTGGATTGCGGTGTCGATAGCGATCGCGCTGGGCGCCTCAACGGCCGCGCTGTGGCTGGCGTTTAAGCTACGTCAGGGCGAAGGGCATTTAGCGCTGCTGCGCGCCGGCGCGGCGCTGATTATGGGCGCCGCCATCGCCGGGATGCACTACAGCGGCATGGCGGCGGCCAGCTTCCCGATGGGCAGCCACGCCACGCAGATGGGCGTGAACAGCAGTTGGCTGGCGATGCTGGTCGTGGTGGTGACGCTCTCTATTTTGGGTATTACGCTGGTGGTTTCCACGCTCGACGCGCGCCTGCAGGCCAGAACGTCGGTACTGGCTTCTTCGCTGGCGGAAGCCAACCGCGAGCTGGCCCAGCTGGCGCTGCACGACAACTTAACCCGCCTGCCTAACCGTATTCTGCTGGAAGATCGCCTCGATCAGGCGCTGAGCAAGGCCGTGCGGGAAGAGACCGCTTTCGCGCTGATGTTTATGGATCTGGACGGTTTTAAGGCCGTTAACGATGCGTTTGGTCACCACGTTGGCGATAACCTGCTGGTCGCGGTCACCGAGCGGATGAAAAATTTACTGATCGGGCACCATACGCTGGCGCGACTGGGCGGCGACGAGTTTGTGCTGCTGGTGGAAATCAGCGAGCCGAACGATGCCGCCGCCGTGGCCGATATGCTGGTCAAGGCTATCGACGAGCCGTTTTTGATTTCGCGTTACGAGCTGGTGGTGTCGCTGAGCATCGGTATTGCGGTCTATCCGGGCGACGGCAACGACGAGCGGGAACTGATGTTCAACGCCGATGCCGCTATGTACCACACCAAAAACAACGGCCGTAACGGCTATAACTTCTTCCAGCCGTCGATGAACACCATCGCGCAAAACCAGCTACAGCTGATCAACGATCTCTGGCTGGCGCAGGAGCACGACGAGCTGCGCCTGTTCTACCAGCCGAAATTTTGCGCGCCGCAGGGCCCTATCGTCGGGTTTGAAGCGCTAATCCGCTGGCAGCATCCGCAGCGCGGGCTGCTGTCGCCCGACATTTTTCTGCCGCTGGCGGAAAAAACCGGGCTGATCGTCAGCATCGGCAACTGGGTGATTAACGAAGCCTGTCGCCAGCTGAGCGTCTGGCATCGAATGGGCAATACGCAATGGTCGATAGCGGTCAACCTGTCGTCGCTCCAGTTTGAGCAGGCCGGACTGGTGGAAACGGTGGTCGCCGCGCTGAAGAAACATCAGATTTCGCCAGAGCTGCTGACGCTGGAAGTGACCGAGACTACCGCCATGCGCGATCCCGACGAAAGCGTGCGTATTTTAACCGAGCTGACCGAACTGGGCGTGAAAGCCTCGATTGACGATTTCGGTACCGGCTATTCCAGCCTGCTTTATCTGAAACGTCTGCCCGCCAGCGAGCTGAAAATCGATCGCGCCTTCGTTAACGAGCTGCATACGCAGAGCGAAGACGCCACTATCGTTACCGCTATCGTGGCGCTGGCGCAGACGCTGAATCTGAAAGTGGTGGCGGAAGGCGTAGAGACGGAGGAGCAGCAGGCCTTTCTCACCGGCCTGGGCTGCAACTCGCTACAGGGCTATCTGCTGGGCAAACCGGTTCCCCCTGAGCAGGTGCCGCACCTGAAGCTGTATGCGGGCAACCACGAGTCCAACCGCACGCCGGAACAGAAAAAAGCGGCGGAGGAGAAGATCCCGGTGTCAAAAGCTGTTTAATCGCGGCCCGGCTAACTATAATAGTTGCTCATTCCTGAGCACGGGCCTGTAACAGTTTTGGCAAAATATCTGCAGTTAATCGACCAAATCCAGCAGCAGATCGCCAGTGAGATCTGGCTGCCGGGCGAAAAACTCCCCTCGCTGCGCGAGCAGGTGGCGCAGAGCGGGATGAGCCTGATGACCGTTATGCACGCCTATCAGGTGCTGGAGAGCCAGGGCTGGATCGTCTCCCGGCCGCAGTCCGGCTACTACGTAGCGCCACGGGCGGAATTTCTCAGCCAGCCCGCCAGCCACCAGAAGGTGCAGCTCACGGAATCGGTCGATATCAACGACTTTATTTTTGAGGTGCTGCAGGCGTGTCGCGACCCGGACATCATGCCTTTCGGCTCCGCCTTTCCCGATCCTGAACTCTTTCCGCAGCGCCAGCTGATGCGCTCGCTTTCCGCCGTTTCGCACTCGTTAAAACCGGCGGACGCCTTAAACAATCTGCCGCCGGGCAACGAGGCGCTGCGCAAAACGCTATCCAAGCGCTATGCGTTACAGGGCATACAGGTTTCGCCAGAAGAGATCGTGATCACCAACGGCGCGATGGAGGCGTTGAACCTGAGCCTTCAGGCGGTCACCGCGCCCGGCGACTGGGTGGTGGTGGAAAACCCCTGTTTTTACGGCGCGCTACAGGCTATCGAGCGGCTTCAGCTCAAGGCTGTCGCTATCGCCTCGCATCCGCAGCACGGTATCGATCTGACGGAGCTGGCCGCCACGCTGGCGAAGCTGCCGGTCAAAGCGTGCTGGATGATGTCGAATCAGCAGAACCCGCTGGGCTGCACGCTAAGCCGCGAGAAAAAGCAGGAGCTGGTGGCGCTGCTGGAGGCGCATCAGGTGACGCTGATCGAGGACGATGTGTATAGCGAACTCTGGTTCGGCAGCGAAAAACCGCTGCCGGCAAAGGCGTTTGAGAAACAGGACAGCGTGCTGCACTGCTCTTCTTTTTCTAAAAATCTGGTGGCGGGGTTTCGCGTGGGCTGGGTGGCGGCGGGCAGACACGCGCAGCGCATCCAGCGACTGCAATTAATGAGCACTATCTCAACCAGCGCGCCGATGCAGCTGGCGCTGGTCGACTACCTGGGCAGCCGCAGCTACGACGTGCATTTACGCCGGCTGCGCCAGCGGCTGGAGCAGCGCAAAAGCCTGGCGCGGCAGTCGCTGCGGCGGCATCTGCCCGCCAGCGCCAAAATCAACGACTCCCAGGGCGGCTACTTTTTATGGATCGAGCTGCCGGAAGCGGTTAACACCACCGAGCTGTACTATCGGGCGCTGCGCGAGAAAATCAGTATCGCGCCCGGTAAAATGTTTTCTACCAGCGAGCAGTATGCCAACTATTTTCGTTTTAATACGGCCTGGGAATGGAATGACTCGCGGGAGGCGGCGGTAGCGACGCTGGGCAGGTTGATTGCGGAAATGCTTCAGGGCCAGCGCTGGCCCTGACATATCAGACGGCAGAGGCGCGTTTTTGGCCCCAGGTCAGATGATAAACGTCGTAAAAATCGACTTCGCCTTTCAGCTGCAGCAGCTTTTGAATGCCTTGCTTAACGTTGTCCGGCACCTGGCTGCTGGCAAGGATATCCTGGATCGCCTTGTCGGACAGGGTACGCACATAATACCATTCGCCGTTATAGCACACGCGCAGATCGAGCGTATCGATATCCTCAAAGCGGTAGCGCGGATTGACATCCAGCAGCATCAGGCCGCTCATCAGCAGCACGAAAAAAGTGGCGCCCCAGAACGCAGGCCAGCCCAGAAACTCCGTGGTAAAAATCAGCGCCACGGTCAGGGCGTAGCAGACATACATCGACGCCCATAAGCCGGGATGACTTTTCAGAAAATTGAAGCTGAAACGCGGTCGGTTATCGCGCTGTTCTTCACGATTAAGGGTGTCGATTTCGCGCAGCAGGATCTGTTTAACGTCTTCCACTCTGAACCTCCTCTTGGTACAGGCATCAGTAGACCACACCTGGCGCAAGAAGGGCAGACACAGTTAATGCGAATAAAGCTATAACAGTTGCCCATATAACAAAATTAACGTTCTTGTTACCAGAATGCGTCAGAACGGCCGCCGACTGCCGCAGGCGGAGCGCGCGGGGTGAAATGCCGACGGGATCGCCGCCGCAGCCGGAACAACAGCCTCTTTCAATTTATATACCTCTTTTTTTTCGGCATAAATAAGTTAATCGATAACGGGATCTATTATCACCAGGGGAAATAAATTGCCTGAAAGCGCAAGAAACATAATGAAAAAAGCGAGTGGCGCCTTGAAAAAGGCGGGCGACAGAAATCTGTCCGCGCCAGGTGCTAATACGCTTTTGTTTAATTTAATTACAGGTTTCGGCAATTAAAATGCGTGACGTGCCGATTTGTTATGGCCGCTGGCTTGTTATATGTTTGTACTCTCTTAATAACGGATGAAGCACCAGGTTAATTCTGTTTTTAAATATTAAGCTGCCTTCAAATAAACAGATAACAAGTTAAATCAGGTAAGGATTGCCAGGATGAAAATAGGGAAATATTGTTTTTTTGTTAATTATTTTGCTCAATCCAACCCGGGGCGGCGTGACAACGATGAAAAATAATTTTGCCAGCATCCATAGCAGAAAAGAAAATGGTACGGATAGCGCACGATCATTATTAACGGAAGGCGTGACGGCCAGCGTCTGGACGCCCGATTACGTTCTGCGCCTGCGGCAAAACATTCATCTCTGCGGCTGCTCTGGCTGCGACGGCGCCTCGCCGCTGCTGCAGTTTCGCTGGAATAACCACGTGCGCCACAGCGCGGATATCAGCTGCAACCGGGCGGCGGCGGAAATCCTGAGCCTGACGGCGTCCTGTACCCTGAGCGTCAGCGAAGACCTGGCCGAACATTTACCCGAACTCTCCGCAGAGCGTTTACAGATGAATCAGCACTGCCTGCGGCTGTTTGCCGCTTTCCGGACTGAGCCTGTGCTGTTGCTCTATGCGCTGTACGGTTTTATTCGCCAGTCTGGCCCGCTTGACCCGGAGCGGCGGGCCGCGCTGCTGGAGACGTGGCTACAGCCCGCTGGCCGCCAGCGGCTGGTGCAGGATTTTTGCCTGCAGCAGGATGAACACGGCTTTCCGCCGGTCGCCGGGCAACGTCTGGAGGCGCTGCCGATATGGTTACTGGTGGATAGCGACGCCAGACTGCACAAGCTGAAAGCGATGCGGAAAAAGGGTGAGGAGACGCTACGGCAGACGTGGCGCGGCCTGCAAAAAGCGAGCAGCGCGCGACGAAAGATCCTCGGTAATTTTCTGTTTTATGAACTCTGCCATAACTTTTTTCCCGGTCATCTCGTTACCGACTGGGAGAATAATTTTGCCGACCTTTGCCGGCGTGCCCTTAGCCTGCTCCTGCTGCTGACGGCGGTTTCACCTGAACTGGATAAAGAAAGCTTGAGCGCGCTTTTTGCCGCCAGCCATCGGGCTGCGCGCAGGGAAGCTTTTTCATAACAGGCGGCGGGCGGCCGTGAACAGGCGCCCGCTTCGGGCAGCTATAAACCGAGCCCGGCAATCAGGGTAAGCGACATTATGTTCTGCATCAGGCACGGCGAGCGCCAGAGGCGGGCAATCGGTGGCTTCTGCGGTGGGTTTCCGCTTCTCTTTGCGGGAGCGCACAGGAGCAGTGGCCGTCACCGGCGCGTGCGTTTCCGGCAGCAGGATAGTATGCCAGAGTCATCGGCAGCTTTAACCGACATTGCCCGGCTTTCGCTGCTCGGCCGTTTCACAATGCAGCAGCGATGCTGAATCCGGATCAACCAGCCCGTGATGAATCAGATAGCGAGCAACCATGAACTAACCTCCTGGTTAGCCAGGGGCATTAGCGCGGTTTTCCCATTTTTCCGGTGATCAATCCCTTATGTTTATTAAGTGATTAAGCCGCCGTTTAATTTTATTTTCTTCTTTTTAAAACCAGCCTGTTTTTACTAAATCGTTTTTTTTTGGCAGGCGCGTGGGCTATTTTCGGAATGCAAAATGGCCTTACATTTTGCCTCCGAGGCAGGCGGGTGAATAATTTGAGTTAAGTCGAGAAAAATTAAGAAGTTATGTGATCAAAAACCGATCGTAATGATTGCATCTTTGCCGCCAGGTGCCACAATTAATTAACACCGAAATTACAGGAGGCATCTTATGCTAACCCATGCTGGTAACCTGCTTGCGATGATGTCTTTTGCAGCCGGCACCTTTTCTGCGGGTATGTCGAACAATCCGCAATATATGACCTTTCAGCCAGCCAGCGGCGTGCCGAACAATCCGCTGCCGCTGATTATTTATCCGCGCGCGGTGCCGGGTGAGGTGGAGGATGTGGCGGCCTGGTTTGAAGAAACGTTCGCCAGCCATCGCTGGACGCCGCGCTGGCGCTATCCGATTTATCCCTATACCCACTATCATCCCAACACCCATGAGCTGCTGGGTATCGGCGCTGGCTGGGCGCAAATCCTTTTCGGCGGCGAAACGGGCAGGGCGGTCACCGTTCACGCGGGCGATGCGATCCTGATCCCGGCAGGCGTTGGCCATCAGCAGCTGGCGGGCAGCGAAGATTTTTTTGCCGTCGGCGCCTATCCACAGGGCATGGAGCCGGTGACGCGACGCAGCGATCTGGAAGATGTGGAAGCCTCGCTACTGGCTATTAAGCGCGTACCTGTACCGCAGCACGATCCCCTCACCGGCGGTGAAGGCGCGGTGACTGAAATCTGGCATCCTTTACAGAACTGATCCATTCCCTTCTTCTCAGCGCGTCTGCCCCGTCAGGCGCGCTTTGCCAAATATTTTTTTAATAATGTCTCTTTTTTAGACGGGTACTGGCGTACGCGTCTCTTTGCCGAAGCGGGCCGCATCCACAGCGCAGCACTGGCCCGGCGCCACAGGTTCTGCCGCTAAAACAGCGCCACGCCCGGCAGGGCCAGCGGCAAGCTGTGAAAAAAATATTTTGTCATCGCTGGTTACCCAATTGTTTTTTCATCGGTTTGCGCAATCTTTCACCGGCGGCTACCTTCAAATTCATCCGCCGGATCGGCGCTGTCGTCTGCATAAGCCGATCCCCCGCCTACTGCGTTACGGAGGTTTACATGCTGCCGGGACAAACGTCCAACCGCGTATGGGATACACGTCGAAGTGAAAAAAAACGCCGCATCGAGCAGCTCGGTATCAACGGCAAGGTGCTGCCGACCGACGATCTGGTCGATTTGCTACAGAGGCTGATCGCGCCGGGCGATCGCGTGGTGCTGGAAGGTAATAACCAGAAACAGGCGGACTTTTTGTCACGTAGCCTGGCCGAAGTTAATCCGGAGATCGTGCACGATCTGCATATGATCATGCCCAGCGTCGGACGCAGCGAGCATCTGGATCTGTTTGAAAAGGGGATCGCGCGCAAGCTGGATTTCTCTTTCTCCGGGCCGCAGAGCCTGCGTATTTCTCAGCTGCTGGAAGATGGCCAGCTGGAAATCGGCGCCATCCATACCTATGTCGAACTCTATGCGCGGCTTTATGTCGATCTCGCACCTAACGTGGCGCTGATTGCCGGCTATAAAGCCGATCGCAAGGGCAATCTCTACACCGGGCCGAGTACGGAAGACACGCCCGCGCTGGTGGAGGCCGCCGCTTTTCACGACGGCATCGTTATCGCTCAGGTCAACGAACTGGTCGATGACGAGTGCGATCTGCCGCGCGTCGATATTCCGGGATCCTGGATCGATTATGTCGTCGTCGCCGACAAACCCTTCTTTATCGAACCGCTGTTTACCCGCGATCCGCGCCTGATCAAACAGGAGCATATCCTGATGGCAATGCTGGCGATCAAGGGGATCTATGCCGAGCATCAGGTGCAGTCGCTGAACCACGGCATCGGGTTCAACACCGCCGCCATCGAGCTGCTGCTGCCGACCTATGGCGAAAAGCTGGGGCTGAAAGGCAAAATCTGCCGCCACTGGACGCTGAACCCGCATCCCACGCTGATCCCGGCAATAGAGAGCGGCTGGGTTGAAAGCGTGCACTGCTTTGGCGGCGAGCTGGGCATGGAAAACTATGTCGCGGCGCGTCCCGACGTTTTCTTTACCGGCGCCGACGGCTCAATGCGATCCAACCGCGCGTTTTGCCAGCTGGCGGGGCAGTACGCGGTCGATATGTTTATCGGCTCCACGCTCCAGGTCGACGGCCTGGCTAACTCCTCGACCGTGACGCGCAGTCGGCTTTCCGGCTTCGGCGGCGCGCCGAATATGGGGCACGATCCGCACGGCCGTCGCCACGCCACGCCTGCCTGGCTGGCGATGATTGACGAGCCGGATCCGCTGGCGCGCGGCCGCAAGCTGGTAGTGCAGATGGTGGAAACCTTCCAGGGCGGCGGCAAGCCGACCTTTGTTGAAAAGCTGGATGCGGTCGACGTGGCGAAAGCCTCAGGGATGCCGCTGGCGCCGGTGATGATTTACGGCGATGACGTCACCCACGTGTTGACCGAAGAGGGCATCGCCTATCTCTATCGCGCCAAATCGCTGGAGGAGCGCCGCGCAATGGTGGCGGCGGTGGCGGGCATTACCGATATCGGCCTGGGCGTGGACGCGAAAAGAGTGGCCGATCTACGCCGCGAGGGCAAAGTCGCCTTCCCGGAAGATTTAGGCATTCGCCGTACCGAAGCCACCCGTTCGCTGCTGGCGGCGGGCAGCGTGGCGGAGCTGGTCGAGTGGTCGGACGGGCTTTATCAGCCGCCGGCTAAGTTCCGGAGCTGGTAATGAAACCTTCTTCATGTTCGCTGAGCGATATTGAGCGGCAGGCCGCGCGGCTGGCGGAGCTGGCTACGCGCTGCCTGATCGACGAAGCCCGGCTGACGCCCAAGCCCGGCCTGGTCGATGGCAGAGGCAGCGGCGCGCATCGGGATCTGACGCTGGCGCTGATGGAGGTTTCGGCGCGCAGCCTTACGCCCGCGTTTTATGCTCTGGCGCTGCACTGCTGGCAGCGTCCGGCGGATATCGCGCTGCGGCAGCAGGTAGGCAGGCTGGGGCGTGAAGGCGAACGGCAGATGATGCAGGCGACGCGCGGCGTCAACACCCATCGCGGCGCGCTCTGGGCAACCGGCCTGCTGGTCAGCGCCAGCGCCATGCTGGCAGGTGAGGGCAGCGAGCGTCAGGTCGCGCAGGCGGCGGCCAGTCTGGCACAGCTGCCGGATGACGAGGCACCGAAACTCTTCAGCAAAGGGCTGCGCGCGACGCGCCGTTATCAGGTGCCCGGCGCGCGCGAAGAGGCGCAGCAGGGCTTTCCCCACATTATGCAACTTGGGCTGCCGCAGCTAAGGCACAGCAGGCACGACGGGGCGACGGAAGCGCAGGCACAGCTGAACGCGCTGATGGCGATCATGATTTCGCTCAGCGATACCTGCGTACTTTCCCGCGCCGGGCTTTACGGGCTGGTGGCGATGCAGAACGGCGCGCGCGCCGTGCTGGATGCCGGAGGGGCGCAAACGCCGCACGGGCAGCGCGCGCTGGCCAGGCTGGACGCACACATGCTGTCGCTGAACGCCTCGCCCGGCGGCGCCGCCGATTTACTTGCCGCCACGCTGTTTGTAGACAGGCTGGGCGACACCACTTTCTGAGAGGATTTTATGGAACAGATCACGTTTACCCTGTCGGCCACGCGACAGCTCAGCGGTAAAGCGCTGGCGGGCGTGGTGGGCTCGGGCGATATGGAAGTGCTGTTTGTGGCCGGAGCGGGCCAGCAGCTGACGGTCAACCTGACCACCTCCGTCGACAACAGCGGAACACGCTGGCGGGCGCTTTTCGATCGCCTGAGCGCGTTTTCCGGGCTGCCGGCGGGCGAGATGACCATTCACGATTTCGGTGCGACGCCTGGCGTGGCGCGTATTCGTATTGAGCAGGTTTTTGAGGAGGCCGCAGATGCGTGATGACAGCAGCTTTATCGAACTTAAGGCCCGCCAGCGCGCGCGGCTGCTGCTGGACGAAGGCAGCGGACGCGAGCTGCTCGATCCTTTTGACGGCATTATGTCGCCCTGGCTGCCTGCGCAGGGCATCGTGCCGCAGGCCGATGACGGCATGGTGGTGATGAAAGGTACCATCGACGGTCAGCCAGCGGTGGTCGTCGCCATTGAAGGATCGTTTCAGGGCGGCAGCATGGGCGAAGTTTCCGGCGCGAAAATGGCGACGGCGCTGGAGCTGGCTGCCGAAGATAACCGCAAAGGTATCCCGACGCGGGCGGTGCTTTGCCTGGAAACCGGCGGCGTGCGCCTTCAGGAAGCCAACCTCGGCCTGGCGGCCATTGCGGATATCCACGCCGCTATCGTCGATCTGCGTCGCTATACGCCGGTGATCGGCATCATCGCTGGTACGGTCGGCTGCTTTGGCGGGATGTCTATTGCCGCCGGGCTGTGCAGCTCGCTGATCGTCACCCGTGAAGCGAGGCTCGGCCTCAACGGCCCGCAGGTTATCGAACAGGAGGCGGGTATTGCGGAATACGATTCCCGCGACCGGCCTTTTATCTGGAGCATGACCGGCGGCGAAGCGCGCTATCGCAGCGGGCTGGCCGACGTGCTGGTGCCCGACGGCGCCAATGCGGTGAAAAAAGCGATGAACGAAGCGATCGCGCGCGGCGTGCCCGCACAGCATCGTTCGGACGAGTACAGCTACTATCTGCCGCGCCTGAGCGAAATGAACACCGAGCGACAGGCCGATGCGCAGCAGGTTAACGAAGTCTATGCAAGGGAGGATCGCGGATGAGCGTCAGTCGTGGTGAAAAATGGCTCAGCCTGTTAACCAACGGGGCTGAAAGGCTGGGCGGACTTTGCCCTTCGGTGCAGGCGGCCGATGCGGCGCTGGGCGAAGAAACCGCGCGTTATATTGCGGTGGTGCCGGACGAGCAAAACCACTTTCCGCGCGCCGCTAAAGGCGAGGTCGGCCTGCTGGAAGGCTGGACGCTGGCCAAAGTCATCGATGAAGCGATCGTGGCGGATGCGGATAAAGCGCAGAAGCGGGCGATTGTGGCGGTGATTGACGTACCAAGCCAGGCCTATGGCCGTCGCGAAGAGGCGTTCGGCATCCACCAGGCGCTGGCGGCGGCGGTAGGCGCCTATGCCAAAGCGAGGCTGGCCGGACACCCGGTGATCGGGCTGATCGTCGGTAAAGCGATGTCCGGCGCGTTTCTGGCGCACGGCTACCAGGCAAACCGGCTGATCGCCTTTAACGATCCGGGCGTGATGGTGCACGCAATGGGCAAAGCGGCGGCGGCGCGCATCACCTTGCGCAGCATCGAGGCGCTGGAACAGCTGGCACAGACCATTGCGCCAATGGCTTACGACATCGGCAACTACCAGACGCTGGGTCTGCTGGAAGAGCTGCTGGATATCGCCTCGCCGGATGCGCCTGAAGATGACGATGTTCAGCGGGTTCGCGCATCGCTGGAGCAGGCGGTCAGCTCGGCGCGTAAAGATCCCGCTCTTCATCGCCTTAAGGGCGAAAACCGCCGCAGCTCCGCGCTGGTGCGCGAAAAAATGCGCGCGGCCTGGTAATCCAGCAAGACAGCGGGCAATCCTGCCCTGACGCGTTCAGCCTGCGAGGCGCAAGTTATGACTTACGTGATCGTTCATGCTCTGGCTCCAATTTTCGTCATTATGCTGTTGGGTTTTTACGCCGGTAAGGCAAAGAAGGTCGATAACCACAACGTTGCCCTGCTGAACGTTTTCGTCATGGACTTCGCCCTGCCGGCGGCGCTGTTTACCGCCACGGTGCAAACGCCCTGGGCAGGTATCGTCGGGCAGGCGCCGCTGGTAGTGGTGCTGGTGCTGGCGATGTGGATAGCCTACGCCGCCATCTATTTTCTCTGCACCCGCGTGTTTCACAAAGCGCCGCAGGATGCCGCCGTGCTGACTCTGACCGTCGCGCTGCCCAACTACGCCGCGCTGGGGTTGCCGATCCTCGGCAGCGTGCTCGGCTCAACGCCCGAAACCTCGCTGTCGGTCGCCGTGTCGATAGCCTGTGGCTCGGTGCTGATGACGCCGTTTTGCCTGCTGATCCTCGAGCGTGAAAAAGCGAAAACCGAGGGCACGCAGCACTCCAGCGCCACGATGCTGCCAATACTGATGTGGCGATCCGTGATTAAGCCTATCGTCTGGTGTCCGCTGCTGGGCGTGGTGCTTTCCGCTTTTGGCTTTCATATGCCGGAGCTGCTGCTCTCTACCATCCGGCCGCTGGGACTGGCCGCTACCGCGACGGCGCTGTTTCTGACCGGGCTGATCCTCTCCGCACGTCAGATCAGGATCAATCAGGCGGTGATCGTCGCCAGCGTGACTAAACTGCTTATTCAGCCCTTTATCGCCTGGGGCATTGTGCTGGCGCTGGGGCTGCACGGCCCGCTGGCGATCACCTCGATCCTGATGATCGCGCTGGCGGCGGGCTTCTTTGGCGTGGTGTTCGGCAATCGCTTCGGCGTGGAGTCGCCGGATGCGGAAGCCACTCTGCTGATCACCTCCGTGCTGAGCATAGTGACGCTGCCGCTGTTTATTTCATTAACCGCAGGAATGTAGCAATGGATGTTCGGCCGCACGATCTGCTCTGGCTGAGCGATCGTGAAGCATTGCAGGGCGATTTGCCTGAATGGGTCGCCTACTGGCAGCCGGCTTTGCCGCTGGTGGTGCGACGCGACAGGGATGCGCAGGGACGTATTCCCGTCGGCGTACGCGGCCCGGCCCGCCATCAGCGCGCGGCGGGCTGGGTTGACGCTGCGGCTGTGGTGCGCGTGCTGTCGCCGGAAGCGCTTATCGATCGGCTGCCGCACACCCCTTTTTATACTTTGCCGCCCGTTCAGGCGGCGCTGCGGCTTGCGCAGGCGGACTGGCCGTGGGCATGGGGCGTCACCGGCAGCCTGGGCTATGCGCTGGCGACCGGCGAAGCCGTAATGCACGCGGGCAGCGATCTGGATTTACTGATCCGCGCGCCTGAGCCGCCCGCCGCATCGGCGTTGCAGCGCTGGCAAAGCCTTTGCGCCAGCCTGCCTTGCCGTGCCGATACGCAGCTGGAAACCAGGCTGGGCGGTTTTGCGCTGGCGGAGTGGCTGCGCGACGGCAAAGTGCTGTTGAAAACCGATGGCGGCCCTTTCCTGACCGCCGCGCCATGGGAGACGCCGCGATGAAAATCTTACTGACCTTTCCCGGACAGGGGCCGCAGCAGCCCGGCATGCTGCAAAATTTGCCTCAGGGCGAGGCAATCCTGAAAGAGGCCAGCGAAGCGCTGAATGAAGACGCCTCGGCGCTGGATTCGGCAGAGGCGCTGCGGCATACGCGCGCGGTACAGCTGTGCCTGCTGATTGCGGGCGTGGCGCATGCGCGGGAGCTGGAGCGACAGGGCCTGGCGTTTGCGATGACCAGCGGTTTATCCATTGGCGCCTATCCTGCGGCGGTAGTCGCGGGCGCGCTGGCCTTCGACGACGCGTTACGGCTGGTGGCGCTGCGTGGGCAGCTGATGGAGCAGGCTTATCCGGCAGGCTACGGCCTGACCGCGATTATCGGCCTGACCCAGAGCGAGCTGGAGCCGCTGCTGGGAGAAGAGAGCTGGCTGGCCAATATCAACGCGGAACGGCAGCTGGTGATTGCGGGCAGCGAGGCGGCGATGCAGGCGACGGCGGAAAGGGCGAAAGCCGCAGGCGCGCAGAAAACGCACCGGCTGGCGGTCAGCGTGCCTTCACACTGCGCGCTGCTGGCGGAACCGGCGGCAAAGCTGGCGGAGGCGTTTAAAGCGGTAACGATTGTTCGCCCGCGTCGCGCCTGGCTGAGCAGCAGCAGCGGCCGCGTGCTCTGGCAGCCGGCGCAGATAGCGGATGACCTCGCGTATAATATGTCGCGCACTGTGCGCTGGCATGAGGCGATGATAGCGGCCAACGAGCGCGACGTCCGGCTGGCGATTGAGGTGCCGCCCGGCGCGGTGCTGACCGGCCTGACCCGGCAGGCTTTCAGCGAAGGCGAAGCGCTTTCCCTGGAGCAGGGCGGCTACGAGCTGGCGTTAACGCTGGCGAAGCGGTTGCAGGCGCGCGGCTGAGCGTTGCGCCCGGGGCAGGATGACCAGCTCTTACCGCCCGGTAAACAGCGACAAAGGCTGCGCGACAGGATGAGCGGTACTGATCATCCGGCAAACAGCGGTAAAGGTTGCGCCACAGGCCCGTGCGGTCGTGTCCGCAGCGTGATAATGCCGCCGCGATATTTTTCGTTCTGCGTAACCACGTAACCAGGTGTTGCGCTCTTCTCCTCCCTCTTAATAAAAATAATTGATGACGAAACGGTCAGGGCGGACATTGCTGCTGGCAAAAACGTTTAACAAAGCTGTAACGTCATGATTATGTTGTCGCGTAGACCAAATTTTATAAATTTATCTGAACTATCAACAAAATTATTTGATGTGTTATTGCTTACATTTCAGCGTTTTTAAGCTTTTCCCCGGTGAGGTTCTGTTGATTTTTGTGTAGTTAAGCTTAAGTTCGCGTCCGCTATGCAGCGCGATGCGCCTTAACCCTTCGACACAAGGAAGCAGACATGAATCCTATTACTCGTCGCAGCTTTATGACCTTTGCCGCCGGCAGCACCGTTGCGTTGGCGGCTGGCTCCGTTCATGCTCACGATCGCACCGTGGCCGCGCAACCCTGGACAGGCCAGATGGGCGGCAGCGATCCCGGCCCGCACGATCCGCTGCGTCAGGGAGAAAATCCCGATATCGTCAATCCGCCCGCTACCGACAGCGGCACGCTGCCCAACCTGCGTTTTTCCTATAGCGATTCGCACGTGCGTAAAGGCAGCGGCGGCTGGACGCGGCAGATCACCGAGCGCGAGCTGGGCGTTTCCAAAAGCATTGCCGGCGTTAATATGCGCCTTAACAGCGGCGGCATCCGCGAGCTGCACTGGCATAAAGAGGGCGAATGGGCCTATATGCTGTACGGCAAGGCGCGCATCACCGCGCTGGACGTCGACGGCCACTGGTTTGTGGACGACGTCGGCGTGGGCGATCTCTGGTATTTCCCCTCCGGCGTGCCGCACTCGATACAGGGGCTTGGCCCGGACGGCTGCGAGTTCCTGCTGGCGTTTGATAACGGCGGCTTTGACGAAGACAGCACTTTTCTGCTCAGCGACTGGTTTAAGCACGTGCCGCCGGAAGTGCTGGCGAAAAACTTTGGCGTGCCGGTGGAAACCTTCAGCAAGCTTCCTTCACCGGCCGATGAGTATATCTTCGCCGCCACACCGCCGGGCGATCTGCAAAAGGACGCCATTGCGGGCGCGACCCGTTCCACCACCGCTTTCAGTCACCGGATGCTGGCGCAGCAGCCCATCACGCTAAAGGGCGGCACGGTGCGGATTACCGATTCCTCCCTTTTTAAGGTGTCAAAAACCATCGCGGCGGCGCTGGTGGAGCTGCAGCCGGGCGCGATGCGCGAGCTACACTGGCATCCCAATACCGACGAGTGGCAATACTACCTGGAAGGCGAAGGACGGATGGGCGTGTTTGCTTCTTCGGGCCAGGCACGCACCTTCGATTTTCGCGCGGGCGATGTCGGCTACGTGCCTTTTGCGATGGGCCACTATGTGGAAAACACCGGCGACAAGCCGCTGCGTTTTCTGGAGCTGTTTAAAAGCAGCTACTACGCGGATATCTCGCTGAATCAGTGGCTGGCCTCGACGCCGCCGCAGCTGGTACGCCAGCATCTGCATCTCGACGACGCTTTTATGCAGGCGCTGGATAAAAGCAAAAAGCCGGTGGTCGGCGGCTAAAGAACCCGGCAGGCCGCAGGGAGGCGGCCCGATCGCTGTGCCAATTCGTTTCAAAATATAAGTTGTCACTTTCCTGTCATCAACCTCTTCCAGCATAAAAGCCGATAAAGCTAACCGACTTAAATTAAGGAACTTTTATGCGCTTTCGTTATTCTCTGCTGGCCAGCGCGCTGCTGCTGGCGCAGGCTGCTCAGGCAAAAACCACGCCCGTTGACTTCGATAGCATCCAGAGGATTGTTGAAACCACCACGCCCGCCAGCAGCGATGCCCGGTTCGCGGCCTTTGACGCTCAAATCCAGCAAGATCTGATCGGCGCGTTGCAGGGCGATGCCGCGAAGCTGACGCGCGCGCAGCTGGAGAAAACCGCGCAGAGCGATAAGCTGGCGGATCGCGGCTGGCTGAAGGCGAGCGGCTACGACTTTGCTAAAAAAGCCAATCAGCAGGCGGGCATCGCGCTACTAAGCGCTTTCACCACGCTGCCGAAAAGCGAGCTGGACGCCAGCATGCAGCGCGTGGCGCAGGTTAACCTCGATGCGACCGACGGCCAGCGTCGTCAGGCGATTATTGATGCGGAAGGGCAAAACCATCTGTTTTTTCTGGCCGACGCGCTGGGGCCGAAGCTGGGTCAGGCCTTTCTGAACGCCTACACCAAAGGCGAGATGGGTAAGGCGGCGGCGCTGATCAAGGCCAGCGAAGTCAGCACCGGCGCGGCCAAAGCGCACTTTAACTATCCACGTCCTTTCCTGATGCCGGGCAACACTATCCATGCGGTGCCGGATACGGCAGTGGTGAAAGATAACCAGCCCTATCAGGCGAACGAAGGATCTTTCCCCAGCGGCCACACCAATACGGCATGGACCGATGCGCTGCTGCTGGGCGAAATGGTGCCGGAACGCTTTGTACCACTGATGGATCGCGCCGCGCGCTACGGCTATTCGCGCATGGTGCTGGGCGTGCACTATCCGATCGATCTGATTGGCTCCCGTATGGTGGCGCAGCGTAATGTGGCGCACTATCTCAACGATGCAAAGTATCGCCCGCTGTTTGCTGAAGCGAAGCAGCAGCTGCGCGACGCGCTGGAGAAAGAGTGCGGCACCTCGCTCGCCGAGTGCGCCAGACCATCCGGGGCAGCCGATCCTTACGCCGCGCCGCAGATGCAGCAGTTTGCACGCTTTGCCATGACCTGGGATCTGCCGCAGGAGAAAGTGAAGCAGGAAGCGGTTGTGGTGCCGGAAGGCGCTGAGGTGCTGCTGGAAACGGCGCTGCCGCAGCTGAGCGCGCAGCAGCGTCGGCAAAGGATGGTGGCGACCGCTATCGCCGCAGGCTATCCGCTTTCCGGCACCACGCCGGAGCAGAACTTCTGGCAGCGGCTGGATCTGTCAGCGGCGGCTGATATGCATAAAGGATAAAAAAGGGGCGGCCATCGCCCCGGTTCCTCTGTAATACGGCGCTATTTTTGCGTACTGGCTTCTGCCGCCGTTGGCTCCTCGCTTTTAACGCCGATTTTTGGCAGCGCGCCGAAATCGAGGGTTTTCCCTTTCAGCTCTTTCGCCAGCGCTTCGCTGATATCCGCTTCCGGCGCAAAGGCCAGTGCGGCCTGCGCAGGCAGGATCGCCAGCAGCTGGTGCTGCTCGCGGTACTTTCCGGCCGCCTCCGCTATCGCTTTCAGCGCGACGCCGTTAGCCCGGCGCTGCTCATGCTGCCACTCCAGATCCAGCAGCTGCCGATCGGCCAGCAGCGCGCTGCGTCGTTTCTCCTCCGGCAGCCTGGCGCCGTTTTCCTGCGCCATCTTCAGACCCTGTCGGAGCTGTTGATCGACCGTCTGCAGCCGCGTTTTCAGCTGCTCCGCCAGCCCTGAATCCTGCATAACTTTGTCAGGATTGATAAATTTCACCGGCCGCGTCTCTTGCCGATCGCAGCCCGCGAGCAGCGTTATAATTGCAAGACTCAGAGCCAGCACACTGATTTTTGGCTTCATTTCCTCTCCTTGTAGCCGGTTTCGGCATTTCCCTGCATGGGTTCCTTCAGGCGCTCAGACTATAAACGATAGCGCGTCCGGCGGCCGATATTTCCATCTTGTCCGTTGATTCACATCAACTTTATGCCCGTTGTTCCATTGGGATCAGGTCGGCATTGTCGGCCATACGCCGGGACCGATAGGCAGGCCGAGCGCGTACCATGCCAGCAGCAGCAGGAGCCAGACGCAAAAAAACAGCAGCGGGTAGGGCGCAATCAGGACGTAATAGGTGCCCAGCTGCGCATCCTTGCGGTAGCGCTGCAAAAAGCCCAAAAACAGCGGCAGAAAAGGCGACATCGGCGCCAGCGGCAGCACGGCCGAATCCGCAATACGGAAAATCATCTGCGCAAAAGCGGGATGAAAGCCCAGCAGCATAAACATCGGCACGAAAATAGGCGCCAGAATCGACCAGATTGCCGAACCGCTGGCGATAAACATGCAGAGCAGCGCAGAGAGGAACATCAGGCCGATAAAGGCGGGCGCGCCGGTCATCTCTGCTTTTTCAAGCAGATCGGTCAGCCCCACGGCCATAAACTTGCCCATGTTGCTCCAGTTAAAAAAGGCTACAAACTGCGCCAGCGGAAAGACCATCACGATAAAACCGGCCATGCTTTTCATCGGCTCAATCAACAGCTGCGGGATGTCGTTGGGTCGCTGGATCTGCCTGGTCGCCACGCCGTAGGCTATCCCGGCCACAAAAAAGAACAGGATAATCAGCGGCACGATGCCCTGAATAAAAGGCGAGGGGATCACGCTGCCCGTCTGCGGATGACGCAGCGGTGCACCTTCCGGCACCACCAGCAGCGCCACCAGCGCGATAAACACCAGCGAAGCGATGCCGCTGATGCGCAGACCGCGATTTTGCAGCGGCGTCAGCTTCGCCAGTCCGTCCTGCGATTCGCCGCGCCAGGCGGGCAGGCGCGGCTCGATAAACTTGTCAGTCAGCAGACCGCCCGCCAGGGTTAAAGCCACCACCGAGCTGGCCATAAAAAACCAGTTATCCAGCACGCTGACGTGCACGGTATCGCTGACCGCCTTCGCCGCCTCGGTACTGATGCCGGAAAGCAGCACGTCGGTAGTCACGATCAGCAAATTGGCGGTAAAACCGGAACCGACGCCCGCAATAGCCGCCATCAGCCCGGCGACCGGATGACGGCCCACGGCGATAAACATCAGCGCCCCCAGCGGCGGCATCACCACCAGCGCGGCATCGGATGAGATATGGCTGAAAAAGGCGATAAACAGCACCATATAGCTGGCGTAGCGGGCGCTGACAAATGACGCCATCTTATGCATCAGCGCCTGAAGCAGCCCCACTTTTTCCGCCAGGCCCGCGCCGATCATCAGCGCCAGGATCGATCCCAGCGGTGTAAATCCGCTGAAATTTTTAATGATCCCCGGCAGGATCCATTGCAAACCCGCCACGCTCAGCAGGTTTTTAACACGAATGACCTCGCCGTTGGCGGGATTGATCACCGAAACGTCCAGCCACGACAGCACGGCGGTTGCCGCCATCAGCACGATAATCAGATAAACGAACAGTAAGAACGGGTTGGGCACCTTGTTGCCGATGCGCTCAACCCAGCTGAAGACTCTGCCGGGACTTTTTCCCGGCGCGGTTGTATCACTCATGTTTTACCCTCTGTTGTGTTGGCTTTTTTATTGTCGGGCTGGGATCGGGCCCAGCCTCGGGCAGCGTCTGCGACGCCTTGCTGCAAAAGCACGTGCAAAAACCGTGCCTTACTGCCGGTGCGGTGCTATCTCCGCACGCGGCTTGTTACGTCATTAGTGCACCTGGCGATTAAAGCGGTGCGGTGCTGTCTCCGCGCGCGGCTTGTTACGCCGTTGGTGCGCCTGGCGATGAAAGCGGTGCGGTGCTGTCGCCATACGCGGTCGTTACTCGTTGGTAAAGCTGTCGATATGAAAGGCGAGGGCGGCCAACGTTTTGACCGCCGTCGCCATCACCGCCTCGTCAAAGTCGAATTTCTCATTGTGATGACCGGCGCTTAGCTGCGTGCCGAAAATGATGTAGGAAGCCTGGCCGCCGCGCGCCTTGACCCGCTCCATCATATAGGTGGCGTCTTCAGAACCGGCGGGCTGGCCCCGACTGTCGACCAGCGAGGTCAGCTCCGGAATGCGCGCGGCCTGCTGGCGGATATAGTTCACCCAGGGCCGGGTCGGCTGGCAGCTGCGCGCCGCGCCTATCAGCTTTACCTCGTGCTGCACGTCATACATCGCCGCCGCGCCCGCCACCACTCGCAGCGCCTGCTGATAGATAAAATCATTGATGTCGTTGGTGGCGCCGCGCGTTTCCACCTTCAGCAGCGCGCGATCGGCCACGACGTTGCGCCCGGTTCCCGCCTGCAGCACGCCTACGTTAATACGCGAGCTGCCGCCGCTGTGCTGCGGCAGGTTATGCAGCGCCAGCGTGGCCTGCGCCGCCGCCAGCAGCGCGTTTTTGCCTTCTTCCGGCCGCGCGCCCGCGTGCGAGGCTACGCCGCGAAAAGCGATATCCATTTTGGTGGTCGCCAGAAAGGTATCGCTACCGCACACCAGCTCTCCGGCCGGCACGCCGGTGCCGATATGAATGGCGGTAAAAAAATCCACGTCATCCAGCACGCCCGCTTCCACCATCGATTTTGCGCCGCGCGTGCCTTCTTCGGCCGGCTGGAAAATCAGTTTGACGGTGCCGCACAGCCGCGAGGAAAACTGCTTCAGCACCTGCGCCACGCCCAGCCCAATCGCGGTATGACCGTCATGGCCGCAGGCGTGCATCATGCCTTCGTTGCAGGAAGCGAATCCTTCAGCGAAAGGGCGATGCGCCTGCGCCTGCATTTCCACCACGTCCAGCGCGTCCATATCAACGCGAAACGCCATCACCGGGCCGGGACGCCCGGTCGCCAGCGTCGCGACGATGCCGCAAAAGCCGCCGGAAAAGTGCGGCAGCCACTGCGGCAGCGCGCCCTGGGCCAATGCCCGCTGCTCCTGCTGCGCCAGCACCTCCGCAGCAGGCACTCCCATGCGCGCCTCCGCTTTAATCACCTCTTTGCCCAGCTGTAGCGACCAGCCCAGGCGGTGCAGCTCTTCGGCCACCAGCGTGGCGGTGCGGAATTCAAGCCAGCCGGACTCGGCGAACTTATGCAAATCGCGACGCCAGTGTTGCAGGCGGGGAGAGATCTCTTTTACAAAATCGGTTACGGCTTGCTCCATTTCTGGTTCCTTTAATAGCAGTACAAAAAATGCTGGTTTATCGACTCTACACAGTGGTTTCGGCGCGCAGAAGATGACAATATCTTTTGACTGATAAACAACGGTTATCACCCACAAGGAGGTTTTATGCCCGCATCGATCAAGCTGCACCAGCTTCGTGCATTTGTGGAAGTGACGCGTCAGGGCAGTATCCGGGCGGCAAGCCGGGTGGCGAAGCTTTCGCAGCCCGCGCTCTCTAAATCGGTGCAGGAACTGGAAGAAGCGCTGGGTGCGCCGCTGTTTATCCGGCAGCGGCAGGGCGTTCAGCTTACGGCGACAGGCAAAGATTTTTTTCGTCACGCCAGCCTGATCCTGGAGGAGCTGCGGGTCGCGCAGGAAGAGATCCAGCAGCGGCTGGGCCAGGCGGGCGGCTCGGTCAATATCGGCGTGGGCGGCAGCATCGCCCGCACGCTGATGCCAAAGGTGATAACTCAGTTTCATCACCTCTTCCCCGAAGTCAGCGTGCGCATCCTGGAGGGCCAGCTGGTGACCTTGCTGCCGGAGCTGCGTCAGGGCGAACTGGATTTCACCATCAATACCTGGTCTCCCGGCCATCAGGACAACGAGCTGAGCTACGAAACGCTGATGGAGCGCGACTACTGCGTGGTGGTACGCAAAGGCCATCCGCTGGCGAACGCCACCTCGCTGGAAGCGCTGCGCCACTGTAGCTGGACCATGCCTTCGCCCAACGGCAGCTACTATCAGCTGTTGCAGGATCTCTTCGCCGACAGCGGCCCGTTACCCGCTATCACCATCACCTGCGAAACTTTTATGGCCTGCGCCAGCCTGCTGGCCCAGAGCGATTTCGTCAGCATCCTGTCGCAGGATTTTTTTACCGATCCGCTGGTCGGCCATCGGCTGGTGGCGCTAAAGCTGCGGGAAAAAATGCCCAGGGCGACCTTCTGCCTGATCCGGCGTAAAGATACCGCGCTGACGCCGATGGGCGCGCAGCTGGCCAGGCTGTTTCGCCAGCAGAGCCAGGCGCTGGTGCTGGCTTAGCTCTGACGGTCAACGGGAAAGAGCAGCAACATGCTAAAGTTAAATTTTTACGCTAAGAGGTTTCTACTATGTCGCACTCGTCCTATACCAGCCGCATCATTACCGCCACGCCAGAACAAATCTGGCCGCTGATTGCCGATTTTAACGGCCTGCCGAAAATCCATCCGGCTATCTCCTCCAGCGAGCTGGAAGATGGCGCTACCGAAAGCAAGGTCGGCGTGGTCAGAAAGCTGACGCTGCCCGATGGCATAGTGCGCGAGCGCCTTGTAAAGCTGGATAAAGCCAATTGGGAGCTGCACTACGCGATTCTGGACGGCATCATGCCGGTCACGGATTACGTGGCGGTGGTGAAGCTGACGCCGAAAAACGACGGCACCACGCTGGCGGAATGGTGGGCGGATTTCAAGGTTGAGGCGGGCCATGATGAACAGGAAGTAGCGCAGAGCATCAGTGAAGGCGTCTTCGCCACCTGTCTGCAAAACGTCGCGCAACAGGCTGGCTGAGTAAGGATCTTCGCCATGACGACGCGATTTATCGTGCAGCGCTACCATCCTCGCTACCAGGCGGGGGTAAAAGATCTGATCCTGCCGATCCAGAATCACGAGTTCGGTATTGCGATTTCGGCAGAGCAGCAGCCGGATCTCAGCGATATCCCGACCTTTTATCAGCAGGGCGCGGGCGATTTCTGGCTGGCGACGGTCGACGATCGGGTTGTTGGCTGTATCGGCCTGAAGGATATCGGCGAGCAGCAGGCCGCGCTGCGGAAAATGTTCGTGGCGGAAGACTGGCGAGGCAGGGAGCACGGCGTGGCCAATAGCCTGCTGCAAACGCTGCTCGCGCACGCTCGCGAGCGGCAGCTCCGTGACGTCTGGCTGGGCACCACCGCGAAATTTCTGGCGGCGCATCGTTTTTACGAGAAGCACGGCTTTAGCGAAGTGGCGCAAGCCGCGCTACCGGCCGCTTTCCCCGTGATGAAGGTGGACACAAAGTTCTACCGGCTGGCGCTGTAGCAGAAAAGCAGCCGGTTTTTGCCGCCAGTCACCAGCTTGACTGCGCCCTGCTGACCGGGCACGGTTTTGTCAACATCCTCAGGGGCGAACGCTTCGCCCCTTTTACTCAGGCCTGCTCGCCTGAGGTGCTCATCTGCATCAGATCTTTATCAACAAAGAACAGCCCTTTACCGCTGGTGCCGACCAGTGCCAGCTTATCCAGCACGGATTTGAACAGCTTCTCTTCTTCATGCTGTTCGGCCACGTACCACTGCAGGAAGTTAAAGGTAGAGTAATCCTGCGACGTCATTGCCGCATGCGCCAGCTCGTTGATTTTTGCGGTAATCAGCTGCTCGTGCTCGTAGGCCTGTTCCAGCACGTTGTTCAGCGAGTCAAAGGTCACCGGCGGCGCGGCGATGCTGCCCAGCGCCGGCATGGCGCCGGTATCGCTCAGGTAGTTGAACAGGCGCTGCATATGCTGCATCTCTTCGCGGGAGTGCTCGCGCAGAAAGGCGGCGGCCCCCTCAAACCCTTTGTCGGCGCACCAGGCGCTCATCTGCAAATAGAGGTTGGCGGAAAAGAATTCCAGGTTTAACTGATCGTTCAGGCGAGCGGTCATTTCGGCAGTCAGCATAGCGGCTCCAGATATTAACAGGCAAAATAATTATTTGCCGCATTATGCACGGGAAGCAGAGAAATAAAAACCGCAGAAAAATATATTTTATATTTATCTGCGGCGAAAAATAAGGAGTGATAATTATTATCATCCTTTCTCATGTTGGGGCATGCTGTAATGGTTTTGATAATTATTCTTGTTAGCTATTCGTTTTAAAAAAGGCGTCCTTTTAAGAGTATGCATAAGCTATACGAATTACTTGTTTACTTAATGATTTGAAAGGGTTTTTCATTGGTTAAATTCGTTTTTTTGGCGGAATAAATATTTAAAAACGCGCTTTTTAGCTGTATAACAGGGAAAGAATAAACGCCGCTTTTTGCAAAAATATAATAGTGGCGGTTGCGTGCGTTATCGCTGCTGTCTGGCGCCCTGCCGACGTGGCTGGACATCGTCAACGGCCGATAACGACGTGAAGCAGATAAATGATATGACGAGCGGCTCAGCCGCGGACAACGGTTTAACTCATAAAAGGGATGCATAATGGAGCTAAAGGACTGGCATACCGCAGACATTATCGCTGCGTTAAAAAAAAGAGGCACAAACTTATCCGCGCTTTCACGGCAGGCGGGACTGGCGTCCTCGACGCTGGCTAACGCGCTGCGCCGTCCGTGGCCGAAAGGCGAGCGGCTGATTGCTGAAGCGCTGGACATCGCTCCCGAGAAAATATGGCCGACACGCTATCAGCATCCGGTGCGGCCACATAAGTATCACAATCAGAACGGCCGGTAAGCCGTCGGCGACGCTCGCTTAAAACGTTTCCCAGTTTCCTTCACCGGCTGCCGGCTGCGTTTTTTTCAGGGCTTTTTCGGCAGGTTTTGCGGCTGGCGCGCGCGCGTGGCCGGTCTGAAACACGGCAACGGCCTGAGCCAGACGGGTCGCCTGGTCCTCCAGCGACGCGGCGGCGGCGGCCGATTGCTGTACCAGCGAAGCGTTCTGCTGCGTGACCCGATCCATCTCCGTGACCGCCTGGCCAATTTGATCGATGCCGCGACTCTGTTCGTCAGAGGCGGAAGCGATCTCTGCCATAATGGCGGTGACGCGTCCCACGGCATCGACGATATCGTGCATGGTTTCTCCGGCGGTGGTGACCTGAAGCGAACCGGCGTCGACGCGGCTGACGGATGCTTCAATCAGCGTCTTGATCTCTTTCGCCGCCTGGGCGCTGCGCTGGGCCAGATTGCGCACTTCGCCCGCGACCACGGCAAAGCCACGGCCCTGTTCGCCCGCGCGGGCAGCTTCCACGGCGGCGTTAAGCGCCAGGATATTGGTCTGGAAAGCGATGCCGTCAATCACGCTGATGATATCGGCGATTTTCTTCGAGCTGCCGGCGATATCGCTCATGGTTTGCACCACGCCGTCCACCACCTTGCCGCCTTTGATTGCGGTTTGCGACGCGCTCGACGCCAGCTGTGAGGCCTGACGCGCGTTTTCTGCGTTCAGCTTCACCGTGGCGGTCAGCTCTTCCATGCTGGCTGCGGTCTGCTCCAGCGAGGCGGCCTGCTGCTCGGTACGGGCGGAGAGATCGTTGTTGCCCATCGAAATTTCGCTCGCGCCGGTGTAGATGGCGTCAGAGCTTTCCCGCACGTGGCTGACGGTAACGGTCAGCGCCTGCTGCATGGCGGAAAGATGGGCGGCCAGCCTGGCTATTTCGCTGCGGCCTTCCACCGTCAGCGTGCGGGTCAGCTCGCCTTCGGCAATGTGCTGAATATGCTCCTCAACCTGCTTCAGCGGCCGCAGCAGCACTTCCTTAATCACTTTCCAGATGACCAGCACCAGCACCAGCAGCAGCAGGATCACTGCCGCCAGCGTCCACATCATATTCGTAAAGCCCTGCTGATTGACCTCAATGCCCGTCGCCAGCAGCTTCGCGTTCTGTTCGCGCCACTGGTTATAGCTGGCTTTCAGGCCGTCCTGCGCCTGCTGCGCATCCAGATTGCCGTAAGCCTCGTAGTTATTCGCGCCGAGAAACTGGACAGACTGCTTCATGGTGTCATGCAGCTGCTGATAGCTGCTGGCCACGCTGGCCGTTATCTCGCTGCTTTGTCCGGGTTGCGCAGGAGCACGCTGATAACGTTCAAAGTGCGCCTGCGCCTCGTTAAGCAGGGCAGTGGCGTTGGTCAGCAGCTTGTCGATGGCCGCCAGCGTGGCCGGATCGGTTTGCTTTTTCAGAATACGGATAGCGGCGCGGTTAATGGTGACGCGCGTTTCAAGCAGCGTCTGCCAGGTGTCGCTGAGCTGGTTCTGCTGCTGCGTCAGCACGCTGGCGTGGTTGAAATTCTCTTTGTCCTGGCTAATAGCGTTAAATGAGAGCGCGCTGGAAACCAGCAGCAGCCCGCTGAAAATAACCAACATGATAACGATGCTGGTCACAACTTTAATATTTTTTAGCATACTGCGTACTCGGAAAGGGGAGTCGATAAAGGCTTATCGGTAGTCACGCAGGGAAACTTTATGGCGCGCGGGCGTCAGACGGTGAATAAAATATAAGCTGAATCGATTAGCGTGAGCGCCTGGCAAAAAATTTGCTTTAGGCGCTGTTGCTCAGCCGCCACCAGCGGGCGCAACTGGCGGTCAGCTGTCGATAAGCCTGACGTAGCCGATCGGGCGAGGGCCGGACAAAGCTGAACGGCAGGTTAAGCTGCTGATAGAGCCAGTGAGCGGTAATGTGCTCGCGGTTTTTCGGCACGCTTTCGGGCAGGGAAGGCAGCAATGACAGCCAGCTGGCGGCAAGCGTTTCGGTGGTCTGGCTATCTACCGTTGCCGCCATATCGGCGATAAACCGATCGATATGCCCGAACAGTTCTGCCGTGCTTAAAGCGGGTGATTGCAGCGCAAACAGCAGGCCGGCCTGTCCGGCGGTCTGATGAAAACGGCAGCTGACCACGTAGCCGACGTTGGCCTCGACCCGCAGCCGTTGAAAAAAGCGCGGCTCAAACAGCGTGGCGAGCAGCTGCCAGCTGGCAAAGCAGACCGCGCTGGCCTCGGCGAGCGGGCAGAACACCAGCACCGCCGCATCACGGCTTGCCGTCGGGCAGGAATAGTGCGGCTGCGTGGGGAAAACGTGCGGCGGTGACTGCGCCGGTTCGACCGCGCCCGGCAGCCTGGTCAGCAGCCGCGCCAGGTCTGCTGCGCTGTTGGCCGCGCCGCCGTAAAGCGTGGCCTGCCAGCGTAGCGCCGACAGCGCATCCGCTGACGTGCTGTTCAGCAAATCGGGCAGGTGCGCCAGCAGACAGCGGATGGCGATATCGTCAGCCTGCTGCGCCTGATAAAAAAGCCGTTCGCCAAAAGCCTGGGTGGCGGCTGGCGGATCCGTCAGCGCCTGTATGGCCCGATCCAGCGTAGCGGCCAGTAATGCATCTTGACCGCTGAGCCGCAGCTGCCACAGACCGTGCTGGCGGGAAAAGGCCAGCTCGCCGCCGCCGTGCAGCGCATCGCCCATCGCGGGCTGAAGCGCGGCCTCGATCAGCGCGGCGCTACGTCGATCTGGCAGAAGGCCAGGCTGGACGCTAAGCAGCAGCGTTGGTTCGACCGGCGCGGCAACCAACGCCAGCGCGCTTTTCGCTACCGGTAACGCGGGCGTGACGGGCGTGGAGGCTGGCGAGTAGAAATGCAGGGCGGGCGGCGTTTCCGGCTCCGGCTCCGCCTGCGGCCAGTCGATAGCCGCCAGCCGTAGCGTAAAGCCCTGCGCGCGGACGGACGGCGCGCTGACCGCAGGCGATACCCACAGCCGGCTGAGGCTTTGCGGCAGGGGTAGCGGCGTGGTCGACTGCGCAGGCGGAAAACCCAGCGCCAGATCGCGTAGCTGGTCGAGAGGAGAAAGCTGGCTGAAACGCCGCTGCGTGAGGCTGGCATAGTGAGCCCGCTGCTGCTGCGTCAGGCCAGAAAGCTGCGCCAGCCAGCGGCGGAACAGCGCTTCTATACGGGCGCACTGCGCCAGCTGAAGGCCGCTCAGCTGAAAGCGCACGCTGGCTACCGACTGCCGCGCGCTGCGGTAAGGCTCCAGCAGCGAAATATCGTCGCACAGCCCCTGTTCGCGCAGCGTCGCCAGCAAACTGCCTGACGCTTTGTCGGTCAGCAGCTCGCGCAGCAGCGTCAGGCTGGCGGGCTGCGGGTCGTTGAGGAGAAAACTCAGCTGGAGATGCTGCGCTGCGGCGCTTTGCAGCGCAAAAGCCCGCTGTGGGGCCAGCCGTAACAGCGGCGGCGCGGCAGGCAAGGTTTCTGCGCGAGCAAAAGCCCTTGGTGCGGTCGGCCGTAACAGCGGCGGCGCGGCAGGCGCGGTTTCTGCGCGAGCAAAAGCCCTTGTTGCGGTCGGCTGTAACAGCGGCGGCGCGGCAGGCACGGTTTCTGCACGAGCAAAAGCCGCCGCGGCCTCTTCGGCCATGGCTTCCAGCTCCTGCAGCGGCTGCGGGCCGCTCAGCCAGAGTTCCAGGTTGCCGGTATGGAACCAGCATTGATGCCAGTCCCGCAGCGCCTGCTGGAGCGCGACCGCGTCGTCGCCGAAATGGCGCTGGCTGCCGACGTGAAAATCGTGCAGGGGATGGGGCGCGGCGAAGGCCTGGCTCAGCGCCGCCTCGCACAGCGTCGGGCCGTGGCTTTGCAGCATCCGATACTCCGCCTCGATCGCGGCCGCTTCTGCGGTAATCGCCTCGGTAGCCAGCAGCGGGCGCGCCAGCATATCAGACAGCCTGCACAGCGCCTGCCCCAGCCGCTCGGGAGCGATCTCCACAAACCAGGCGGTGAAATGTGCCTGAGTGGTGGCGTTAAGCCGCGCGCCGTGGGCGGGCGCCCAGGCCATCAGCCGCTGCTCCTGCTGATAACCGGCGCTGCCGGCGAACAGCACATGCTCCAGCAGATGCGCCAGGCCCGGCCAGCGTGCGGGTTCGTCAAGGCTACCGGCGGAAAGCCGGAACAGCGCCGCCGCCCGCGTGGCCTCCGGCTCATGGATCAGCGTGATCCGCAGGCCGTTTGCTACGCGGGAAGAGGAATGACCGTTCACGCTTCGGTTTTAAAGATCAGCTGTGAATTGGTGCGGTTGCGGAACTGCAGCTGGCTGATTTGAATATTGCTGCAGTTGGCCTGCTCACGCGCCTCAAGGATCTGGCCATGATGCGGCGATTTGGCGCAGACGGGATCGGCATTGTCCGCGTTTCCGGTCAGCATAAAGGCCTGGCAGCGGCAGCCGCCGAAATCCTTCTCTTTTTCAGAGCACGAGCGGCAGGGTTCCGGCATCCAGTCGAAGCCGCGATATTTGTTAAAGCCGAACGAGTCGTACCAGATTTCCTGGAGCGTATGCTCCAGCACCGACGGGAAGGCGATCGGCAGCTGGCGCGCGCTGTGGCACGGCAGCGCCATGCCTTCCGGCGTCACGCTCAGGAAAATCGCGCCCCAGCCGCCCATACAGCCTTTCGGCCGCTCTTCATAGTAGTCGGGCGTCACGAACAGCAGGTTAGCGAAGTTGCTGTTGTCCTTCATTTTTTCGCGGTAGCGCTGCACCACGGCTTCGGCGCTGGCGATCTGCTCGCGGGTAGGCAGCAGGCCCTCGCGGTTCAGCTGCGCCCAGCCGTAAAACTGGCAGGTCGCCAGCTCGACGTCGTCGGCCTCCAGCTCGATCGCCAGTTCAATAATGCGATCGATCTGGTCGATGTTATGGCGATGCAGCACAAAGTTCAGCACCATCGGGTAGCCGTGCGCCTTGACCGCTTTCGCCATCGCCAGCTTTTGCTGGAAGGCTTTTTGCGATCCCGCCAGCGCCGCGTTCAGCGTCTCGTCGCTTGCCTGGAAGCTGATCTGGATATGATCGAGACCCGCTTCGGCAAAGGCGTCGATCTTTTTCTCGGTCAGGCCAATGCCGGAGGTGATCAGGTTGGTGTAAAAACCCAGATCCCGCGCGGCACGGATCAGCTCGGGCAGATCTTTACGCACCAGCGGCTCGCCGCCGGAAAAGCCCAGCTGGACGGCGCCCATCTGGCGGGCCTGTTTAAAAACTTCTATCCATTGCGCCGTGGTCAGCTCCTGCTCCTGCCGGGCGAAATCCAGCGGGTTTGAGCAGTAGGGGCACTGCAACGGACAGCGATAGGTCAGCTCCGCCAGCAGCCAGAGCGGCGGATTAGGCTTAAGCGAGTTCACGGAAAATTATCCACTTCTGTTCGACGGCCTGCATAAAGAACGCTTTGACGTCCTCATCCACGCCGCCCGCATCGGGAAAACGAGCGTTCAGTTCGGCAATCAGCGCGGCAAGCGGGCGTTTACCGTCCACCAGCTGCAAAATCGCGGTGGCGCTCTCGTTCAGCTTCGCCATGCCTTCCGGGTACAGGATCACGTGGCAATCCTGCGTCGGCTCCCACTGCAGGCGGTAGCCACGGCGAAACGCAGGTATCTGCTGGTCGTTAAGGGTCATTACAGCAATCTCTCTTTATGCCAGACGGGCTGGTCGGTCACGGTATGGTAAGGCGGACGATGCAGCGCGTAGGCCAGGGTCATAGCGTCCAGCATACTCCACAGAATATCCAGCTTGAACTGCAAAATAGACAGCATACGCTGCTGCTGTTCGGCCGTGGTGAAGTAGTCCAGCGCCAGCGCCAGCCCGTGCTCGACGTCGCGGTTAGCCTGGCTCAGGCGGCCGCGAAAATAGCCGTAGCCTTCGGCTTCGATCCACTTATAGTGCTGTGGCCAGCTGTCCAGGCGCGACTGGTGGATTTCCGGCGCAAACAGCTCGGTCAGCGAGCTACAGGCCGCTTCCTGCCATACCGCGCGGCGGGCGAAGTTAACGTAAGCATCCACGGCGAAACGCACGCCGGGCAGCACCATCTCTTCCGACAGCAGCGTCTCGCGCTTGAGGCCGACCGCTTCGCCCAGGCGCAGCCAGGCTTCAATCCCGCCTTCGCTGCCCTGATGACCGTCGTGATCCAGAATACGCTGTACCCACTTGCGGCGCGTCTGCGGATCCGGGCAGTTCGCCATAATGGCGGCGTCCTTCAGCGGAATACTGGTCTGGTAGTAAAAACGGTTCGCCACCCAACCCTGGATCTGCTCACGCGTCGCCTGGCCGTTGTGCATGGCGATATGGTAAGGATGATGGATATGGTAATAAGCGCCTTTGGCGCGTAGCGCCTGCTCGAACGCTTCGCGCGTCATGGGAGTCTGTTGCATGATTTTCTCACAGGTCGATACGCATACCGTCCCAGCTGACTTCGATGCCGTGCTGCGTCAGCGCCTGACGTTCAGCCGACTCTTCATCCAGGATCGGGTTGGTATTGTTGATATGAATAAGGATTTTGCGCTCGGCGGGCAGCGAAGCCAGCAGCGCTATCAGGCCCTGCTCTTCGGCCAGCGCCAGATGACCCATATCCTTACCGGTATTGCGGCCCACGCCGGTTGTCGCCAGCTCGTTATCCTGCCACAGCGTGCCGTCGATCAGCAGGCAGTCGGCTTTTTGCAACCAGCCCAATAGCTCGCTGTCCGGCTCGCCCAGACCGGGCGCATACATCAGCGTTTTTCCGCTGCGGGTATCTTCAATAAACAGCGCGACATTGTGGCCGGGCAGCGGTCTGCCGCGATACTGCGAATAGGGCGGCGCGTTGCTGAGCAGCGGGATGGCGGTAAACCGCAGCGCCGGACAGACCGCCACGGAGAAAGGTTCGCCGGGCTGAATCGCGTGATGCACCAGGCCGCCGTTCCAGTGCGAAAGCATGGTAAAAATGGGGAAACCGGTGGTGAGATCGTCGTGTACTTCCGGCGTGCACCAGACCTGATGCGGACAGCCCTCGCGCAGGCTCAGCAGGCCGGTGGTGTGATCGATCTGACTGTCGGTCAGGATAATCGAGCCGATAGCGGTGCCGCGCAGGACGTCTTTCTTATTCAGCGCGGGCGTGGCGGCGATCTGATGAGCGATATCCGGCGAGGCGTTGCACAGCACAAAATCGACGCCGTCGTCGCTGATGGCGATGGAAGATTGCGTACGCGCCGACGTTTTCAGCGTGCCGTTACGCACGCCCTGACAGTTTCGGCAGTTGCAGTTCCACTGGGGAAAACCGCCGCCGGCCGCAGAGCCAAGAACGTTAATTTGCATGTGTAGACCAGAAAAAAAGAGAGGAAATGCCCACCTGAGTGGGCATAAGGGCTTAGCGGTTGGAGATGTACAGCGTCACTTCCAGGCCTAAGCGTAAATCAACAAACGTTGGTTTAGTCCACATAGCGGAGCTCCTCATGGTGTTAAGGGAAAAATCTGCCCGTTAAGTTCGGCAGGTAAACAGCTTATTGTCAAATATCGCCCTGCGGCGGCGCAAATGTTGCACCTGTGTCACAGTGATATCAACCCTGTAAGCCGCAGGGATTAACGGGGGAGCGTTATTCTCCCCAGGTTTTCTTCAGCACGCGTAGCCAGTTACGCCAGCAAATCTTATCGATCAGTTCGGGCGAATAGCCCGCCTGCTGCATTAAATCGACCAGCTTCGGCAGTCCGGCCGCGTCGCCCAGTTCGTCCGGCACGCTGATGCCGTCAAAGTCAGAACCGAAGCCGACGCGATCTTCGCCCAGCTTTTCCAACAGCGCATCAAGATGCTGCACAATCTGCGCCAGCGGCGTATCGCTGTCGCGCTTGCCGTCGGCGCGCAGAAACGCATTGCCAAAGTTGACGCCGACAAAGCCGTCGCTCTGCGCAATTGCGGCCAGCTGAGCGTCGGTTAAATTACGCGGCTGCGGGCAAAGCGCATGAACGTTGGAATGGGTGGCGACCAGTGGCGCATCGCTGACCTCCGCCACCTGCCAGAAAGATTTCTCATTCATATGCGACAAATCGATCAGCAGCTTTTTCTGATTAAGCACGCGCAGCAGATTGATCCCGACAGGCGTCAGCCCGTCGCCGCTGTCCGGCGAGCCGGGAAAACCGCCGGTCACGCCGGTGCCGAAGCGATTTTGCAGATTCCACAGCGGGCCGACGCTGCGCAACCCGGCGGCAACCCAGCGGTCAAGCTGGCTGCACTCGTCATCCAGCGCCTCTGCGCCCTCGATATGCAGCACCATCGCCAGCACGCCCTGCGCGATACAGCGCTCAATATCCTCCGCGCTGCGGCAGATACGGGCCTGACCGGCGGAGCGATCGGCAATCTGATGCAGCAGGGCGATCTGCGCTTCGGTAATCGCCAGCGGATCGTGATCCTCTTCCTGCCAGCCCGTCTTGCTTTGCTTCACGTACTGCGCCGGCGGCACAAACACCGCAAACAGGCCGCCGGCAAAGCTGCCCCGGCGCATTCGCGGCATATCCAGGTGACCGTGCATCGTGCCGTGCAGAAAATCCGCCACGGCATCGCCTGTTTCCTGCATCCACAGGCGCAGCAGAAGATCGTTATGGCCGTCAAAAACGGGTTGAGCAGAGGTCGATAGCGTCATTGTTATGAATCAGAAGGTACATTGTTAAATAAATGATACCTCAAAGCGCCGTGCCGGGCCTGCTGAAAAGTGCGGTTATGGCGCTAAAACGCATTAAACGGCAGGGAAAAGTGTAAAGAATTGCGGTAAGGGTAAAGAGGATGTTGGAGAGGACAGGGAAGAACAAAGCTGCCGACGAACGCCGCCTACGGTGTTAAAGCTCTTGACGTATAAAGCTCAGCAGTTATTTATTCACTCCCTTCGGGCTTCCGGCGCGCTGATATGCCGCACGATAAGGCGGTGGCGGTTGAGCAAATCCGCCCTTCGCTGACCGGACGCGGCCTGACCCGCTCGCCAAAAGACAGTATGCAGCCGTCGGTTAAAAACCTGGGCGACAGCGTGATGGATAGGGTACGCCTCCTGTTTTTTGTAGTATGCAGGAAGGAGCCGCTTACAGGCCGTCAGGCCTGCTGCTCCGCTCTTCGGCTCTCTTCCGCCCGCAGGGCGCCCGGCGTGGTGCCGGTGGTGCGCTTAAACGCCCGGCTGAAAGCGGCCAGCGAGCCGTAGCCCAGCCGCCAGGCAACGCTCTCTATCGCTTCGCCGTCGCGGCCAATCCACTGCGCCGCCAGCTGCATACGCAAATTGGTCAGATAGCGTACCGGCGTCATGCCGGTGACCGCCAGAAAGCGCTCGGCAAAGACCGAGCGCGAGCTGCCCATCTCCGCCGCCAGCTGCGCCACCGTCCAGTTTTTGCCGGGATCGCGGTGTAGCGCCACCAGCGCTTTGCCTAACTTAGGATCGCGCAGCGCCTCCAGCCAGCCGCCCGCCGCGCCACAGCCCGATTCCACCCAGCCGCGTACGATAAACGCCGCGACCACATCCGCCAGCCGCGCCAGGATGCCCGCATAGCCCGCTCTTTTGCCCAGCGATTCCCGCTCCATCGCTTCCAGCATCGGCTGCACTTCCGGATATTTATGGATCAGCGTATCCGCCAGCAGCACTTCCGGCATCGAGCCGATCAGCATCTGCATACCGCCCAGGTCGAACTCCATACAGCCGCTGAATATCAGCGTGGTTTCTTCGGTGGACGCGCAGTCTTTAATACAGCAGACGTTGCCGCAAACCGGCGTGGTATTGAAAGCGCGGATGTCCTTGCAGGCCACATCGGGCGAGGAGAGCAGCACATGATCGCTGCCGTGCGGCAGCAGCAGCGCATCGCCCGTATTCAGGGTGCGCAGCTGGCCGTTCTGCGTCCGCAGCAGCACCGGGCCGCGGCTGACGAAGTGGAACTGCGCGCGGCCCGGCGCTTTAACAAAGCCAACGCCAAACGGCGCGGCGAGTTCGATACGCCGATACTGTAGCCCCAGCAGGCGCATCCCGTAGAGCAGCTCGCTGGTGAGATCGTGGCCTTCTGTGGTCATGGCAGCGCTTCCCGGACGATTAATCAATAATGACGGATTTTACATCATAGACCATCCGACACCAGCGCTTTAATCTTGCTGCCATCGAACGATTAAAGAGATTTTCTATGACAACACCAATAAAGCCTCAGTGGGGAGCCGTGTTCTCTATGGCGCTGGGCGTATTTGGCCTGGTAACCGCCGAGTTCCTGCCCGCCAGCCTGTTAACGCCGATGGCGGCCAGCCTGGGCGTGACGGAAGGCATGACCGGCCAGGCGGTGACCGTGACGGCCATTTTCGCGTTGGTAACCAGTTTCTTCAGCGCTTCCCTGACCAGCAAGCTGGATCGCCGTGGCGTGATGCTGCTGTTTTCCGTAATGCTGATCGTTTCTAACCTGCTGGTCGCCTTCGCGCCGAACCTGACCTTTATTCTGGCGGGACGAGTGATTTTAGGTATTGCCATCGGCGGCTTCTGGACGCTGGCGGCGGCAACCGCTATGCGGCTGGTGCCGGAAGCGATGATCCCGCGCGCGCTCTCCATTGTTTTTAGCGGCGTGTCGGTTGCTACCATCGTTGCGGCGCCGATGGGCAGCTATTTCGGTCATCTGATCGGCTGGCGTAACGTGTTTGTCGCTGCGGCGGCCATCGGCGTGCTGGCGCTGGGCTGGCAGCTGGCGGCATTGCCAAAAATGCCGCCTAATCCGCTGGCTAAAAACAGCTCGATCCTGTCGTTGATTAAGCGTCCGGGCATGCAGACCGCGCTGCTGGCGATTATTCTGGTTTTCTCCGGCCATTTCGCCTTCTTTACCTATCTGCGACCTTTCCTGGAGAGCGTAACCGGCGTGGACGTCAACGGGCTTTCCGCTATTCTGCTGGGCTTTGGCGTGGCGAACTTCGCCGGTACGCTGCTGGCGGGCCTGCTGCTGGAGCGTAATCTGCATCTGACGCTGATCGGCATGCCGCTGGCGATGGGGCTGATGGGCGTGGCGCTGGTGGGATTAGGTTCCGCGCCGGTGATGGACGCGCTGCTGGTCGCGCTGTGGGGCATGGCGTTTGGCGCCGTGCCGGTTGCCTGGTCAACGTGGATCACCCGCACCATGCCGGAAGAGGCGGAAAGCGGCGGCGGTTTGCTGGTGGCGGCTATTCAGCTGGCTATCACTATCGGCGCAGCGGCCGGCGGTATGATTTTTAACGTTACCGGCGCTAAAGGCGTGTTTATGGGTAGCGCGCTGCTGTTATTGCTGGCGACCATGACCATCTTTATGGCGCTGCGCGTGAAAGCACCCGTGCAGGACGGCGTATAAAACAAGCCGGTGCGGTAGCTGATGCCGATCGGTTAATGATGCTGTAGTGGTGCAGAAATCCGGAAACTTCCTGTTTCCGGATTTTTTTTACGTCGTGCTCAGGATTGTTGCCGCTAATCAGGCGGTGGTATTGATGTTGCGACCGACTGCGGGGTTGGCAGGTAACTGAGGGATGGAATCAATGATCCCGGCCGCCACAGACTGCTGATTATCCAGGGCTTTCTTTAGTACGAGCGTGCTTACTTTGTTACCGAGTTCCATGTTATCAAGGCCGGTAGCCAGTGATGCAATTTGTGATACATCCATCTTGCTCTCCTGATTAATATGACTGCCCAAAGGGTAAAAAAGGCTTTCAGAAGCCTGAAAAAGCTATCGGCATTTGAGCGCAAATCTTTAGCGATACCCTGCGGAGCAGGCATGGCGGCGTGGTGCGGGCGCGTCTTGTTTATAGCGGCCTGAAAGCGTTGCATGGTGAGGTTTTGCTGGTTGTTAAGCCGCAGGCAGCCAGCTGGGTAAATGCCTGGTCGTGCTGTCGAAGCTGGCGTTTGAGGCGTATTGCCGTTCGGCGGCCCCAACCGCCGGGTGCTCAAATGCTGGTATCAGAGCTGAACCAATCGTCCTGGCCACGCAACGGAAAGCCTTTTTTGAAAAGCTGGTGGCGAAATGTGAGATCAAAGAAAGCTATGCTGACACACAGTTCAGAAATGTGACGCGTTAATGGTAAAAAGCCCCTGCGCCAATACACAGGGGCAATAATCAAAACTCGCGCTTGACAATAATATAACCATTAAAATTGACAGAGCACTCGTCATCATTAATTAATAGCGAAGCTAAAGTGACAATGTGTTTATTTTTGTGGTTAATATAATCATACTTTACAATTATATTTTTAGCATTACTTTCCATAAACATTTGTTTTCCTTTATCGAGCGAAAAAAAATGTGTTGATTCTGTACTATAGTTCTTTCTTGCCAGAGTTTCAGCAAGCTCAGGCGTTACATTGTTAGTACTCAGGAGTGACAACTTTGTTTTATCAACTAAAATGTCACTTTCTTTGATATCTAAATCTGCAACAAGAGCATCGGTCATACTTACCCCGACGCTTCTGTTAATATCAAGGCATGATTCAGGTGTTACGCCCGCAGATGCATTAGCACAGATAATAAAGGTAAAAAGAGCGGAGTTTTTTATCATTTCACAATTAACTCCTGATCATGACTTTCAGCAATCTTTTTCCTGTCATATAACCTGGTAACAATACAACCGTTAGATGCTGTCCCTTTACCATTATCACCATGAATAAGGAAACCATCCCGGTCACACATGCTATTCCCTGGATGAGGAGTTAAACGTATGACATGTTTCCCCGCTTTTGGATGCGTGGCTTGCATTCGCCTAATATGGTATTTTCCTCGAGGCAGAGGGCCTTTAAATTTAACGCATTCGAATGCTACATCATCTTTATACCCCCGCGCACCAGCGTACATAGCCTTAAACTGGAACTTACCATTCAGGTAAAAAGATTTAGTCATCACTTCATAAGCCCATGCCATTGTTACTCTCCTTGTTTACACCAACTGTTGATTTACTCCTGCAACATGCATTTTAAACAGAATTCATTTACTGGTTTCCATAGCAGATAAAGGAAATTGAAGGATCTTATAACAATAATCAAAAGAGGGATTGATTTTGTCCGAAATTGGCATAGTATCTCTCCAAAGTAGGATTTCTGTGCATACGCCACTTATGAATTGCAAACCTCGCCACGGCGGGGTTTTTTGCTGTTAGCCCTGTGGCAAACGCGGCATACAATTATCACTGTGATGCTTCAGCCCACTTTTAATATTACTCTTTTAATTTGTGATGGTGTTCAACCTTTTTTGTTTTTTATTTAATTGCCGCTCCAAAAAGTTCTTAATTTATTTTTATTAAATATATAACTGCCTGTATATATTGTTTTTTATTGTAGTTTTAGGCAAATGGTTACATAGATTGACGAATCCCTGACAAAAGAGTAAACCTGTTTATGCCTTATCAAGAAGCAAATGGTGGGGCATATATTTAGGTTGATAATTGGAGGAATGATAGCCGGATCATTGGGCGGTTTGGCTGGTATAGCCGTAGGGCTGGCTGGTGGCGTTATCTCTGGTGGATGTTTCAAGAATAGCGGCAACGGCGGAGGCGGTGGTTCCGGTTCAAACAATTCAAATTGTTCTGGCGACTCTTGTTCCTTTTAAGGACGCTTAAAGTGAAAGAGAAATTGATTTACTGCCTCGCTATTTTTTTTGGGGTGCTTCTGGCATCATCGCTATTGAGTGGTGCAAAGGTAATGTTTACTAATTGGTATGCATTCCCTGAAGAAATATCACGCTTCAGTATAATGATGATTTGCTATATTGGTGTGGTTAAATTTATTCATTTTATTTTTTCGATCTTGATTAAGAAATAAACGTAATTTATATAAAAATTTCACTTTAAATATTATATTATATGGCCGCCAGGTGCGGCCTTTTTAATGCTTGTTAGAATGGCTATTTTTTTATAAAAGGAAAGCTTTCCACGTATATATTGCAGGCTTACTTCGGTGGGCCTTTTTTATTTAATGTTTTTATATGACAGAACAGTTAAGCACCGGTGCAACCTCCGGATCAGTCGCTGGCTGGGGGCTCATTACTTCCGCGCTGGCAGGTTTTATAACGTCAGTAGATTATTCAATCACATTCGGAGCACTTGCGGACGCGATCTGTTTTGTCGTCACCGGGCTAATCCTTTTTTATGGCAATTTTGCGCTGCTTTGGCTTTTCGGGCATTACAAGGTGTCGGCATGGCAGGCCACAGTCGTGAACCTAAGGAAATGGCGACGCAGTAAATATAAATACTCAATAGATTTACAGCGGCTTTTGCATATTTTGCCCATGAAAGGCCGGGCGCAAAATACGTTGGTAGCGTCAAATATGAAAAACCACACGCTTGCCTGAAAGCAGCTCTACGTCCAGGGCGGTTTTGTGATAAAAGAGGGCGCCTTTTGTAACCGCTTATACGGGGTTATGGTGACAGGCAGTAATATGAGCCGATCCCGGCTGTATTTACTGCTTCCAGGCTAGTCGGGGGAAGCTGCGCCAGGATAAGAATTGCTGTCCTGAGCGCATATTTTAGTGATGTCCGTTGGGAGCCAGAAGCGTTCCTTCGCCATGATTCCGTATATCCTGTCGAACAGCTGTCTGGTATTAACACATGCAGTGAACGTCTGTTTGCGACCACGCAGGTGCGAGCATTGAACGGCACGCTTAGAGTAAAGGTGCCGCCCGTTCTGCGGCACCACCAACAATGACGCCTCCGTGCCTTTCAGCGATATGTTGAACAAGGCCCGTGCCTGGTCGAAGGACAGTCGCCCACTGAACAACCTGTTTACTTACCTGCCGACATCGACATCTGTTGGGCGGACTTCAGGTGCTGCTCAACGACCGGCGTATGCGCGTCGGCCAGGGCCTTCACATCCGCATCCTTAATCTGCATGGCGTCACTTTTCAGCTTCGCCAGCACCATCTTGTGGTCTTTAGTGCCGGCGTTTTCCATATACATCTTGTCAAATGCGTTGCCGCTCTGCTTTTCCAGTTTAGCGGCTATGGCCTTGTGGCTGGCGTCCGGCTCAGTCGGCAGCGTCACGCCCTTTTGCTGGGCGACGGCCTGTACTTTGGTCAAGGCGGCGCCGTGATCTTCGACCATCTGCTGAGCGAATGCTTTGACATCGCTGCTTTGGGCCTTGCTCAGCGCGAGCTTGGCAGCGGCGATTTCATTGATATTGGCCTGCGCCATGTCTTTCACCGCTTTTTCGTCGCCGGCACTGAGTTTGGCGCTCGATCCTGCCTGGCCCGCGGCGACATTCTGCGCGGCGCTCGTTGGCGTCTGGGCCTGCACGCCGACAGTGTTGAACATAGCGGCCGCTGCCGATACGGCCAGCAGCATTTTCAGGGTTTTACTCTTTTGCATGTTGTTCTCCTGATGGTCGTGGGTAGGGTGGGTATTTGGGAACTAACCGTGCTCAGATTCGTAGGTAAATTACACCAGCAATGGTCAGTATAGTGGATCATCGGGGCGAGTCAGGGTCTGCAACGAGAACGGCAGCAAATGATGGAGGCAAAAAAGCGGGAATGGCACCTGTGTCACGCGCCAGAAGTTGATAGGGGCGTAGGCGGCAGGCCGGAAAATTCTGTGCTGTAAACGTGTACAGAGAGAAACGTTTCTGTGGCTCTGCGCCTGTTCATCATTGTTTGACCCGAAAAACGCAGCTACATTTTGTTATCTGAAACCAAGCGGAGAACTGTATGAATAACAAGCACGTATTGCTGGTCGGTGCAAGCGGCGTAGTTGGCTTTGCCGCTCATGATTCCTTCCATAAAGCGGGCTGGCAAATCACGACTCTTGGGCGTTCGCCGCACAGCCCTCATTCTTCTCCTCATATCAGCGCCGACCTGACCTCTTCAGAGGATCTTAAACAACACCGCGAAGCGTTTGAAACGGTGACGCATATCTTTTACGCGGCGTTGCGCCAGGATCCTAATCCGGGCGTGGAAGCGGATATTAATGCGCTGATGTTTGAAAACCTGATCGGCGCAGTGCGCTCGTCAGGCAATGCGTTGCAGCATATTATCTTTATTCAGGGCGGCAAGGTTTATGGCGCTCATCTGGGCGTTTACCGCACCCCGGCACGGGAAGAGGACAGCCGGCATTTTCCGCCTAACCTCTATTTCCGGCATGAAGACTATGCGAAGAAGATTGGCGAGGAAGGTATCGGCTGGACTGCGCTGCGCCCGGATATTGTTATCGGCCACTCATTCGGATCGCCCATGAACCTGGGAAATCTGATCGGCGTGTACGGGACGATTTGCCGCGAAACGGGAACCGCTCTGCATTTCCCCGGCCCGGATGACGCCTATCGCAATACGCTGGTGAATATCACCGACAGCCGCATTCTGGGGCAAAGCGCTATCTGGGCTGCCGAAAACGCCAAATTCGGCGCGTTCAATATCACCAATGGCGACGTGTTTCGCTGGTGTCATGTCTGGCCAAAACTGGCTGACTGGTTCGGTGTGCCGGTCGGCGAGGCGCAGCCTGTCTCGCTTAGCGAACGTCTCAGCGGGCTTAAGCCTCTCTGGTCATCCATCGCCGATAAGGCGCAGCTGAAGGAGAAGAATATCGATAAGCTGGCGCTGGGCGGATTTGGTGATTTCATCTTCCATGTGCAGAAAGATGCCATATTTGACGTCACCAAAGCGCGCCGGGAAGGATTTGACGCCATGATCAGGCGCTCCGATGACGTGTTGATCGAGCATCTGGAAGCCATGCGCAGCAGTAAACTTATTCCCTGATATGCAAGGCAGCCCGCCGTCTGGCAGGCTGCCGATCCACTCTTGCGGCTGGCTTTGCAACGGCTGAGTTAATGCCCTGATAATCGCTCAGGAAACGATGCTTACAGAAATGCTGAGGTGTCTGAAAAAGTTGTCAGGTATCGCTTTCTCCAGAATCTGCGCCCAATCCATCAACCAGATAATATCAGCCATATCGCGCCACTTTATCGTGACATCTTCCTGCGCCAGACCGCGCATAACACTGAGCACCTTTCCGACTATCTCCGGAGCAAGCGCTGTGGTCTGGTCATCAAACCGCCTTACCGGTAGCTGCATCGCCACGCATTACTGCTGTCCGGCTGCTATCTGCGCCAGATAAGCGTCTAATCTTTGTCAGAAGCAGGCATTGCTTACAAATATATAGCAACCGGCAAAGTACAAATAACTGATGAGCCAAATGGCTAACTAAGTGCGCAGAATTTTTTTGAAAAAGATAAGTACAGGTTGGAATAGAGCGCATAAAAAAGCCCCTTTCGGGGCTCTTTTATGCGCTATACATCCCCTGCTTCTTTGGGCGACCCCCGCCAAAGACTGAGGAACGTTTAACGCGAAGGCTACTATCACTGGATGCCACATAGCGACCATTGACAATTTTAATCTCGCCGGAAGCAAGCTTCTCTCTCACATCTCGACCTGCTGCTGCCTGCAGACGTTTGCCCATTTCAAGAGTAAGGCGTTCCACTGCGGCGTTGTTAAGGCTGGTAACTTTGAGTTGTGACGACATAACTTCTTCCTCCTGCGTCTATATCGGTATATGCGTTCCAACCGATAAACGGGCTGAACAGCCTGCTTGTACGGTGCCCCTGAAGACCGAGTGCTCGCGAATAAATTACTGAAAGATCAGTGCCTCGCTCATGCTCTCTATCTTCCGCGGCGCTGAAAACATATGCACCTGCATCGCAAATATTATAATGGTCATAAATTATACTTGCAACGTTTTGGAGCACACGCCCACCCGCTAATCCGTCAAACTTAACATGCTTAAAGCCTAAAGGTGAGTCTGTTACCGGGTCAATAGTGTCAAATAGTACTGCCCAGACACTATTGTTCTGTGGGAAACGAAACTGTGGGAACGCATGATTCAACTTTATATGTTTTGCTTCTAAATCTGCCAGCGTCGGCAATTCTTGAAAGCCGATCCCGTAGAGTTGCCCGCAATATAAAAACTTGCGATAGACCATCCCTCCCGCCAGAGAGTCATCGAAGGGATCTGGCCACTGTATCCGATTGTTCACCTGGCTTCTCCTTGCCGCAAACTGATAACTATTCAACTAAATGGCAGTAAATTAAATAAAATAAAAGTTACCTAACCCCAATTATTCAGATCCAAAGAAATTTGCTCTTTATAATCCTATGTTAACTATGTATGGAATCACAAATCTTCATTAAATGCTTCTAAATGTGCGCTTTTCGCTCGTAGCATACGGGGAGCGCCTGGCGCCTGTCCACTTAGAGCCAGGGCGTTGCTAACCGCGTAGTATAGTAATCTGTAGGAAGCTGGTGCCTGGAGGTTTAAATGCTTTATAGCTGCATGAATGATACAAAATGGAATGAAATCCGTCTGGCAATGGTGAACATGACATCGCCTCCTTTATGGAAAACGACCTCTCTCGATGGCTATGGATCCGCAGTGGATGGCGAGTGGTTTTACCATTTCAACGTGGGCGGCTATTCGGATATCCACTATCTTGATATTTTGACAAATTCAGTTGAGCAGCACGCGGAAGTTGGCGTTATTCTTCGCGCTATTCATCTTCCCGGTATTGAAACTTCAACCGGCTACAGGATTTTTGGATACGCGGATTCGACCAGCTATGTAGAATATCTTTAGTTGGGCAGCATTAATAAGCGGCCAACGGGATTATTAATGATAAGGTAAAATTTGTGTCCGTTTCTCGCTCAAAACAGTAGCCACACGGTATCTGATTTTCCCATGACGTCCGCTCCCACAAAGCGGACGTCACTTAAACATTCAGGGAACCCGATCACGCCATCTTTTAAATCAAATCGGTGGCGCCAATCGCGCTTTTTTTACGGTCGGCCACTTCCTTCAGCAGGGCGAAAGCAAAGATCACCATCCCCATCAGCGGCAGAACGGCGCCATAGCTGGCGGTCTGCGTCATCGGATAGCCCTGCTGCACCACCCAGGCACCCAGAAACGCACCCAGCGCGTTGGCGATATTAAAGGCGGAGTGATTCAGCGTCGCGGCGAGCGTTTGCGCTTTTCCGGCCACCTGCATCAGACGCACCTGTAGCGGCGCGCACAGCGCCAGATTGGTGCCGATCAGGAAAGCCCCCAGCAGCAGGCCGCTGACGGAAGAGACCATCAGCGGGAACAGGGTCAGCACCAGCACGCTCCAGGCCAGAATACAAAAAATAGAGAGCATGATTTTGCGGTCGGCCAGCTTGCCGCCAGCCAGATTGCCCAACACCATGCCCAGACCAAAAGCGAACAGCACCACCGGCAGCCAGAGCGTAGAGAGGTGCGCGGCCAGCGTCAGGATCGGCGTGATATAGCTGATCACGGCAAACATGCCGCCAAAGCCGATAGCCGCGATGCCCAGCGTCAGCCAGATGCGGCTGTTCGCCAGCCCGCGGATCTCTTTCAGCGGCGAGCTTTGCGCTTCCTCATGCTGCTGTGGGAAAAGTTTAAAAATCAGCAGCGCATCGGCCAGCGACAGCAGCGACACGCAGGCAAAGGCCCAGCGCCAGTCCAGGTGTTCGCCCAGCAGCGTCGCCGCGGGATTCCCCAGCAATGAGGCCAGCGTCAGGCCGAGCATGACTTTGCCCACCGCCTGACCGCGCCGGTTTTCTTCCACCAGCGAAGCGGCCGCCAGCGCCGCCACGCCAAGAAAAGCGCCGTGCGGCAGGCCGCTAATAAAACGGGAAATCACCAGCGCGTGGGCGCTGTCCGCCAGCATGCTGCTGACGTTGCCGCCTAAAAATAGCGTGATAAAAATCATCAGCTGATGCTTGCGGCTAAGGCGCGCGGTGCTCAGGGAAAACAGCGGCGCGCCGATCACCACGCCCAGCGCGTAGTAGCTGATAAAACGGCTGCCTTCGGCCAGGCTGACGTGCATCGCTGCGCTGACCTGCGGCAGCAGGCCCATGATCACAAATTCGCTCAGGCCGATGGCGAAGGCGCCCAGCGCCAGGGCAAACAGCAGCGGGCCGACGGCGCGCGCCGCAGGGGAAGTTGGGTTTTCAATAGTCATAAAAAGTCTTAATAAGAGAGGCTAAAACCTGTGCACAACGCGTGACGGGGACGATGAGGGCAGGGCAGGCAAGAGTAGTTATTATTGCCGGCTGGCAGCGTGCCGCCGGAAGGCGCTGAGTTTACCGTGTAGCGGCAGGGATAAACAAGCCGGGCCGCGTGGATGGCCCGTCAAAACGTTAGCGCAGGGCGCTTTATTCGGCTGGCTATCTGTCTATATGACCCAAATCCCGCTCGGGAAAACAGTAGTTCCGCACGCGCTGCTTCAGCTCTTTCACTTCCGGAAAGCCGCCATCCACTTTGCGATCCCACAGCAGATGACCGTCAACGGCAATTTGATAGATGCCGCCCGTGCCCGGCACCAGCGTGACCGAAGCTAAATCGGTGCCAAAAGTATGCAGCAGCTCCTGCGCCATCCAGCCCGCGCGCAGCAGCCAGTTGCATTGGGAGCAGTAGTGAATAGTGATGGCAGGCGTTGTCATTAGCGTAGTCCGGAAAAAAAGGGGAGCACCATCTTCTGGTCGGTGAGAGGCGCTGTCAAGCCCGCGACTGCTTGCCTTTTCCCGGATTGTGAATTCTTTATGGAGATTGTTGATAACATAAATCAATATGATTATCATTCGCATTTATTGAGGTCAGGGATCGACTATACCAGGCGCGGCGGGCGTCAGTAACGCTTTTGGCAGTGATGTGAGTCGATACTAATAAAGAAAAAGGCTTACCAGCATGTACAAGAATCAGTATTCTCAGGGAATTTTCCATCGTTCCGTGCTGTTTACGGCACTGGCGGCGGCCGGTTTATCATCAGGTGCGCAGGCGGCGGACGCGCGTGCCGCAAATGAGCAGCTGACCGTTGCCGACACGCACAGCGAACCACAGATGGTGGTCACCGCGCCCCGACAGGTAAAAGAGGCGGGCAGCCAGACCACCCTCACCGCAGCGGAAATGCAAAAAAAAGGGGCTAACGACTTCGGCTCGGTAATGCGTTATGAACCGTTGATCGGCGCGACCGGTGCCAGCGGCGGATCGGGCGCGGGCAAAAGCGGTTTCGATCGCGGCGGCTATACCGGCTACAACATTCGCGGCCTGGAAAGCAACCGCGTGGGGCTGGAGGTGGACGGCATTCCGCAGCCGGAAGCGGCCGGGCGCAGCTACGCCAGCCGCGCAGGTCTGAACACCTTCGGCATTGGCCGCGATTATATCGATCCTTATCTCTACGGCCTGGTAGAGATCGAATCCGGCGCGACCTCTACGGAAAAAGCCAACAACGCCATTGGCGGCGCGGTCTCCTTCCTGCCGAAATCGGCAGATGACTACCTGTCGCCCTATAAATCGACTTATTTCGGCTATCGGTCCGACTACGACTCCGCCAACCGCAGCTGGCACAACGGCATAACCGCTGCGGCAGGCGATGCCACGCTGCGCGGCATGTTCGTTTACAGCCGTCGCGACGGCCAGCAAACGCGCAATAACAGCGATACGCTGGCGGCTTATCCGGCCAACTGGCATTCAAACGCGCTGCTGGCTTCCGGCATCTGGCAGCCCAACGACGAGCACAAGCTGACCGGCACCGTCGATTATTATGACAAAACCAACCACACCCATTACGACTCGTGGGACAGCAGCGGCAACACCATCTGGGGAACCGCGCAGCAGCAAAGCAATACCCGCCGCTGGGGCATCAGCCTGAAGGATGAGTGGACGCCGACCAGCGATTTGCTCGACAGCCTGACCTCCCGGCTTTATTACCAGCAGACGCAGGCGCACGACAATACCCTGATGCCTGCCAGCGCGACGGCGATGGAGCGGGTTTATTCCGATTACAATGTGGATATCCGGGGCGTGGAAACCCGGCTGATAAAAACCCTGGGACGCCACGAGCTGAGCGGCGGCCTGAACGCGACCGTCACCGACACGCAGCGGCCCTTCCGTCAGACGCCTGCGCCCAGCCAGTACAGCGTCATCATGCAGCCGCAGGCCGACAGCCGCGGCTATCTGGCGGGCGGTTACCTTCAGGATAAAATCCACTTCGATCTGAACGGTCACGACTTCAGCGCGGTGCCGGGCGTGCGTATCGCTTACCAAAGCATCAGGCCGCAAAACCTGAGCAGCCTGGCCACCGGCAGCACGGCTATTACCGAAGCGGATCTGCAAAAGCTTTACGGGCAGAAAAATAGCGATACGCAGGTGCTGCCATCGCTGAGCCTGAACTACGAGCTGACGCCGGATCTGATGACGTATGTGCTCTACAAGCGCGGCGCGCAGTTCCCCAACGCCAGCCAGCTGTACGGCTCCTGGAATCTTGGCTCCAGCTATGCGGGATCCGCGCAGTACGCGCTGATCGGCAACAGCGCGTTAAAAACGGAAACCAGCGATAACCTGGAGTGGGGGCTGAAAGGCGAGGCGGCGAAAGGCGTATCGCTGAATGCCGCCATGTTCTACAACACCTACGACAACTTTATTGCCTATACCCGCTACACGCGCGCCGGCAGTCCGGCGAAGTTCAGCCGGGTGCCGTCGAATATTTACACTATCTATCAGGCAGAAAACCGTGATAAAGCTTTTATCTGGGGCGGCCAGCTTAGCACCAGGCTTGATGTCGGCAGCTGGTTTAGCGAGGTTAACGGCCTGAGCGCCACCTTTGCGCTGGGTTACAGCGAAGGCAAATCAAAATCCAGCTACGCTGGCGACAGCTATGTCGATTTAGACAGCGTGGCGCCGGTCAAAGCGATAGTGGGCGTAGCCTGGGACGATCCGGCAAAAGTCTACGGCGCTGCGGTAACGGCGACCTTTGTTAAGGGCAAGCGGGCGACCGAAACCAATCGCGAAAGCTACAGCAACAGCGGCGCGGCGCTGGCCGGGTCGGACGAGGAATACAGCCGCGTGCCGGGTTACGGCATGGTGGATATGACCGCCTGGTGGCAGGCGGCGAAAAACGTGCGCGTCAGCGGCGGTATCTATAACCTGACCGATCGTAAATATTGGGACTACCTGAGCAGCCGCAACCTGACGGAAAGCACGCGACAGGATGCCTTTGATAAAGCGCTGGCGGTGATGCCGGGCCGCACCTTCCAGCTGGGCGTCAATGTGGATTTCTGACCGCCTTAACTTTGCCCCGCGCTCGAGGCTTAATGGCGTAGCGGTAATGCCGGTTTCACAGTTAAGGCAACTTTGCCCCGCGCGCGGGGCTTAATGGAGAACAAGCGATGAACCTTTTACAACGTTACAGGCAGCTTAAAGCCGACCACCCGAAAAAATACGCCCGCGACCTGGCCGCGCTGCTGGACGTCAGCGAAGCCGAGCTGACCCATGCCCGCACCGCTTTCGACGCGGCGGCGCTGCGGCCGGATTTCAGTGCGCTGCTGGCCGCGCTGGAAGCGGTGGGCGAAACCAAATCGATTACCCGCAACGCCTTTGCCGTGCATGAACAAATTGGCCGCTACGAGAATTTGCATCTGGGCGGCCACGCCGGGCTGGTTCTGAACCCACGCGCGCTGGACCAGCGGATCTTTCCGCAGCGCTGGAAAAGCGCCTATGCGTTGCGTGAGGAGACGGCGCGCGGCGAACGTCACAGCATTCAGATTTTTGACGCGCACGGCGACGCGGTACTGAAAATTTACGCCACGCCCAACACCGATATGGCGGCCTGGCAGGCGCTGATCGCCGACTATCGCCTGATGGAAACGCCGGAGCTGGAGGTGATCCCGGTGACGCCTGCCAGCGTTAGTCCGCAGCCGGACAGCGCGGCTATTGAACAGGAATGGCGGGCGATGACTAACGTGCACCAGTTTTTCGGCCTGCTGAACCGCCACGGCGTTTCGCGCCAGCAGGCTTTCCACGCCGTTCCCGACGATCTGGCGCAGCGGGTGGACAACAGCGCGCCCGGCGAGCTGCTACGGCAGGCCAGCCAGGACGGCAACGAGATCATGATTTTCGTCGGCAATCGCGGCTGCGTGCAGATCTTTACCGGCGTGGTGGAGAAGCCGGTATGGAGGGAAAACTGGCTGAACATTTTCAATCCCACCTTTACGCTGCATCTGATGGCGGATCGCATAGCGGAAAGCTGGATCACCCGTAAGCCCACGGCTGACGGCTTTGTCACCAGCCTGGAGCTGTTTGCCGCCGACGGCACGCAGATCGCCCAGCTGTTTGGTCAGCGCACCGAGGGCCAGCCGGAACAGGCGCGCTGGCGCGAGCAGATCGCCGGGCTGACGAAGCAAGGAGCGACGGTATGAGGCTGTGGCTGATAGCGCTGCTGGCGCTGCCTTTTGCGCTGATGGCGGAAGAGCGAGTGGTAACGATCGGCGGCGACGTCACTGAGATTGTCTACGCGCTGGACGCCCAGCAAACTTTGGTAGCACGGGACTCCACCAGCCTGCGGCCCGCGCTGGCGACCAAACTGCCGGACGTGGGCTATATGCGTCAGCTGAATGCGGAAGGCATCCTGGCGATGCGGCCCACGCTGGTTATCGCCAGCGAGCTGGCTAAACCCTCGCTGGCCTTACAGCAGGTTGAGCAGGCCGGGGTCAGGGTGGTCACGGTAACGGGCGAGCCGACGCTCCAGGCGATCCATAAAAAAATCGCTACCGTTGCAGGCGCGCTGCATAAAGAAGAGGAAGGCAAAGCGCTGGACGCCAGGCTGGACAGCCAGCTGGCCGCAATGGCGAAAAAACCGCTGCCGGTCAAAGTGCTGTTTATCCTTAATCATAGCGGCATGAAGGCGATGGCGGCGGGAACGGAGACGGCGGCGGACAGCGCCATTCGCAGCGCGGGGCTGATTAACGCCATGGGGCAGGTGCCGCGCTACCAGCCGTTGACCCAGGAAGGTATCGTGGCCAGCGCGCCGCAGCTGGTGGTGATTGGCAAAGACGGCCTGAAGGCGATGGGCGATGAAGAGCGTATCTGGCAGCTGCCGGGACTGGCGCTGACGCCTGCGGGCAAGCAGCGCAACCTGCTGGTGGTGGACGATATGGCGCTGCTGGGCTTTGGTCTGCAAACGCCGGGCGCTATCGGCAAACTGCGTAAAGCGGCGGAAGCGACGCTGCCATGAGGAAAATGACGTCGCGCGGGCTGGGGATCATGCTTGCGCTGACGGTGGCGACGGCGCTTTTTGCCGCCAGCATGGGCGCGATGCGGCTGTCGCTGCCGATGGTCTGGCAGGCGTCCGCCGACAGCCTGGTCTGGCAGATCTGGTGGACTATCCGCCTGCCGCGCGTGCTGCTGGCGGTGCTGGTCGGCAGCGCCCTGGCGGTTTCCGGCGCGACCCTACAGGGGTTGTTTCGCAATCCGCTGGCCGATCCCGGCCTGTTGGGGATCAGCAGCGGCGCGTCGCTGGCGCTGGCGCTGGCCGTAGTGATGCCGCTGACGCTGCCTGCCGTGCTGGCTTTATGGTGGCCGATGCTGGCCGCCTTTGTCGGCAGCCTGGCCGTGACCCTGATGATTTTTTTGCTCAGCCGTCACGGCCGCACCACGCTCTCTCGCCTGCTGCTGGCGGGCATCGCTATCAACGCGCTCTGCGGCGCAGCGGTCGGCTTGCTCTCCTGGATCGGCAACGATCAGCAGCTGCGTCAGCTTTCGCTGTGGGGTATGGGATCGCTGGGACAGGCGCAGTGGTCAACGGTGCTGGCCAGCGCCGCGCTGATCCTGCCGGCGCTGCTGGCGACGCAGTGGCAGGCAAAGCGGCTCAATCTGCTGCAGCTGGGTGATGAAGAGGCGCACTATCTGGGCGTCGATGTGCAACGCACGCAGCGCATCGTACTGGTGCTCAGCGCGCTGATGGTGGCCGCAGCGGTGGCGGTCAGCGGCGTGATCGGTTTTATCGGCCTGGTGGTGCCGCACCTGATCCGGCTGGGCACCGGCGGCGATCATCGCTGGCTGCTGCCCGCTTCGGCGCTGCTCGGCGCCATACTGCTGCTGATAGCCGATACGCTGGCGCGCACGCTGGTGGCGCCTGCCGAAATGCCGGTTGGCCTGCTGACCAGCCTGCTGGGCGCGCCGTGGTTCTTATGGCTGATTTTGCGTCGGCGGGAGGGCGAATATGACTGATGCTTTACAGGCGCTCGATCTTTCCTGCCGCTCAGGGGCGCGGCTGCTGATCGATCGGGTTTCGCTGACGCTGACGCCGGGCGAAATGGTCGCTCTGATTGGCCCGAACGGGGCGGGGAAATCCACGCTGCTGCGGCTGCTGACGGGCTATCTCTCGCCGGATTCAGGTCAGTGCCTGCTGAACGGCCAGGCGCTGGATAGCTGGCCGCGCGATCGGCTGGCGCGCGTCAGGGCGGTGATGAGGCAGCAAAGCCACGTCGAGTTTCCGCTCAGCGTGCGCGAGGTGGTGGCGATGGGACGTGCGCCCTGGCCTGGCCGAGCCAGTGCGTCGATGCTGGACGAAGTGATGCAGCTGACCGGCTGCGACGAGCTGGCCACGCGCGACTATCGACGGCTTTCCGGCGGCGAACAGCAGCGTGTGCAGCTGGCGAGGGCGCTGGCGCAGCTCTGGCACGACGATGGCCCGCGCGGCTGGTTATTTTTAGACGAGCCGACCTCGGCGCTGGATCTCTACCATCAGCAGCATGCGCTGCGTTTGCTGCATCGGCTCAGCCGTAAAGGGCAGCTGGCGGTTTGCTGCGTGCTGCACGATCTGAACCTGGCGGCGCTGTGGTCCGACAGTATGCTGCTGCTGCACGAGGGCAGGCGGGTCGCCAGCGGCACGCCGGCGGAAGTGATGACCGAACCGACGCTGACGCGCTGGTATCGGGCCGAGCTACAGGTTTATCATCACGGCCCCACGCCGCAGCTTATGCTGCGGCGCTAGCGGCCGGGCTATTGCGCGGTCAGGTTGCTCTGTGGATCGGCGGTAGGGGCCATCGGTTTAACATCCGGCGGCAGGAAGATGTGGTCGAGAATATTTCTTACCAGCGGCGCGGCCGTGACGCCGTTGATGCCGCCGTTTTCCAGGATCAGCGCTATCGCCACTTTGGGCTTATCGAAAGGCGCAAAGGCGGTATAGAAAATATGGTCGCGCAGGCGGATCGGGATCGTTTTGGCGTTGTAGATCTGATTCTGCTTCAGGCCGAACACCTGCGAGGTGCCGCTTTTCGCCGCAATGCCGTAAGGCGCGGTATGGAAATATTTATAGCCGGTGCCGTTTGGCGCGTTGGCCATGCCGAACATGGCGCGGCGTACGATCCCCCAGTACGGCGAGTCAGGATCGCCGACCTGCTGAGCGGGCAGCGTCGGCTGCCAAAGGCTGACGTTTTTACCCTGTTTTTCCTCATACATCAGGTGAGGCTGGATAACGCGCCCGTTATTAATAAGCGTGGCCATCGCTTTCACCATCTGGATTGGCGTGGCAATCCAGTAGCCCTGGCCGATACCGACGGAAACGGTATCGCCCTGATACCAGCTCTTTTTATGCACCTTTTGCTTCCATTCGCGGCCTGGTAGCAGGCCGTTGTACTCCTCGTTGAGATCGATGCCGGTGGATTTACCGTAGCCGAACTGGCTGAGCATGGTATGAATGCGATCGATACCCATCATAAAGGCCACCTGATAAAAGAAGGTGTCCGCCGACTCTTCTATCGCGCGGGTTACGTCCAGCATCCCGTGTCCGGTTTTTTTCCAGTCGCGGTATTTGCGCTCGGTGCCCGGCAGCGTCCAGGTCGGCGCGCCGTAGAAGCTGGTTTGCGGCGTAATGACGTGATTCAGCAGTGCCGACATCGCCATATAAGGCTTAACGGTGGAGGCTGGCGGATAAAGCCCTTGGGTTACGCGGTTGATAAGCGGCAGATCTTTATTAGCCAACAGCGACTTGTAGGCTTTATAGCTGATGCCCTTCACAAAAGGGTTGGGATCGTAGCTGGGACTGGACACCATCGCCAGCACCTCGCCGGTTTTGGGATTTTCAATCAGGACGGCGGCCCGCTGGCCTGGCAGCTGCGTCTCCACGTACTGCTGTAAAGGAAGATCCAGCGTCAAATAAATATTTTTACCGGCAACGGGCGGCACCTCTTTCAGCACGCGGATCACCCGGCCGTGGTTATCCACTTCCACTTCCTGATAGCCGGTTTTGCCATGCAGTACCGATTCGTAATAACCTTCAATCCCCTGTTTGCCAATATTATGGTCGGCGGCGTAGTTCTCGCTAATCCCTTCTTTATCCAGCCTTTTATAATCGCTGTCGTTTATTTTAGAGACGTACCCCACCACGTGTGCCAGATCCGGGCCGTAGGGGTACTGGCGATCTTCATAACTGTTGATATCGACGCCGGTATACTTGAATTGATTAACAGAGAAACGGGCCACTTCTTCCGCCGATAGCTCGGTTTTCAACACCACCGGCTTGTAGCGGCTGGCGTTGTGCAGATTATGGGTAAACGTCTCGATATCGTCGGCAGAAAGATCGACTATTGGCGTCAGTTCAGCCAGTAACGCCTTCATATCATGCACTTTATAAGGCACAACTTCGATGTCATACCAGGTAACATTTTTTACCAGCGGCGTACCGTTACGGTCGAAAATAATCCCACGCGTGGGCGCGATGGGGATCATCTTGATATCGTTTTGATTGGAGCGCGTTTGATAGTATTGATTTTGCTCAATCTGCAGATGCCAGAGATTGATGCCAAGCGTGACAAAACCCGCCAGCACAACGCCAAAGGCCACCAGTGCCCTGCGAACAAACAGCTTTTCTTCTTCTGCAAAATCTCTGAATTTCATTCACTGCCAATCAGGTAGTCTTTTATTTACCCGCTACATGATAGAGATTACGCAACAAATCACGACCTGAAAGATGCGTCCCGGCCAGGTAAAGTGTGACATTTGTTGAAGTTGTAACAGAATGGCTGCCTTTTTTAAAAGAGTGATGATTATTACCGCTGCCGCTGCTCATAAATAATATTTATTTTTTCCGCCTTCTGGCGAAAATTTATGACCATTAAACGAGAATGCTGTTTCTGCTGATAACGCGCCGTGACTATAAAATTCAAATTATTTTTCCGCTCTGTTTATTATTTTTGGCTATCAGCCATACGCGGCTAATTCGACGTGGGCGTTTTATATTTTTTACGAACAGGCCTCTTTGGAGCAGTCTGAGTCCGTTACCCAAATTTATTGCTGATTTTGCCTGGCCTGCGGAAAGCCGCCTGCGTTAAGCGGAAAAGATCGGCCTGTGACCACGGCTGACGCTGATACCCACCCTGCGTACAGCATCAGCATTAACCGCTTAGTGAAGTTGCCAGCATTGGCGTAATAATCGACCGACATGACGTTGTCATCAGGCAACCTGTTTTACCGCCATCCATTAAGAGGTTTTTATGTCAGGGTTATTTTCCCCTTTTACCTTAAAAGACGTGACGTTACGCAACCGTATCGCCGTACCGCCAATGTGTCAGTACAGCGCTGAAGATGGGCTGAGCAACGAGTGGCACCGCGTTCATTATGCCAGCCTGGCCCGTGGCGGCGCAGGTCTGGTGATTGTCGAGGCGACGGCGGTTGCGCCGGAAGGGCGTATCACGCCCGGCTGCCTCGGTATCTGGAACGACGAGCAGGCTGAGAAACTGGCGATCATCGCCCGTGATATCAAGGCGGCAGGCGCGGTGCCGGGTATTCAGATTGCCCATGCGGGCCGCAAAGCCAGCGCTAACCGTCCGTGGGAAGGCGACGATCATATCGCGAAAACCGACCCGCGCGGCTGGGAAACGCTGTCGCCGTCCGCTACCGCTTTCGGTGCTAACCTGCCGCAGGTGCCGCACGAAATGACGCTGGAAGAGATTGCCCGCGTTCGCGATGATTTTGCCGTGGCGGCACAGCGCGCGCGTGATGCCGGCTTCGAGTGGCTGGAGCTGCATTTCGCACATGGCTATCTGGCACAGAGCTTCTTCTCCGTGCACGCTAACCAGCGTCAGGATCAATATGGCGGCGATTTCGAAGGGCGCAGCCGCTTCCTGCTGGAAACGCTGGCTGCCGTACGTACACAGTGGCCGGATAACCTGCCGCTGACGGCGCGTTTCGGCGTGATTGAATACGACGGTCGTGACGAAGAGACGCTGACAGAGGCGATTACGCTGACGAAAAAATTCCGCGAAGGCGGCCTGGATCTGCTCAGCGTCAGCATCGGCTTCTCCACGCCGGACGCTAATATTCCGTGGGGCCCCGCTTTCCTGGCGCCAGTTGCCGAGCGCGTGCGCCGTGAAGCGGATATTCCGGTGGCTTCCGCGTGGGGTATTGATGCGCCGTTAATTGCTAACGAAGCCGTTGAGAAAGGTCAGCTGGATCTGGTCATGGTTGGTAAAGCACACCTGGCCAACCCTAACTGGTCCTATCAGGCCGCGCGGGCGCTGAAAAAAGAGCAGCCTTCATGGGTGCTGCCAGCGCCTTATGCACACTGGCTGGAGCGCTATCGCGTTAGCGAGTAAAACCCTGGCAGAAGGTCTGGCGACCTTCTGCCGCTTTCTACTGTAGCCGGGAAAGCGACGATGCTGCGCGCCACGATGGCGGATCCCGCAACCCCAGATAGCTCTTGTTGAAGCCGGAATAAAGATTAAGAATTTCTTTATAGCAGACCAGTGCCATATCGTTGATTTTCATCATCCCCAGTTTGCGTACCGCATTCTGCTTATGCGAGCTAATTGTTTTAACCGAAATATTAAGTTTTCGGGAAATAAAGATAGCCGAGTGGCCGGAAGCCAGCTCTTTCAGGATCAGCGTTTCCTTTCGGGAGAGCTGATTGTAGTGTGAAGCTTCATAGTTCGGGATGGCTTTTAATAAAGGAATGTATTTTTTAAAGGTGCTTTTCTTGGAGATAAGCCAGTAAGGATGAAAGCCTTTATGCTCATCCTGTAAGGGAAGGTCGACAATAAAAACAATATTGATACCGAAATAATCAATATTTTTCGCCATGCCCAGTTTGGTATGGCAATTAGTAAAGTTGATATCAATGATCACGGTATCTTCTTTTGTTAACTTACCGGGGCGGAATTGAGTTAGCCAGCCTTCATAGCTAAATCCTTGCATCGCTATGCCATTTTCCGCCAGAAAGTATTTTAGCCCGGCCACAAAGTACATATCGTCGGAAATAACATATATGCACATAAATCCCTCTTTATCCTGTCCCTGTTACAGCTGAAAAAAAACCTCGCTTTTTTCAGTAGTAGTTAATGGTAAATGTAACGGTCGCATCTGCTCTTCCTGCACTTACGGTCGATTCGGTCTGAATGTAACGAGCGACAAGCGGCATAGACTGCGTGGTCGCCGCACTGTTTTGCATGCTGTAATCCTTGCTGCTGGCAAAATCTACCAGCAAGGGAGAAGCATCAGATTTATTGCCATAAGCCATCTGAATGCCGACGCCTGTGGCGCTGCCGCTGCCCGTTTTTATGCCAAGAATACCGTTAGCGCTGTCGATAATGGCGGTATTAGGTGACAGCGTCAGATTTAAAATGTTGTTGGTGATAGCACCCATGCCGCTGGCGCCGTTGTCGGAAGTCCAGGTATTTCTGCCGTCGTTCAGCGTCCCGTAAAAGCGAGGGCAGTTAACTAAGTTAATGGTGGCATCTTTCCATTCGGTGGTTTTCCCTGTTCCCGTAAAATACTCAGCGATGTCATATTTTCCCATCTCGACGGTGACGTCCGGCGTTTGACAGGTTTGCGAAACGATATTTATCGCCCCGGAAAAGTTCAGGCTCCCTAAATTTATCGCCGAAATACCCGGCGCCTCAAAATCATATTTCACCGTAGGCAGCTGCGATCCGATAAGCGTGCCGGGTGTGATCGTGCCGGTTTTAATCAGCACCACGTCAAATTCAAAGCCGCCTTGCGCTTGCCAAACGTTACTGTCGTATTGAGTTTCTCCCTGCCATGGCTGATAGCTGAAAGGAACGGAATAGTAGGTCAGGTTATAGGTATAAATAGCTATGCCTATACCCGCTACGCCGGTTTCATACACTTTGCCGGCGCGAAACGAGCTGTCTGACCAGTCGGACGCATTGTTAGGCAGATCGCTGTAATACCAGTTAATAGTGGGTTGATAGCTCTGTGTATTATCGCAATAAATATTTGTAGGCCGGGAGGGCTTAAAATACTGGCGATAAATAACGGTGCCGTTACTGACCCCTGGCCCGATGGTCAGATTGCTGCTTTGTAAGGGCAGCGTAAAATTCATAACGCCATAGCCTTTTTGCAGGCTACAGCTCAAGGCAAAAGCCTGCTGGCTCCAGACCGTGGCCATAGCCAGCAGAGCGAGTAACGGGGCGGACCGGCAATATTTTTGTATTAAACGACTCTTCATGTCTTCAATCCGTATTAACTGTGACTTTGACGGGATGTCGGCGGCGCCTCTGCCATGGTTCCCTCTGGCTGCGCGGTTTTTTCAATGGCTTCGCAAACGCTTTCAAAACGCGGTATTTCACGCTGGCGGTCGGTTTCCGCCTGCGGCATCAGGATATAGCTCAGGCTGCATTGCATATCCGGCGCGTCTCCCCATTTAACACGCAGCTTGTCCCGCTGCGCCTGGACGCGTGCATAGACTTCGCCGCCCTGGCCGACGGTACCGACATGGTTGCCCTTGCTGTCCAGCACCTCGGCACCGAAGGCCACAGGCTCACCCTGGAAGGTGGCCGCAATCAGCACCGCTGTGCCGCTGCGCGTGCCGTATTTCAGCTTCACTACGGCGCCTGATAACGGCGCTACTTTCAGCGAGGTGGTATCCAGCTCCACATCGCTGGCGGCCCCGCCAGGATCCAGCGTGACTTCGTTCAGCTGATAGGGATCCAGATAGGGCACGGCAGCGTAGCCGTTCCAGTCAACGTGAACGCCAGGATAGGACGAAACGCTGGCGCCCTGGGCGCCTTTGGCCTCGACCAGCGCGAAGGTATCGGAGGTGTAAGGCGTTAGCGTCACGCCGCCGGAATGGCCAATAACGGTGCCGCTCATCCCGCCAGACGCGCTGTAATAGTTGCTGCCTTTGCCGTACGAAGCGCTCAAAGAAGAAACGGCGCTGCGCCATGTACCATTAACCGTGCCGCTGCTGCCCGTGCCCTGATTGGCGTTGGCGGCGCTGACGCCGTAAGAAAACTGGCCAAGCTTACCGCCCGTGCCGGATATGGCTGCCTGTTCTGAGGTTCGCCCGTTGCTGTTATGCGCTAAATCAACACGCAGCTGGGGCGTGTAGCTGCTGCTGTTGCCCAGCGGCAGGCTGAAGTTCAGCAGATAGTTGTTCTCGGCCTCGCCGTACAGCGTCCAGGTGCGGTTAACGCTAAGACCCCATGAGAGATTTTTATAGCGATTGTTGTAGCCCAGCTGGTACTGCTTGCTGTTGCCGTCGCGGTTCCAGTAATCCTGTAGCGAGCTGCTGGCGTAAAGGGTTCCCCAGCGTTCCGGCAGCCCTTGACTGACCGTAGCGATAAAACGGTTTTTGGCGCGCCAGATTGCGCTGGTTGACAGCCCGTCGGCAACCGCTTCCCGCGTCTGCATCGCCGTCATAAATCCCATATAGCCGCTGGTGGAAAAACGGTAGGCCGCCAGCGACACTTTGCTGCTGGTAGCGCTGACGGTTTTGCTGTAGCTGAGCTGAAAGCTCTGCCCGCTCATGGATGTCGGCGTATCTTCGGCAGTCCCGCCCAGATGGGTGCGGGCCTGAGTGGCATCCAGCGCAAAAGCGCCGATTTCGGTACCAAGCGCCAGGCCCGATTGCAGCGCATAGTAGTTCTGACTCGCCTGGAAACCGCCATAGGCGGTAAGCATATTGGTCAGGCCATATTGCAGCGTAGCCTGATAAAGGGCGGGCTTTTCCGACAGCGAGCTGCTGCGCAGCCTGCCGGCGGTAACGGAGTAGCGGCTGTTGCCCGGCCTGAGCAGCTGGGCGACAGAGGAGTAGGGCACTTCAAAATATTGTTCGCTGCCGTCAGACTCGCGAACGGTGACCGCTAAATTACCACCGTAGCCGGTGGGATAGAGGTCGTTAATTAGAAACTCGCCCGGCGGCACGGTGGTTTCGTAAATAACCTGGCTGCCCTGACGTACGGTCACCCTGGCGTTAGTGCGCGCCACGCCGTGGATCTCTGGCGCATAGCCGCGCAGCGAGTTCGGCAGCATTCTTTCATCACTTGCCAGCTGTACGCCGGAAAAAGGCAGCGTTTCAAACAGCAAGCCTGAGGTATTCGCCTGGCCAGCCAGCAGACGGCTTTCCAGGGCGGGAATATCCCGCTGCACATAGGTATTAAGGGCGCTATATTTTTTCTGGCCGTGCTCAACCCAGTTCCAGCTGCCGTTATGGCGCAGATACCAGCTGGCGATATTTAATCCCGCCCGGATGCTGGCATAGACGGATTGATAGCGGGTTCCCCCGCTTTCGCTGGTGTAGGCGCTGGCATTATAAGCCAGTAGCGCTGCCGGAATGCCGCTGTCCCAGCGGTCCTTGCTTATCGCTCCTCGCGCGTTTCGCGCCATATAAATTTGCGGAACGATAATATCAAGCCGCTGTTCGTTACTGTCGTAATTGACGGCGATCTCGGGAATTTTTTTCTTCAGATCGTAACAGCCCCGGCCGCGCTCATCCTGCTCAAAAAAATTTGCGGGTATCCGGCCTGCATCGAAGGCGATTCTTTTTATCAGCTCTTCTTTTAAGCAGGGCAGAACGTTTTTGTTCTTATCGGCGCTGAATTCAATATCGTAATTTCCCAGCAGGTCATTATTAACGTAAACCGCCGTTCGATAGATGCCGGGCAACGCCGCCGCACCGTTAGCGAAGCGGCCGAGATCGATAGCGCTGCCGTCGCTGACGTTAAGAAATGTAGGATCGAACTCAACATTTTTGGCAACTTCCTGCGGTGCAGAAGGGGAAGGTTCGATCGCATAGGCTGAAGAAATAAAAGGAAGGAGCAACACCAGCTGCGCTTGCTTCCATCTTTTTCCTTGTGGCGAGGCGTTTTCCATAAAAATCCTTTTTATAAAAAACCTGATTAAGCGTCATTAATCTGTCCCGATGACGTAGAGTAGAATATCCATTAATTGACTTGCGCATCGACGCTGATAGAGGCGCCATAATCATTGATATAATTTACCTTTATTTTTTCCCCAGGGTTTGCTGCGGCAGTAAAGCTGGCTTCAGAAAAAGGCGCGATCGTATCTGCCTCGGTATTTTTATCGTTAATAACTATATTGGTCAGCGAGATATAATAAGGCGTAGGATTATTGGCTATCAGCTGCTGCCCGTTTTTTTTCCAGACAATTTTTTGTGCGGCATCGTTAGCGTTTCCTTTCAAACCGACGGGACGGAAAAAGAATTTAATACGCGAGCGAAAGGCCATTTGCAGCAGGTTGCTGTCTTTAAGCAACGGGTTTTTAGCCGGAATTTCCAAAACGTTCAGCCAGTAGATGCTTTCCCGATCGGCCGGCAGCGGCTTTCCCGTATAGCTGATACGCAGCGTCTGGCCTTTCTCCGGCTCCACGCGGTTGATAGGCGGCGTCAGGACAAAAGGCACATGGATAGTGTCCGGTTTGGCTTTTACATCGCCGTCATCGATCCAGCTCTGGATTAGCACCGGCTTTTTCCCTTTATTGGCTAATTTTACGCTGACTTCTCTGGCGTCTGAGGGATAAATAACCCGGGTGCCGGTAATCACTACGCTGGCAGAAGCCGTGTAGCTAAACGCCAGCAATAAAGAAGCGTTTAAACCGGACAAAAATAAGCGAGAAAATTTATTCATACTAACCTTCTGTAAAAAGCAGAGAGACGGCGTCTCTCTGCGGGGAGGTTTTATTTATACTGAAGAGCGTAAACCACGCTGCTGCTAACTTTACCTGCGGTAGCGGCGGCATCTTCCGCATAATAGCGAACGACGTAATCTAACGATGCGCTGCCAACTCCGTTAGCATCTAAAGTCACTTCTTTATAAGACGCATTGGCTTTTTGACTATCATCACCGACGGCAATAACATTGAGAGTAGTGCTATTAGCATCTAATAGCTCCAGCGTGACGTTTGACTTTTCCGTAGCCGTACTCTGGTTTGTCAGACGTCCGTTAGTATTAACGGTAGAACCGTACTGGAAGAAAGCCGACACTTCTGTCATATCGTTTGCCAGCTTACACTCCGTCAGTGCCATATTAAAATGTGTATCACCTGCGGTAGCAGCCTGCGCGGACATAGTAGAGGTTTCAAGCGTCGGCAGGGTAACATCACCGTCTGAATTACCTGAACCGTTTACATTTACCTTACAGGTGGTGGCAGTGAGTTCACCATTAAAGGTAATGGTGCCCGAAGAGTCTGTAGAAGCCGCCTGGGCAGTCACGCCGGTAAACGCGGTTGCCAGCGCAGCAGCAATCAGCAATTTTTTCATTGAACATCCTTATTTTCATCATGTTAAAATAAATCCCATCTTGTCGTTGGGATTGTTATTTTTCCCTGAGGGGAAGTATTTGCAGTGGTTTTATCTACAAATTCTTAGTGTCGAAGTAGTAAATAGGCGTGACGCGCTCTTTATTAATGCAGAATCCCCTGACGTGATCCTCTTCTGTCCGGGTGATAAAATCTTCAGCAATACCAAGCGTTGAAAGTTTGTTTCTCAGGCAGTGCATGACCTGCCAGAGCCGCTGTGATGAGGAGCTCAGGCCATACTTGTCCCACACATTGGTTAATATTTCTTCATTGCCGATAACTTTACTGTCGGCATTTTCCAGCAGGTAAATAAAAAGGCGCATCATGGTTTTTCTTAATTTTATTGCGCTGGTGCCCTTTTCGTTTGCCAGTAGTTTGATATTAATGATCCGGCTCTGGTTAATATTAACCTGGATGTCGGGCTCAATCATGTAACCGTAGACTTTTGCGCTTTCCCAATCCATTACCTTTCCTCCATGAAAACCAGACCGATTTTTTCAAAACGTGTCAAACGGAAACTCTTTCCTGAGTGCGGCTATAGTAACTGTTGAGATAAATCCATCTCAACACTTACTTTATTCTTTTATAAAGGGGGTATTATTTGTTAATTAAAGGGGGGAATGGCTACTTAAGGTTTTTTTTGTGGTTTTTTATATCAATGCATGCAGGTGTTTAAGGTTTTTATTTCGTCAAAAGGGGTAAGTCGATCATCAAACGGAAAATCTATTTTAGCCTGATATTTTAGAATAAAATATTAGATAATTTCTGCCATTACTGCTAATGATTCACAATCATGACGGCTTTTTTTAACACTTGTCGATTCCGGTAACTAAAAAAAATTAAATTTTTCCTTAGTTATTGTCATACGTTAGTGTCAGGCTATGGTTAAAAATTAAAAATAACGTTTTTACTAATGGTTCAGGTTAGTGAAGTCATCTGGCCTGCCAGCCAGGATTATTCTCAGGCCTGAATTAATGGTTGATATTTTATAGCTCATAGTTAGTTGGTGTTTTTAATGGGAATAGTCTCATATTTTTTTATTTTTACAATAGTTGCACAGAATAATTTTCCACCTTCAGTAAAATAGCAAAAAGGAGAAAGGCCGCCTTTTTCCTCCCTTATTTACAGCGCGGCGGCGATAGCGGCGCCCAGATCTGCCGTTTTCCCCGTACCGCCAATGTCCGAGGTTAACCGTATTTTATCTTCACTGCTCAGCACGCGTTCTATGGCTGCTACCACTGCTTCCGCCGCCTCGCTATGGCCCAGATGCTCAAGCATCATCGCGCCGCACCAGATTTGACCTATCGGATTGGCGATGCCTTGACCAGCGATGTCCGGTGCAGAGCCATGTACGGGTTCGAATAAGCTGGGAAAGGTACGTTCAGGATTAATGTTAGCGGAAGGCGCAATACCGATGGTTCCGGTGCAGGCCGGCCCCAAATCGGAAAGAATATCGCCGAACAGATTGCTGGCGACAACCACATCGAACCTGTCCGGATGCAGGACAAAGTGCGCCGTCAGAATATCAATATGGTATTTATCCACCGCCAGGTCGGGATAATGCTCGTGCATCGCCGCTACGCGACTGTCCCACCACGGCATGGTGATGGCAATGCCGTTGGATTTGGTGGCGGAAGTCAGATGGCGGGCCGGACGCTTTTGCGCCAGCTCAAAGGCGAACTTTAAAATGCGGTCCACGCCGGTACGGGTCATTACCGTTTCCTGAATAACAATTTCTCTCTCCGTATTGGGAAACATCGTTCCGCCAACGCTGGAGTATTCGCCTTCGGTATTCTCACGCACCACGTAGAAATCGATGTCACCAGGCTGGCGATCGGCCAGCGGGGATTTGATGCCGGCCAGCAGCCTCACCGGACGCAAATTAACGTACTGATCGAACTGGCGGCGGAACTGGAGCAGCGAGCCCCACAGCGAGACGTGATCCGGCACGATTTCGGGCCAGCCGACGGCGCCAAAGTAGATAGCGTCAAACGGCTTAAGTAAGGCAAACCAGTCGTCCGGCAGCATTTTACCGTGCTGCTGATAATAGTCCGCGCTGGCAAAATCAAACCAGACCCACTCCAGCACGATGCCGAATTTTTCTGCGGCGGCGCTGATAACCTTTACGCCTTCCGGCATCACCTCTTTGCCGATCCCGTCACCGGGGATCACGGCAATTTTGTAGTTTGCTACGGACATTGCGCATCTCCTGGAAAGTTAGCTTTTCGCCCTGAGTCTATTGCAGCATTATGGTTAAATAATTAGCCTGGAATTCAATGCAATGTTAACTAAAGGTAAAGAGTTGGCGACAACCAGCGAGGATCTGCGCTTTTTTACCCACGTGGCCAGACTGACCAGTCTGACGGAGGTCGCCCGGGAACTGGGATTAAGCCTGCCGGCCGTCAGTAAACGACTGACGCAGTTGGAAGAGAAGCTGGGCGTACAGCTGGTCAGACGAACTACCCGACGCCTGGAGCTGACGCCGGAAGGGCTGCTTTACGCCGAAGGCGCGGAGCCGATCCTCAGCCAGCTGGCGCAGCTGGAAGAGGAGCTGGGCGGCGAAAGCGCTATGCTACACGGCACCTTACATATCAACGCTTCCTTTGGTTTTGGACGTCGTTACGTTGCGCCTCTGGTTTCAGATTTTGCCGCGCAACATCCGGCGTTAACGCTTAATTTACAGCTATCCAGCCAGCCGCTGAACTTCCTTAATGCAGGTATAGATGTGGATATCCGCGTAGGCAGCGTGCCGGATTCCCGTTTGATTGCACGCCGTATAGCGGCTAATTATCGCGTGGTATGCGCCTCGCCGGACTATCTGGCCCGTTATGGTGTACCACAGCGCGTTGAAGATCTGGCGCAGCATAATTGTATTGTGCTGCGCCAGCATGAGTCGGATGCCGCTATCTGGCGATTCAGCAAGGCGGGTAAAGAGCATCGGCAGAAAGTACAGGGAAGCCTGACCACAAATGATGGTGAGGTTGCCATGCGCCTGGCGCTGGATGGCCATGGTCTGATCCTGCGCTCGTGGTGGGATGCACGCGAAGCGATCCTGGCCGGCAAGCTGGTTCAGGTGCTCACTTCATATCAGCTGCCTTCAGCGGATATCTATGCGGTTTATGCTCATAGCCGACAGACGCCAAAAAGGATCCGCTGTTTTACCGACTATCTGCATGAGCGTTTCGAAGCGCTATTTACAGACGAGAAGAAATAAAAGGGGTTGCGCGCTCATGATGTTCCTGGCAGCAGAAGTAGCAGGCTTTTACGCGGTTGCCAAACCGGGCTTTGGCCACGGTTAATGCCTGGAGAGGGGCATAGCAGCTGCCGATAAACGCCAGCTTATTTTTCCCGGGCATTTTCTGGCAGCCTCGGCGGTGTAACAGATGAAAATCCATTTGTTCTGGTCGTTGGGTCACATAATAGTATTCAGCTTGCATTTTCCCTTTCACTCTTGGCAGGCGATAGCAAATGACTTTATGATAATTTTAATAAGATTATTTTAACGCGGAACTATCGGAAAAGGTGCCGTCCCGTTGATTTACAGATAAATGCGTATAAGGCAAGTTAAGTGGCGTTAATTAATGGGCGCGGCGGGCACTTTTTTTTCTTATTAATAGCAGGTTCAGAGGTTACATGGTGTGTACAGATTTACAGAAAATCTTAATAAACGTGATTTATATTGGTAGTAAAAATATGCGCGTTTACCGAAACTGTGGGTAGCCGTTCCGCTGCAAAAAAGATGCAAATAAGAAGACACAGTGCAGCGCTTTCAGATCCGTAACAAGCTGAGTCGATTGGCTGAATATGTAACAGCGCTCTGTTACCCGTTTGCCCTTATTCCCTGAACGTAGTGAAAGATGCTGTAACAAAGTTAATCCATAACCTGAGTGACTAACGGCCCGTCAGCGGCAGGCCGCCGGCCCTTTAGTCGGTGTTTTTGGGCAGCATGACGCTTAAACAGTCGTCGATGCTTTGGCGAGTTCGGTTTTTATCCTGCTCGCTGAGCTGCCGGTAACGCTGAATTGCGCCCTGTGCCGAATGCTTGTCGAAAGCTACTTTGTCCACCGCGTAGGAAGCGTTTTCGTTGGTAATCACTTCGCGCAATTTGTCAGGGAAATCTGCCGAGTCTGGCGTGTCATGCATATCCTTGATCGCCACGCAGGCGGCGGCATAATAGTGCGGATCCTGCTCCGGAGGGAGGAAGGTCAGATAAAGCCCGCCGACGATAGCCAGCAAAGCTACAATGGCGATAGTTTTGCGTTTCATACAGGTTGTTTTTACTGAAGTGGTGGCGGCGAGCTTAACGTTTCCGGCGCCTTTTCGCCAGGTTAACGCCTTTGCCGTTACAGGCGGACAAAAGAAAGAGGATTGAACGTTTTCCATCAACCCGGCGGCCTGCGAAAATAGCCGGCAGCGGCAAAACTGCTAACATGGTGGTTTAACATCATGAACGAGTTGCTATGAACAACTATCACTACTTTTCCCGCTTTGCGGCGCTGGCTGGTTTTTCCGCGTCGCCGTCTGCTGATTTCGCCACCCTTAGTGCACTACATCAGCGCTGGCCTGCTCTTATTCCCTTCGAAAACATAGAGGTTTTGCTGGGCAGGCCGGTCAGTATCGACGTAGAGAAGATTGCCGACAAGCTGCTGAGCAAACAGCGGGGAGGCTACTGCTTTGAGCATAATCTGCTGTTGCGACAAATCCTTGAAGAAATTGGCTTCAGGGTTACGCCGCACCTTGCACGCGTGCTGTGGGGACAGGATAAGCCGGACGCGACGCCGCAAACGCATATGCTGTTAACCGTGGCGCTCGACGGCGTGCGGTATCTGGCGGATGTCGGTTTTGGCGGCGTCAGCCTGACCGCGCCTTTACGGCTGGAGGCGGGCGAACAGCAGGGTTACCGTCTTGAGCGGTTCAGCCAGGAAGAGTGGCTGCTGTCGATGAAAAGCGGCGGCAGCTGGCGGTTGATGTATCGGTTTGCCGATGGCGCCTGCGAACAGGCGGATATTCTTGTCGCCAGCCACTTTGTTGCCACGTATGACGAGTCGCTGTTTCGCCATAATTTGATGATGGCGAAAATAATAAACGGGCAGCAAACCAATCTGTTCAACCGGCATCTTACCGTCTACGGAGAGGAGAAAAGGCAGCAGGAGGCCGCGTCCTTTACCGACTTTCGCGCGTTAATCCTCTCCTTTTTCACGGCGGACAACGTGTTGAGCGAGACGGAAATACGGGCAATTTACGAAAAGTTGGCTGAAATCATATAGAGGCATAAAAGCATAAAGGCATAAAGGCATAAAGGCATAAAGGCATAAAGGCATAAAGGCATAAAGGCATAAAGGCATAAAGGCATAAAAGCATGAAGGCAGACCGGTGGCCTGCCTTATTCAGATCCTTCACGCAAAACTACGCGGCAGACGAGCTGTCGGCTGGGGTAGTTAATCCGGTCAGGATATTCGACAGGAAGGAAAGCTTCGCATAGGTGCGAGACAATCCTATAGCCTGATGCGTCAGTTTTTTGATGCTCCAGCTATCCGTCGTGGTAGAAATAGCATCAACGGTGGTTTGCAGTTTGGTTGAGACATTTTCCATAGCCGAGTTCAGGCCGGTGATAACGTCAGTCAGACCAGCGCCGCTAACCATTTGTACTTCATTATGGCTGATTTCTCTCATTACTTTCTCCTTGTATATAAGGTTAATACAGCGGAGTTAATATATTTATCTCTGCCGCTTGCGTAAAGGGCGAAAATTCCTGAATAGAATATATCCGCACGAATAGCCTGGATATAAAGGGCGCATCCCTGTCAGTGCTTTCTTATTAATGAATTTAACAGGAGTTTATTGCGCACTACAGGTGGTAAATATTGGAATGATTAATAACGGGGTGAGTTTGAATGGTGAGTATTATTTATTTGTGATTTAAATTATTTATTATCTATATATTTATTCCTTTTAAATAAATTACCGAAAAATGGCCGGAAGTCATTGACCATGCGCTGCCTGTCGCTCTCTTTTACCCTGCACCGGGCGGGCGTTTTTTCAGGCGGAAAAGCTTACCGACACCGATCATTTTGCTAACAGCGGCAGCAGGGCGTGGACGACAGGCATAAAGGTTTCCGTCATTGCTTCCGCCTCTACGCAGGCGTAGCCGAGGATCAGGCCGCGTCTTTTCGCCTCGCCCCTGTAGTAAACCGAAAGCGGGCGAGTCCAGATCCCCTGTTGCTCCAGCACGTAAGCGAGGGCGACGTCGTCAATTTCCGGCGGCAGCGCAAGGATCAGATGCAGGCCGGCATGGCTGTCCTGGCCGATAAATTCCGCGCCCAGCTCCCGGCGGATCGTCCCGACCAGCGCCTCGCGTCGCTGGCCGTAAAGCTGTCGCATACGGCGTACGTGCGCCGCATAGTGGCCTTCACGAATAAATTCCGCCAGCGCCAGCTGGGTCAGGCCGTAGCCGCCCCGGTAAAGTTCGGAATGGGCCACTTTCAGGCGGGCCGTCAGCGAGTCGGGCACCACCATATAGCTGGTGCGCAGCCCCGGATAGAGCGTTTTGCTGAAGGTGCCCAGATAGATGACGTTTTCATCCTGCGCCAGCCCCTGTAGCGCCGGTACCGGGCTTTCACCAAAGCGAAACTCGCTGTCGTAATCGTCCTCGATGATAATGCTGCCCCAGGCCTGCGCCTGGCGGAGCAGCGCCTGACGACGCGCCAGGCCCATCACGGCGCCGGTCGGATATTGATGGGAAGGCGTTACGCAAATCAGCCGTGGCGGCGCGACGCCTGCGGGCAGCGTCATGCCTTCGTCGTCTACCGCAATCGGCACTGTTTCCAGGCCGTTGATTTCCAGCACGCTGCGATGGCCCCAGTAGCCCGGCTCTTCTACCCAGACCCGATCGCCGGGATTGCAGAGCATTTTCGCCAGCAGATCCAGCGACTGATGCGTCCCGGAAGCGATCAGGATCTGCTCCGGCGTGCATTTAACCGAACGCGCCACGCGCAGGTAATCCGCCAGCGCATGTTGCAGCGGCGCGTAGCCGCCATGCTGCGAGTAACTCAACGTTTCTACCGGCAGCCGCAGGTTCAGGCGGCGCGTGATTTTATGCCAGGTTTTATGCGGAAAATGCCGTACGTCCGGCACGCCGGGCATAAAGGCTCCCCACTGACGCTGGCTGGCGCCGGCGCGGTTCAGCAGCTGCTCGCCCCGGCGGGAAAGCGCGATCTGCCCTGATGGCACGTCGGCGGAAACGATCCGTTCCACCGCCGAAAGATCGCTTTCCGGCAGACTGGCGCTGACAAAGGTGCCGCTGCCCGCGCGGGTGGTGAGATAGCCTTCCGACTGTAGCTGCTCATAAGCGGCCATCACCGTATTGCGCGATACGCCTAGTTCGGCGGCCAGATCGCGCGAGGCGGGCAGGCGAGTACCGGGCGCAAGCATCCCTTTCTGAATGGATTGCTGTAAGGCGTCGTAAAGACGCTTGCCCAGCGTGCCTGCGGCCGTCTGTCCAAGCCGGCAGGCGACCAGATCACCGACGAGTGTGCGCAAAGTGGCTCCCTAAAATAGTCAAAACTGGCTCTGGATAATAGCACCCCATCAGCGCTAAAAATCAAGGTAATTCAGGTACAACCCGGCTTCCCGTAACGAGGAGTAAAACATGAACGATTCCATCCGTCAGCGCCGTCTGGACGCCACACCGCGCGGTGTGGGCGTAATGTGCGATTTTCTGGTCGAGCAGGCTGAAAACGCCACGCTTATCGATACGCAGGGGCGCGAATACATCGACTTCGCGGCGGGGATCGCCGTGCTGAATACCGGGCACCGTCATCCGAAAGTGATCGCTGCCGTGCAGCAGCAGCTGACCCGTTTTACCCATACGGCTTTCCAGGTTATTCCTTATGAAAATTATATCTCGCTGGCGGAGCGCCTGAACGAACTGGCGCCGATAGCGGGCAAAGCGAAAACCACTTTTTTCACCACGGGCGCGGAGGCGGTGGAAAACGCGGTGAAAATCGCTCGCGCCGCGACCGGGCGTCCCGGCGTCATTACCTTTACCGGCGCGTTTCATGGCCGCACCATGATGACGATGGCGCTGACCGGCAAGGTCGCGCCCTATAAAACCGGCTTTGGCCCTTTTCCCGGCTCGGTGTTCCACGCCCGCTATCCCAACGAGCTGCACGGCGTCAGCGTGGAGGATGCGCTGAAAAGCCTGGACGATATTTTCCATTGCGATATCGCGCCGCAGGAAGTCGCCGCCATTATCTTTGAGCCGATTCAGGGCGAGGGCGGTTTCAACGTCGCGCCGCCGGAATTTGTCAGCGCGCTGCGCCACCTGTGCGACGAGCACGGCATTCTGCTGGTGGCGGATGAGATCCAGACGGGCTTTGCACGTACCGGTAAGGTGTTCGCCAGCGAATACTACCCGGATGCGAAACCGGATCTGCTGACAATGGCGAAAAGCCTGGGCGGCGGTTTCCCGATTTCCGGCGTGGTTGGCCGCGCCGAAGTGATGGACGCGCCGGGTCCTGGCGGGCTGGGCGGCACCTATGCCGGTAACCCAATCGCGGTAGCGGCGGCCCACGCGGTGCTGGATATCATTGAGGAAGAGCAGCTGTGCCAGCGTGCCGACAGGCTTGGCGCGGCCCTCAGCGAAGCCCTTATCGGCACCCGCCATCCCGCCATCGCTCAGGTACGCGGACGCGGCTCGATGATTGCAGTGGAATTCAATCATCCTGAAACCGGCGCGCCGGACAGCGCTTTTGCCCGCGATATTCAGCAGCGAGCGCTGGCGCAGAACCTGATCCTGCTGACCTGCGGCGTGCACGGTAACGTGATCCGTTTCCTTTATCCGCTGACCATTCCGGACGAGCAGTTCAGCCGCTCGCTAACCATTCTGACCTCGATCCTGAAAGCCTAAGACATTCCCGGCTGCGTCACGCGGCCGGGCATATTTCGACAGACCTTTCATCTACTGACGCCCAAAGCGGGCTGCATCACGCGGCCATAAATGTTCTGCCTTATTTCCCGCCCGTTTCCGCTCGCAGCTTGTTAAACTGCGGCGGCGGCTGGCGAAAACGGCGGGTCAGCCAGGCCAGATAAAGCACGCCGAGCACTGCCCAAATCAGCCCCATCGTCAGCGATGTCGCCTCCAGGTTGATCCACAGTACCGCGACTGTGGCGGCGCCCACCATCGGCAACACCAGATAATGCAGCTTCTCCTTCCAGGTGCGATTGCGGCCTTCGCGGCGGTAAAAGTGGTTAAATACGGCGAGATTCACAAAGGTAAAGGCCACCAGCGCGCCGAAATTAATCAGCGCCGTCGCCGTTACCAGGTCGAAATACTGGGCGGAAAGCGCCACGATGCCGACCATAATCACGTTAAGCGCGGGCGTGCGCCATTTGGGATGCACGTAGCCGAACACCCTGGCCGGAAAGACATTATCCCGGCCCATTACGTACAGCAGACGGGAAACGCTGGCATGAGACGCCAGGCCGGAGGCCAGCGTATTGATAAAAGTGGTGCAGAGGAAAATCGACTGAAACAGCTTGCCGCCGACGTAGAGCGCGATTTCCGGCAGCGCCGCATCGGGATTTTTAAAGCGGCTGATATCGGGGAAAAAGAGCTGCATAAAGAACGAGGCGGCAATAAAAATCAGCCCGCCGTAGAGCGCGGTCAGAAAGATGGCGCGCGGAATGGTTTTCCCGGCGTTGTGCGTCTCTTCGGAGAGCGTGGTAACGGCGTCAAAACCGAGAAACGAAAAGCAGACGATGGTCGCGCCGGTCATAATCGGCAGCAGGTGCGCGTTCTGGCTGATAAAAGGCTGTAGCGACCAGACCGTGCCGACGCCTTCACCGCGATACAGACCGTGGATCACCAGAAAAATAAATACGCTGATAATCGCGACCTGAGCCAGCACAAACAGCGTATTGAAGTTCGCCACCAGGCTGACGCTTTTCAGGTTGGCGGCGGTCATGATCGCCACAAAACCCACTACCCATATCCAGGGCGGCACTTCCGGAAACAGGACCGAAAGGTAAATCTTCGCCAGCAGCACGTTGATCATCGGTAAAAACAGATAGTCCAGCAGCGACGACCAGCCGACCAGAAAGCCGACGTGAGGATTGATCGCCTTCTGCGCATAGGTATAGGCGGAACCGGCTTCGGGGAACTGGCGCACCAGCTTGCCGTAGCTGACGGCGGTAAATAATACGCCGGCGAGCGCCAGCAGATAGGAAGCGGGAACGTGGCCGTTGCTGATACCGGAAACGATACCGAAGGTATCGAACACCGTCATCGGCGTCAGGTAGGCCAGCCCCATCATCACAATCTGCCAGAGCTTAAGGGATTTTCTCAGCCCCGGTTTGGCCGGGCTTTCTTCAGTGACGGCAGCCATTAGCAGCCCCCTTGCGGCGGCGCTGAGAGAACAGCCGTGGGCGGCTTAAGGGTATACGGGACGGGCAGATGCACCATTTCCGAACCTCATGATGTAGGGCGTTCCGCCGCCGCTTTTTTTCCTTCGGCGACAGGCGGTACGGGCCGGAAAACCGGCAGAGAGCGCGCTCGTTTCCAGACGGGGCGCATGGGCGAGGCTCTTCCTGAGGCCGGATGCCATCAGGCGTTTTTCAGCATCCAGTCAATTTCCGTATCTGTGATCAACCGCTCAAACTGCGTTAGCTCGTTGCTTTTGCAGGCGTGCCAGACGTGGCTGAAACGTTCGCCGAGCTGAGCACAGAGCGCCTCGTGCTGGGCGAATTCCCACAGCGCATCGCTCTGACGAATAGGGAATGGCAGCCCGTCCTGCTCCAGCCCGTTGCCCTCGACCTTCGGCGGCAGCGGCAAATCGTTATCCAGACCGTGCAGGATCCCGGCAAAAATGGCCGCCATTACCAGATAAGGGTTGGCATCCGCGCCCGCGACCCGATATTCCACGCGATGATTATCGCGATCGCCACAGGGAATGCGCAGGGCGACGGTGCGGTTATTGTGGCCCCAGGAAGCCTGCGTCGGCACATACATGCCTGCCTGAAAACGGCGATAGGAGTTGATATTAGGTGCCAGCAGCGCCATGGAGGCGGGCATCATCTCGATCATCCCGGCCAGCGAGCGTTGCAGAAGGGGGGAGTCGTTGCCGTGCCGGTCGGCCAGCACGTTCTCGCCCTGGTCGTTCAGCATACTGATATGAATATGCATGCCGCTGCCGGCGTATTCCTCGTAGGGCTTGGCCATAAACGTGGCGTGCATATGATGTTTTTCCGCCACCAGCCGGATCAGGCGCTTCAGCGCCAGCGCATGATCGCACGCCTCCAGCGCGTTGCGGGTATGGTGCAGGTTAACTTCGAACTGGCCTGGCGACGCCTCCGCCAGCGCGCCGTCCGCCGGGATCTTTTGCAGCTGCGCCAGCTCGTCGATATCGTTTAACACGTCGGCAAAGTGATTGAGATTATCCACGGAGTAGACCTGGCTTTGCATATTGCGATCCTGGGTGCCGGGCGCGCAGGGCGGCTGAAGATAGCCTTCGGCGTCACGCTGCCGATCCAGTAAATAGAACTCCAGCTCTACCGCTACCACGGGATGCAGTCCACGCTGCTGTAGCTGCTGCCACAGGCGGTTAAGGACATTTCGCGGCTCAACGTCAAAGGGAGCGCCATCTTCGTCCAGCATCGTCAACAGCAGCTGGCCGATGGTCTGTGGATCGGCGGCGGAGGGCGTCAGCGTCCCGGCGATGGGCACACAGATGCGGTCGGGTTCGCCGGATGCCTGGCCCAGGCCCGCCGCCTCCACCACGTTGCCCAGAATATCCATCGCGAAAACGGAGGCGGGGAAATAGCAGCCTTTCTCCAGCTTACGCAGCGCCGCCACCGGGATGCGCTTGCCCCGGAAACAGCCGTTAAGATCGGTCAGCATCACATCGACGTAATGGGTATCCGGATAGCGGCTCAGATAGGCTTCGACCTCTCTGGCGAAGGCGCTGCTCCGTCTCTCTTCCGGCTGCTTAAAGTTTTCCACTGCTACAAGGTTAGTTTCCATGATTCACCGCTGTTGGCTTGGTAGGGGATAACAGGATCGCATTCACGTTGTTAAATATAATGCACACAAAAACAATCTGGACGGAAACAAATTGTTTGTCAAATGTTGCATTTGATTTAAAAAAGGGTTATCAAAATACCAGTCAGCGGAAATATTGCGCATTTCAGGTAATTTCAGACGCTTTTGTAAAAAATTCAGTCCGAAACAAGAGGTGAAGCATGGTCGATATATTTTACAGGCCGATTGTCGGGGTGGTGATGTGCAGCAACCCCGTCAAAGGCCAACAAAGTCATACCTTGCAAGATAAGTACCTGAATGCGGTTCTGGACGCGGGCGGTTTACCCATCGCCTTGCCGCACGCGCTGGCAGAGCCGGAATTGCTGGCAGGCGTGATGCCGCTGCTGGACGGCGTGTTGCTGCCGGGCAGCCCCAGTAATATGCAGCCGCACCATTATGGTGAAAACGGCGATGAGCCTGCCGCCGATCCCGGGCGAGATCTTCTGAGCATCGCGCTGATTGCGCAGGCGCTCGAAAGGCGCATCCCCATTTTTGCCATCTGTCGCGGTTTGCAGGAGCTGGTGGTCGCGACGGGCGGTACCCTCTACCGTCGCCTCTGCGACCATCCGCAGTTTCTTGAGCATCGTGAGGACCCGGATCTGCCAATAGATCAGCAATATGCGCCCTCGCATGAGATCAAAATCCAGCCGGACGGATTAATTTCGCAATTGATACCCGGAAGCAAAACATTCTGGGTAAACTCGTTGCACGGGCAGGGCGCAAAAACCCTTGGCCCGCGGCTTCGCGTGGAGGCGTACTCCCAGGACGGGCTGCCGGAGGCGGTCAGCGTGCTCGATCATCCCTACGCGCTGGGCGTACAGTGGCACCCGGAATGGAAAAGCAGCGAATATGCGCTGTCGCGCCTGTTGCTTGAAGGCTTTATCACGGCATGTCAGCAGCATCACGCTGAAAAGCAGCAGCTCTGACTCACATTGAAGGAAATGCGTTTATGAACAATGACGGCCTGGCACCAGGCAAGCGTTTGTCCGGGATCCGCCAGCAACTGGGTCTGTCACAGCGCCGGGTTGCCGAACTGTCTGGATTAACACACAGCGCCATCAGCACCATTGAACAGGACAAGGTCAGCCCGGCCATCAGCACGCTGCAAAAGCTGCTAAAAGTTTACGGGCTGTCGCTGTCCGAATTTTTTGCGGAGCCGGAGATCCCGGACGAGCCTCAGGTGGTGATTAATCCTGACGAGCTGATTGAGATCGGCAGTCAGGGCGTCTCCATGAAGCTTATCCATAACGGCGCGCCGAACCGCACGCTGGCGATGATGATTGAAACTTATCAGCCAGGCACCACCACAGGAGAGCGCATCAAGCATCAGGGGGAAGAGATAGGCACCTTGCTGGAAGGGGAAGTCGTGCTGAAATTCAACGGTCAGAGCTATCATCTGGTGGCGCAGCAAAGCTACGCCATTAACACCGGCATTCCGCACAGCTTCAGCAACACCTCGGCAAAAATTTGCCGCATTATCAGCGCCCATACGCCTACCACCTTCTGATGCCTGACGGCCGCTGCCGCGCGGGCCTGTGAACCACGACGGTGCATTCCCGCGCCTTTTGACGCCATACAGAGCGGCAACGGGCGCGGGTCGCGCCGCAAATACTCACCGAACCGATATCCGTCTGGATCTCTCTGGAGCCGTAAGCATGACTGAACATACGCAAAGCTACTATGCCGCCAGCGCCAACGCCTACACGCCGTTTCCGCCGCTGGAGGAGCCGATCTCCTGCGACGTTTGCATCATTGGTGCAGGCTACACCGGGCTGTCTTCGGCGCTGCATCTGGCGGAAAACGGCTACCAGGTCGTGGTGCTGGAAGCGGCGAAGGTCGGTTTTGGTGCCAGCGGGCGCAACGGCGGTCAGGTGGTCAACTCCTACAGCCGCGACGTGGACGTGATTGAAAAAAGCTACGGCAAAGATGCCGCCAGAATGCTGGGCAGCATGATGTTTGAAGGCGGCGATATTATTCGCGAGCGCATTAAACGTTACGGCATCGCCTGCGACTATCAGCAGGGCGGCCTTTTCGTGGCGCTGAACGCCCGTCAGTTCGCCACGCTGGAGGAGCAGAAGCAGAACTGGGAACGCTACGGCAACGACCAGCTGGAGCTGCTGGACGCCGGGCAGATCCGCCAGGAGATCGACAGCGATCGCTACGTCGGCGCGCTGCTGGACAAGCGCGGCGGCCATCTGCATCCGCTAAATCTGGCGATTGGTGAAGCGCAGGCGATAGTCCTGAACGGCGGCCGGATTTTCGAGCAGTCGCCGGTAGTGGAGATCCAGCATGGCAGCCCGGCCGTGGTAAAAACGGCGCAGGGCCAGGTTACGGCGCGCTATGTTATCGTCGCGGGCAACGCCTATCTCGGCAGCAAACTGGAGCCGTCGCTGTCGAAACGCAGTATGCCGTGCGGCACGCAGGTGTTGACCACGGAGCCGCTTGGCGCAGAGCTGGCCGCGTCGCTGCTCGCCTCCAACTACTGCGTGGAGGACTGCAACTACCTGCTGGACTACTTCCGGCTGACGGCCGACCATCGCCTGCTGTACGGCGGCGGCGTGGTCTATGGCGCGCGGGATCCTGAGGATATCGATCGGCTGATCGTGCCGAAGCTGCTGAAAACCTTCCCGCAGCTGAAAGGAGTAAAAATCGACTACCGCTGGACAGGCAACTTCCTGCTTACGCTCTCAAGGATGCCGCAGTTCGGCCGCCTGGAAAACAACATCTACTATATGCAGGGTGATAGCGGGCACGGCGTTACCTGTACCCATCTGGCCGGTCGGCTGATTTCGGAAGTGCTGCGCGGCGACGCCGAACGTTTCGACGCCTTTGCCCGCTTGCCGCACTATCCGTTCCCCGGCGGCCGCAATATGCGTATTCCGCTTACGGCGATGGGCGCGGCTTATTACAGCATCCGCGACAGGCTGGGCGTGTAGAGAGACAGCCATTTTGCAGCGTAATAAACAGGAACGGGCGCCTGGCGGGCATTACTGACGGACGAGGCGGCCCGTGGTCGGCTGCGCTTCAAAATCGCTTCTGAACGGATTGATATCCAGCCCGCCCCGGCGGGTGTAGCGGCCGAACACGCTTAGCTTTTCCGGGCGGCAATAGTGTTTGATATCGTTAAAGATGCGCTCAATGCACTGCTCGTGGAACTCGTTGTGCATCCTGAACGAAATCAGATAGCGCAGCAGTTTTTCCCGCTCGATCCGCTTGCCTTCATAATGGATGACCACGCTGCCCCAGTCGGGCTGATTGGTCACCAGACAGTTAGACTTAAGCAGGTTTGAGGAGAGCGTTTCGGCCACAACATCGCCGGAGGCGGCATCCTGCAGATGCTGCGGAGAAAAATCGTAATCCTCCACGGCGATATCAAGATGGTCAATGCATTCGCCGGGCAGCGCTGCGGTAAAAGCGGCGTAGCCGTTTAAATCGGGATAGAGCTTGACCTTCACGCTGCCGTCGGCCGCCCGCGACAGATCGTTTTCCAGCGTGGTGGCGACCTCTTCCGGCGCGGCGAAGCGCGTCTGATTAAAGCTGTTCAGGTAAAGCTTAAAAGATTTTGATTCGATCAGATGCTGGCTGGTGGCCGGGATCCAGAATTCGGCGATAGCCACCACGGGTTTGCCCTTAGCGTTAAGCCAGGAAAGCTCGAAGCCCGTCCACAGGTCGAAGCCGGAAAAGGGCAGCTCCGCCGACGTCAGGCCGATTTCCTGGCGACCGCGCGACCGCGGCAGCGCCTCCAGCAGCTCCGGCGCATAATGCTGAACATAGCCGGTGCTTTTGCCCAGCAGCGTAATTTCCTCTGTTTTCATACTACTTCCTCTGCACGGTTAACCTGTTTTTCTTTATTGATATAGCGTCTGAACAGTTCACGGGTAGCGTAAATAGGGCCAACGCCCAGCAGCGCATAGCCCAGCTTGATAATGAACTGCGAAATAATCATGGTTTTAATCGTCGCCATGCTGAGCACGTTGTGAAAAGCCAGCGTACAGAAAATCACGCTATCAAGAGCCGAAGCGATAACGTTGCTGGTCAGCACGCGCACAAAAAGAAAGCGCGAATTGGTCAGCTCTTTTATTTTGCACAGGATCAGCGAGTTAATATTTTCCGACACCAGATACGCGGCCGAAGAGGCGAACAGTACGGAGACAATGCTGTTAACAAAGGTGGCGTAGGAGATATTCAGCTCCCACTCTTTCAGACCGGGTAAAAGGCTGGTCAGCCACAGGCCCGCCACAAACAGCGTATTAGAAATAAATGAAATAAATATCGTTCTTCTTGCCATTCTCAGGCCGTAAAACTCGTTGATAATATCCACCAGGATAAACGAGAGCGGATAGAAAAAAATGGCGGGCGGCACCACGAAATTCACCACGGGGATCAGCACGGGTTTCACGCCGCTCACGGTGCTGAGCGTATAAATAACCGTCAGCGCAATGCTGATGATCAGATAGGCGTACCAGGAGCGTTCATGCCTGTCGCCAATATCGTAAGAGGTCACGGTGCTGTTATCGCCATAAAGGCGACGATAAAGCGATTTCAGTTCATGCCGGTTAAAATCATCCGTGATTTCGCTGCTTTCCAGCTCGGGCAGGCCGATGCTGATATGCTTGCCGGTCGCCAGCACCATGACGTTAGCCGTAATCACATCCGAGCGGGTAAAGCCCAACAGCTTGTATTTCTTGTTTTGTTCCATGCAGAACAGTCCTTAGGGTTATTGGATTCTTTCTTCGATAATGGCGCCCAGCAGGGAAGCTTCCTCAGCGCCGGAGTGGATATCACTGACAAATAGCGCCTGAGTCGGGGAGGAAAACAGCGCCAGCTGCTTCTCCTGTGGCGGCGTATGGCGTTTGATAATAAGCACATCGCCAGGAAAAAACAGGTTGCCCAGATTTCTTTCAACCTGTAGCGCGACCGTGTTAGCGACCTCGCCAAAAAACCAGGTAACGGGATAGTGCGCCACCAGCTGGCCCACTCTTTTGTCCGCGCAGCGTAAAAATGCCGATTGAGGAATAACCGGCACGGCAGCCGGGTTTTTATCGCCGTCGGGCGACAGCGTATTTTCGATCAGTTCGATAGATTGCAGATCGTGATTTTCAATAATCTCGCACGACACGCCAAAGAAATCCGCGATTCGCGTAATGGTCGAGCGCTGTACGTTATTGACTTTGCCATCCAGGATTTTATACAGCGTCGCGCGGGTGACGCCGGTACGGTTGGCGAAAGAGACTTTTGTCTCGCCCCGGCTTTTAATAATATAATCTATATTGTTGATTATATTGTTTTTTCTCTGCAATGCCGATGTTTTCATGATAAGCGTCCGGTTGCTGTCATCTGCCGCATTTTATAAGCAAATTTAATGTTATTCAATAAATGTGAAGCAGGGAGTAGACAGGTCAGACCTGGTTTTGTCTGCTTTTTTGCTGTTGCATTAAGTGTTAATTTAAATAAAATCAATCATTTATACTTTTATGGCTGGTTTGGTATTCATTTTAGTGGAAGTTTTGTCTCTTTTTTTGTTGACTTCATTAAGGGTGTAAGATTAAGTTATCTGTACAAAGCAGCACATAATAAAAATATCTCCAGTATTCTTGCCAACGCCAGGGAATCCAGTTCACCGTGCGAACCTGATGCTTACCCATCAGGTTCGCCAGAGTTGTTACGCTTAAAGGCGTAGATCCAGCTACACAATAACCTCTGTCTTTCGCGCCCCTTCTGTTGCGAAGCATGAACCATGCCAAAAAAATAACCAGGGTATGGTCGCTGAACGCAGATTGTCGACCGCCGCATTTTTCACAAATCCTTATCGTCCCAAGGCTTCTCATATAAAAATTTAATTTTTTCCGGTTTGGTAAAATTAAACCCCATTACGCCTGGTATTTTTCGTATTACGTTTGCTGCAAAAAGTGTGGGTATTAAACCCGCCGTTAATTAATGCGCGTTTCGCGCGGAGATCCGACACCAGAAATAGCTTGCCGGGACGGCTCTTATTTGTAATTAATAATCATTCTCATTATAGTGGCGTTTTCCGCTTGTCGGCTATCACGCAGCCGGGCCTGCATTTTTGAGGAGAAACCGACAGACGCGACTTTTCCTCATCGCCTGCCTGTCCGGGTTTTTATTGAGAGCATGTAGATGAATATTAAGTTATTTTTCACCCGAAATGCGCGCGCGGCTTGCCGGCTGGGCGCGCTTTTTTTTACCTGTTTTTATACGACAGGCGCCTGGTGTCAGCCCGATATGCGGCCGTCTGGCCCGAATATTGCGGATAAGGGATCGGCTTTTTATCACTTTCGCGTCAGCACGCTTGATTCCGCCGATGGACAGCGACATTACAAAATATGGACGGGCATTCCCAATAAGAAAGCGCCGCCTGCCGGCTTTCCCGTGATGTATCTGCTCGACGGCAACGCCGTAATGGACAGGCTGTCGGAAGGGCTGCTGCAAACGCTGTCGGCGCAAAACCCGCCGGTGATTGTCGCCGTTGGCTATCAGACGACGCTGCCTTTTGACCTGGCCGCCAGAACCTATGATTACACGCCGCCGGACGGCGAAAAAAGCGCCCGGCCCGGAGGAAGAAAGGGCGGCGGCGACGCTATTTTTCGCCGTCTGCTTGAGGAAAAAATTGCGCCGCAGGCCGAAAGAGGGTTAAAGATAAACTCCGCCGGGCGTGGCCTCTGGGGCCATTCCTTAGGCGGGGTCTTTACGCTGAACGCCTGGCTCTCCTCGTCGTTCTTTCATTTTTACTATCCGACCAGCCCAACGCTGAACCGGCAGTACGACGGCGTGCTGGCTAAGTTGGCGAAGGTCGAAGCGTCGCGCTTCTGCGCGAAGTCGCTCTATGTCAGTGAAGGCGACGGCCAGCCGGGAAACAATCCGCATGCGCCGGCGGCGGAAGTGCAGGACAGGGTTCGCGCCACGCTGGCATCGCTGCGCCAGGCCGGTTTATCTGCCGCCTACTGGTCGTGGCCTGAACTTTCGCACGGTCAGACCTTTGATGCCGGTTTCCGGCAGGCCTTACGCCATCTGGCGCAGCATGGCGAAGAGCGGGGCGCGTGCCGACAGGCTGAATAGAGATAAAAGGCGTGCGCGGCGCAGGGATAAGCCATGCACGCGGGCGTCTTCCGCCAGCGAGCATGTGCTTGCCGCGCCGTAGCGCGGGTTTTACGGTTACTTTACCCCGCTAAAGACCGGTGTTTTTGTCAGCTATACCCAGGCCGGTTCTCCAGCAGAAAATCAATCAGCGCCTTTACTCTTTTCGTTTTACCCGCGCTTTTTGCGTAATAGAGATAAACCGGCGGATAGGTCTTCCAGAAAGCTTCCATCACCGGCAGAAACCTCTCTTTATCCGGCTGCAGCTGCAAAACCGGCTCGAACAGCCTGCCGATACCCAGCCCGCTGCGGATGCCGTCAGCCATCACGTCGATGTCGTTGCTGATAAGCTGGCCCGGCATATCCACGGTCAGCTGTTCGCCGTTGTGCTCCAGCATCAGCGGCAGGAGGCGGTGAGCGGTAATAAATCGGTAGCCGATAAGCTGGTGCTGCGGCAGATCGGCTGGCGTTGTCGGCGTACCGAACGCCTTCAGGTAGGCTGCCGAAGCGTACAGCCCTTCACGAAAGGGCTTCATCAACTGGCGCGCCACCACGCCGCCCTCAAGGATATCGCCAAAACGGATCCCCACATCGACCCGCTCATCAACAAGATGCACGGTGCCGTCGTACACGGACACTTCCAGCCGGATGCCCGGATAACGCTGGCAAAATGCCGCCATCACCGGTTTGAGGATCAGCAGATAAGCGAAGCGGGAAAGCGTGATCCTGACCAGCCCGGAAGGCGCCTGCTGCTGACCCCGGATATTTTCCAGCGAGTTTTCCAGCGATTCCACCGCGGATAAGGTTTGCTCTAACAGCTGCCGTCCGGCATCCGTTAACTCAATACGCCGGGTGGTGCGCACGAAAAGAGGATGGCCGATATGCTGCTCAAGCAGCTTAAGCGCCTTGCTGACCGAGGGCGGCGTGATTTCCAGTTTCCTGGCGGCGGCCGAAATAGAGCCTTCACGAGCGATGCTCTGAAAAATGCGGATCTGGTTGTATATCACGTTATTCATTACGTCGTCCTGATGCAGCCACGCCGCTGATTATTAGCCACAGGCTAATTATCCATAAGCCGATACTGTCCTAATTCTATCAGGATCGCGAGCCTATACTTTCCTTCGGCAACCTCCCGCCGGGTAAATCAGGGAAAATGAGAAAGGAGATTAACGGCTAAAAATGAATATAGTTATTATTTCCGGACACCCGGATCTGACGAAGTCAATCGGTAACGCAACCATCCTGAACGAGGTGGCTAAGGCGCTGCCAGATGCGGAAATCCGTCGTCTGGATGCCTGTTATCCGGGCCATCAAATTGACGTGCGGGCCGAGCAGGAGGCGTTGTTAAAAGCCGAGGCGATCGTCTGGCAGTTTCCGTTTTCCTGGTATTCGCTGCCGGGGATCATGAAAGTCTGGCTGGACGAGGTTTTTGTTCACGGGTTCGCACAGGGTTCAACGGCAAAACTCGGCGGCAAAAAACTTATCCTTTCCTTTACCACTGGTGCAGCACAGGCGCTTTATTCTGCTGAAGGTGCATTCGGGCATAGCCTTGATGATTATCTTATTCAGTTTGAAACGACGGCCAGGCTGTGCAATCTGGAGATGCAAACACCCGTGTACACCTGTGGCATAAGTTACGCGGAGCGGGATGAAAACATCGCACAGCAGAAAATGTTGGCCAAGGATCACGCCGCACGGCTCATTGCGCAGTTAAAAGCGTTAGCGTCGAAACCGGCGCTTTAGATCCTGTTAATAAAGGAGAAAAGGTAATGGACTATACGCAACTGGGGAAAAGCGACTTAACGGTTTCCCGTCTCTGTCTGGGCTGCATGGGATTTGGCGATGCGGCGACGGGCCAGCACAGCTGGACGCTGGCTGAAGCGGAAAGCCGTGAGATCATCCGTTACGGCCTGGAGCAGGGCGTGACTTTTTTCGATACGGCGATAGCCTATCAAAACGGTTCAAGCGAGCGCTATCTCGGCCGGGCGCTGCGGGATATGGCGAGGCGCGATGAGGTGGTGGTCGCCACCAAATTTCTGCCGCGCACGCCACAACAAATAGCCAGCGGCGTTACCGGCAAACAGGCTATTGCTCGATCGCTTAACCAAAGCCTGCAAAACCTGGGCATGGAACATATCGATCTCTATATCTGTCACGCCTGGGATCACCATACGCCAATACTTGAGGTGCTTGAGACGCTGCATCAGGCCATTCAGGCGGGCAAAATCCGTGCTATCGGCATTTCTAACTGCTTCGCGTGGCAGCTGGCTAAAGCGAATGCGCTGGCCGAGCGGGAAGGTCTGACCGGTTTTGTTTCCGTACAGAGCCATTACAACCTGATTATGCGCGAGGACGAGCGCGAATTAGTCGGCTTATGCGCTGAAGATAATATTGCGATGACCCCTTACAGCGCGCTGGCCAGCGGTCGTCTTGCCCGGCTGGATAATCCGCCAACGCGGCGTGCCGCTGAAGATGCGTATGCGAAAGGAAAATACGATAAAACGGCGGCGCAGGACCGCATTATTATTGAACGCGTAGCGGAGCTTGCCCGTCGGTATCAGGTTTCCATGACCGAAATTTCACTCGCCTGGCTGTTAACCAAAGTCACCGCGCCGGTCGTCGGCGCCACCAAAAAGCAGCATCTCGACGGCGCGGTAAAAGCCGTGAAGTTGCAGCTCAGTCAGGAAGATATTCACTTTCTGGAGGCGTGCTATCAGCCGCACGCTCTGGTGGGGATGATGGCGCAAAAAACGCCTCAGACAGAGGATCGAAAGAAGGTATGAGCGCGTTAAGCATTGTCCTGCCCTGATAGCAAAGAAAGGAGAGGGTAAATCATGATGAAAAGGCTCCTCGCGGCACAAATCCTGGCGGTAACGCTGTATCTGCCGATCGACAGCCCGGCGTTTGCCACTGACGCAACAGCGGCGAATAAACCGGCTATGAGTCTTGTCGAGCTGGAAGTTAAAGCGGGAAAAAGCGATCGCTACCGTGACATCATCAAAATGACCAGCCGTTCCGCTATAGAAAACGAGCCGGGAACCTTAGCGCTGTACGCTTTCAGGCATCAGGACAACCCTTATCTGACCTACAGAGTAGAAGTATATGCAGATGATGAAGCGTACAAAAAGCATTTAGCGTCCAGAGCGTATCAGGCTTTTATTCAGCAGGCGCCTGAGGTGGTCGCTAAGGAGAGAAAAACAGAACTTGTTCCGCAGTTCCTGGGCGATAAGCGCATCGTTCAGGATGAAAAAACGATCGATAACCTGGTGATTGTCGATGTGAAACCCGAGCATCAGCAGGCGTTTAAAAATATCGTGCTGCCGGAAATGGCCGAATCTTTAAAAGTTGAAGAGGGCGTCCTGGCAATGTATGCCGCGACGGATGCGCAAAATACCCGCCGCTGGTACTTCTACGAAATCTACGCCAGCGCCGCTGCGTATCAGCAACACCGGGCAACGCCGCACTTCAGAGCGTATATAGCGCAAACGGCACAAATGTCCGCCAGGAAAGAATCTGTCCCTGTCACGCCCGTCCTGCTCACAAACAAGGGCGGTATAAGGCCGGATAAAACACGTTAAGAATGCTGTCTTGCGTTTAATGGATCCTTGAGGCTAAACGATGAAAAAAGTGCTTGCCGCCGCCGCGATATCGCTGGTCCTTGCCGATGTCGCTTTTGCTGAAGAGAAAAGAGGTGAATTTATGTTGAAGGTTACTCCATCCGCCCTGTCGGTCGCGGATATCGAGTCGGTTTCTCCCGCGCTGGCCCGCTTTGGGCGTGAGGCTATAACGGACGATCTGTGGAAACGCGACGCGCTGTCGCTGCGGGATCGTAGCATCGTGACGGTGGCTATTCTTATCGCCAGAAATCAGCCTGCCGAGCTTGGCCATTACGTCGGCGTGGCGCTGGATAGCGGCGTTACGCCAGCGGAAGTATCAGAAATTATCACGCATCTCGCTTTCTATTCCGGCTGGCCAAATGCCATGGCCGCGATTGCCGCGACTAAAAGTGTGTTTCACGAGCGCGGCGTCAGCGCCGAACAGCTAGCCGAAGCCTCTCCGGCGCTGTTGCCGCTTAATCAGGAGGTGGAAAAACAGCGGGCGGAAACGGTGGAAAAAAACGTGGGGCCTGTTTCTCCCGGTCTGGTTAAGTTTACGGCCGAGCCTCTTTTTCTCGATCTGTGGCAGCGACCCGCGCTGGCGCCAAGGGATCGCAGCCTGGTCACCGTCAGCGCGCTGATTGCCTCGGGGCAGAGCGCGCAGATTGGTTATCACCTTAACCGCGCGATGGACAATGGCTTAACGGCTGAGGAGGCGGGTGAGATTGTAACCCAGGCAGCCTTCTACGCCGGCTGGCCAAATGCGTTTTCCGCCGCGCCAGTTGTAGGCGAAGTGCTGCGCGCTCGCGCGGCGAAAGAAGGCTAAACAGCCATCAGCACAACATGCCCGGCGTTTTTGCGCCGGCCCTTTATGCTTCATTCTGCCATTCTGCCATTCTGCCATTCTGCCATTCTGCCATTCTGACCGCCTGACCGCCTGACCATGCGCGCTTCCTTATTCACAAGAACGCGCTCTTCTTCAAAACAGTTCCTGACTGTCCTCTGTACGGCTGCACTGCCCGATGAGCTTCTGACGCGGTAGCACGCGCTAACCGGGCGTTCTTAACGTAGAGCACTTTGATGAAATTCATCATGATTAATAACTGCCGTTATGGTGATTATTGGAAATAATATTAATTAATTAACTAATTAAAAGGTTTTACTCTGAATTAGATTGAGATCAAAAAAAGAATAATTTTTAAGATGAATCCGATTCTTTTTTAGTTACCCTATTCAGTCACTTAACGCAAATTTTAATAAAATCCCTTATAAATCAGATCACAAATTATAAATCAGCATATTGCCTGTGGCGGGCAGGCTGCTATAGTCACGCCCGTACACAAGGAAAGTGTGCGCTCTGCCTGCTTTCCATGCTTATTTTTTACAGGAATAAATATGAGCAACTCTTATCAGAACGAAATCCCCAAAGCCCGCGTTAACATCACGTTGGATCTGCATACCGGCAACGCCCAAAAGAAAATGGAGCTGCCTTTGAAGCTGCTGGTCACCGGCGACTTCAGCCACGGTCAGGAGCAGCGCGCGCTGTCCGAGCGTGAAAAAGTCAACGTGAATAAAAACAACTTCGACAGCGTTCTGGCGGCGTTCTCCCCGGCTCTCAATATTTCCGTGGAAAACACGCTGGCCAACGACGGCAGTGAGGAAAACGTCCGGCTGACTTTCCGCGAGATGAAGGACTTCAAGCCGGAGCAGGTGGCGCGTCAAATCCCACAGCTTAAGGCGATGCTGGCGATGCGCAATCTTCTGCGCGACCTGAAGGCCAACCTGCTGGATAACGTCACCTTCCGCAAGGAGCTGGAAACCATCCTGAAAAACCCTGCCCTGAGTGACGAACTGCGCACCGAACTGTCCGCCCTGGCAACGGAAAAAGCCTGATTGCTGACGCCTGGTCCCGAACACTTCAGGTTGCAGCACGGCGGCAGACGGGCAGCTCCCGGCAGGCTTACTTAAGCCGCCAGGCGAGCAGCTGACGCATTTGCAGCAGGAAGCGTGACGGAAATATTAATGGACTAATACAAGAGAATGCTGATGTCTGTACAAAATGAAACCTCCTCTGCCGGTACCGCTACCGTGCTCGATCGCCCTGCTACGGGCGGTGTTTACGCGTCACTGTTTGAAAAAATCAATCTGAGTCCGGTAACGCATCTCAGCGACCTGAACGTCTGGCAGGACAACCAGGCGATGTCCGATGCCAGCGTCGACGAACGCGTAACCGCCGCCATGAAGGTGCTGGTTGAATGTCTGAACCAGTCCGGTTCGCAGGTGGATAAACTGGATAAAACTCTGCTGGATCACCATATCGCGCAGCTGGATGAGCAGATCAGCCGCCAGCTTGATGCGGTGATGCACCATGACGAGTTCCAGAAAGTCGAATCCCTGTGGCGCGGCCTGAAGTCGCTGGTGGATAAAACCGACTTCCGTCAGAACGTGAAGATAGAAGTGCTCGATCTGTCGAAAGAGGATCTGCGTCAGGACTTCGAGGACGCGCCGGAAATTATCCAGAGCGGCCTGTACGCGCACACCTATATTGCCGAATACGACACGCCGGGCGGCGAACCGATTGGCGCGCTGATCTCCTCCTGGGAGTTTGACGCCTCGGCACAGGACGTGACGCTGCTGCGCAACATATCTAAAGTAGCCGCTTCCGCGCATATGCCGTTTATCGGTTCGGTCGGCCCGCAGTTTTTCCTGAAGGACAATATGGAAGAGGTGGCGGCGATTAAAGATATCGGTAACTACTTCGACCGCGCGGAATACATCAAGTGGAAGTCGTTCCGCGAAAGCGATGACTCGCGCTACATCGGCCTGACCATGCCGCGCGTGCTCGGGCGTCTGCCGTACGGCCCGGATACCGTGCCGGTACGCAGCTTTAATTATGTCGAAGAAGTGAAAGGCCCGGATCACCACAAATATCTGTGGACCAACGCCTCATTCGCTTTTGCCGCCAACATGGTAAAAAGCTTTATCAACAACGGCTGGTGCGTGCAAATCCGCGGGCCGCAGGCGGGCGGCGCGGTGACCGATCTGCCGATCCACCTGTACGATCTCGGCACCGGCAATCAGGTGAAAATCCCTTCTGAGGTGATGATCCCGGAAACCCGCGAGTTTGAGTTTGCCAACCTTGGTTTTATCCCGCTGTCGTACTATAAAAACCGCGACTATTCATGCTTCTTCTCCGCCAACTCAACGCAAAAACCGACGCTGTACGACACCGCCGACGCCACGGCCAACAGCCGGATCAACGCGCGCCTGCCGTATATCTTCCTGCTGTCGCGCATTGCGCACTACCTGAAGCTGATCCAGCGCGAAAACATCGGCACCACTAAAGATCGTCGCCTGCTGGAGCTGGAGCTGAATACCTGGGTTCGCGGCCTGGTGACGGAAATGACCGATCCGGGCGACGAGTTGCAGGCTTCCCATCCGCTGCGCGATGCCAAAGTGATGGTTGAAGATATCGAAGACAATCCGGGTTTCTTCCGCGTCAGGCTGTTCGCGGTGCCACATTTCCAGGTGGAAGGCATGGACGTCAACCTGTCTCTGGTTTCCCAGATGCCAAAAGCGAAAGCGTAAGGCGGAGACGGGATGAAAACGCAACAGCCGCTGTGGGATCGGGGCGTCATGGTCTCGCCACAGCATTTCCAGCAGCAGGCCGCGTATGCGGCCTGGTCAGCGGAATGTATCGCACAGAGGGGACTGAATCATCCCTGGGGCGTAATCCGCGCCGAATTTGAACCCGAGATCCTGAAGCTGGGGCGGCTACAGGCGCGTCATCTTCACGTGCGCTTCCAGGACGGCACGCTTATCGATACCGACAACGGCGACGATCTGCCGCCGGCGATCGTGCCGGAAGGTCAGGAGGTCGTGGTCGTGCTTGCGCTGCCCTTGCTCAGGGCGAACGGCGGCAACTGCCTGCGTCCCGATGAGATTGCCGAACGTCCGGTGCGCTATCGTCAGCGCTGGCGCGACATTCGTAACCAGTTTGGCGACGATACGCGCCAGATTGCGGTGATCAAGCCCGAGCTGACGCTGCGTTTTGCCCATCAGGACAACAGTGATTATCTGGTCTGTCCGGTAGCGCGTCTGAAGCAGGACAGCCAGAGCGGCTGGACGCAGGACGAGACTTTTCTGCCCGCGATACTTACGGTGCAGAGCAGCCCGTGGCTGCTGTCGCAGCTTGACCTGCTGATGACCCAGCTGCGCACCCGCCTTAACCGGCTGATGGCCATGCGCCGCGAAAGCAACGAGCGCATGGCGGATTTTGCCGTTGCCGATGTCTCGCTGTTCTGGCTGCTCAACGCGCTGAACAGCGCCGAACCGGTGCTGAGCCAGTTTCTGCGCTTTCCGCAAAGCGCGCCGGAGCGGCTTTATCCTGAGCTGGCGCGTCTGGCAGGCAGCCTGCTGACCTTTTCGCTGGCGCATCAGGTCAGCGCCATCCCGGCTTATCAGCATGCCCGGCTGAACGACGTTTTCCCGCCGCTGTTCGCGCTGTTGGGCGATTTGCTGGAGGCCAGCCTGCCGTCGCGGGTGGTGCCTGTCGCTCTGGAGCAGGATAAGCGGCTGCGTCAGTGGCTGGCGCGCCTGCACGATCCCCGACTGCGCGAGGAGGCGGATTTCTATCTTTCCGTCCGTTCGCCTTTGCCTGCGGCACAGCTGCAGGAGCAGTTCCCGCGCCAGTGCAAAGTCGGCAGCCCGGATTACGTTACCGGGCTGGTAAACGCCTCGCAGCAGGGCATTCCGCTGAAGCCGCTGCATCACGTGCCTGCGGCCATTCCGCTGCGCCTGGAAAACCAATATTTCGCGCTCGATCTGTCGCATCCGGCCGCCGCAGAGATGCTGGCAAGCGGGAACTGCATGTTCTACGTGCCGGGCATGTTGGGCGAACCTGAACTTGAACTGTTTGCGGTGCTGAGAACATGAGCCAGAAAGAAGAGTGTGATATCGACGCGCTGCTGCAAAACACCTGGCTGCAGGTCATCAGTCTGCGCCATGGCCCGGTATTTGAGGAGGGGGAAGGGCGCGTACTGTGGGAGCGCTGCGTGGCAGAAGCGGAACAGGTGCAGCTGGCGCTTAGTGAAGCCGGCTACGACGAACAAAGCCGCGAGCATATTTTGTATGCGCAATGCGCCCTGATTGACGAGGTCGTTAAGGGGCGCGGCGTGCAGGATGACGCCTGCGTGCAGTGGTATCACATGCCGCTTCAGGGGCATTTCCTCGGCACGCTGGACGCTGGCGACAGGCTCTGTAACCGCATGAGAGAAGTCCTTCACGAACCTGCGCCAAATCCTGCCGTTCTGACCTGCTTCCAGCGCGTGATGCTGCTGGGTTTCCTTGGCGGCTATCGTTCGCTGAACGACCCGGAACGGGAAAAGCTGGTGCAGGCGCTGAACGATCAGGTTGCACCATTCAGCGGGCCGCGGACGCAGAGCGTACTGGCGGAAAGTAAACCCGGTCGGGGGCTCGGCGGCTGGCTGGCCAGCTGGCCGCTGCGTATTGGCTTTTCGATCCTGTTACTGGCCGTCGTCTGGTGGGGGCTGGATCGCTGGCTGAGCAGCCTGGTGGCGTCGCTGCTGCCGGGAGTCGTGCCGTGAGTCCCGGACTGCAACGCACGCTGGCGTTCTGGGCCGCGCTGCTTGCTGCCGGGCTGTGTCTGCTTTTTCTGCCGGTTTCGCGGTCTGTTGCCGTGGTGCTGATGTTGTGCTGGTGGGCGCTGATTATCGTGGTGCTGGCCGGCCGGCCTCGTCCGGCGCAGGAAGACGCATTATGTGCCGACGATCTTCCTGATACCGCTTACCGGCAGCCGGTGGTGCTGGTCTGTGGCGACAGCGCGCAGGCGTGGCCGGATGACGCCTCGGTGTTGACCGTAGCGCACGGCTGCTGGGTGCGGGTGGCCAGGCATCAGGCGCTGGACGCGGTAGGCCGTCAGCTATTGTCCCTGCGGCCGGAGTGGGGCCGCCAGCTTTCGGTGACGATCGGTATTTCTCCTCAACAGCATCAGGACTATGAAGCCCTGACCAGCCAGCTGCTGACGCTGCGCTGGCAGCTTGAGCAGCTACGGCGCGAAACCGGCTATTCCGTGCCGCTGGTGCTGTGCGGTCAGGTAGGTAGCGCGATGGTCAGCGAGCCTGTCTGGCAGGCGGCGATGCCCGATGAGCCGCTACGCGTCTGGCGCGACAGCATGGCTCCTTGCACGCTGAGCAGCTGGCTGGCGGCGGGCGGATACGCAGCCTGGCAGCAGCAGGTGTTGTTCAACAGCCTGACGACGTGGCTTCAGCGACACGTTGAGGCGGTATTCGCCGACGGCGCGCGGCCAGTCTGCGTCGTTCGGGGGCTGAGCGCGATGATTGACGGCGGCGCGTCACCTTCTTCCCTCTGGATCCGCTGGATGCAGCAGCATAGCGCGCTGAACCGCGTCAACGGGTGGCTCCCGGCAGGATCTTCCTCGTTATCTTCACCGCTGCCGGAATGCGTTCTGCCGCTGTTGCCGGAGGGCGGCGGCCTGACGCCACCCCAGCGCGCCTGCCGCTACGGCCTGGGACTGTTCGTTATCGCGGCGACTGTCGCGCTGTGCAGCAGCGCCTGGAACAATCGCCAGCTGGTACAGCGCATCGCGTTCGATATCAATGATTACCAGCGTATCGCCATGGACGACTACGCGCCGAAAGCGGCGGCGGTCGAGGTGCTGCGTCAGGATGCCGCCGGGCTGGATAACTATGCCCGCAACGGCGTGCCGCTGCGCCTCGGGCTGGGGTTATATCAGGGCGGACGACTGCAACGGCCGCTGCTGGAGGCTATCCGCGCCTGGGTTCCGCCGCCGCCACCACCGGCGCCCGTCGCGGAGAAAGCGCCGGAAACCGTCCGCCTCGACAGCCTTTCGCTGTTCGATACCGGCAAAGCGGTGCTTAAACCCGGCTCGCTGAAGCTGTTGGTTAACGCGCTGGTGGATATCAAAGCGCGACCGGGCTGGCTGATTGTGGTGGCCGGGCACACCGACAGTACCGGCGAGGCGCAGGCCAACCAGCAGCTGTCGCTGAAGCGGGCAGAAGCGCTGCGTGACTGGATGCTGCAAACCAGCGACGTTTCGCCGACCTGTTTTGCCGTGCAGGGCTTTGGGGCCAGTCGCCCCATCGCCACCAACGCTACCCCCGCAGGGCGCGCGTTAAATCGCCGGGTTGAAATTAGTCTGGTGCCGCAGGCAAACGCCTGCCTGGCGGCAGACCATCCCCAAACGTCATCACAGGATGATGACATAACAGCAAACCCTGAATAGTTCGGGCTGTCTCGCGGCGTCCGCTGAGCGCATTTTCCCATGCTGTGGTCGGGGAAAACGGCGGCGGCCAGCCAGAAGGCGGCACAAATTAGGACGGGATAAAAAGGAGAAGTAACACATGGCAATTCCAGTCTATCTGTGGCTGAAAGACGACGGCGGCGCGGACATCAAAGGCTCCGTGGATGTGAAAGATCGTGAAGGCAGCATCGAAGTGTTGGCGCAGGAACATAACCTGTACATCCCGACCGACAACAACACCGGCAAGCTGACCGGCACCCGCGTGCATACGCCGTTTATGTTCGCCAAGGAAATCGATTCCTCCAGCCCGTACCTCTATAAAGCGGTGACCACCGGCCAGACCCTGAAATCCGCCGAGTTCAAGTGGTATCGCATCAACGATGCGGGTCAGGAAGTGGAGTATTTCAATACCAAACTGGAGAACGTCAAGCTGGTGAAAGTGGCTCCGCTGATGCACGACGTCAAGGACGCCTCGAAGGAGAAGCATAACCACCTGGAGCGTATCGAACTGCGCTACGAAAAAATCACCTGGACCTATAAAGACGGCAACATCATTCATTCCGACTCCTGGAACGAACGGACTACTGCCTGATAAGCCCCAGCGGGCGGTTCGCCGCCCGCTGTTTTATTTGCTGAGCCACTGCTGAGCGGCGGCTCAGCAAATAATCCCACCTTCTGACCTGATGCGCTTCGGGTTCCTCACAGCAGGGAATAGCGACGGGCGGTAGCGTGTCTGAACCTGATTAATTACGGAAGAGAGAAGAACATATGGAAAACCAGTCGGCCGTTCTGCTGCGTCGTTTAAATCCGTTCTGCGCCCGCGCGCTGGAGGCCGCCGCGTCGCTGTGCCAGACCCGCGCCCACAGCGAAATCCGCATTGAGCACTGGCTGCTGAAGCTGCTGGAGCAGGGCGAAGGCGATATCACCGTGCTGGCGCGTCGCTATGAATGGGACATGGATGGTATCTGGCAGGCTCTGCTGAGCTGGCTGGATAACGTACCGCGTTCGGTGCGCACCCGCCCTGGGCTTGCCGACTCGCTGCTGGCGCTGATTAAGCAGGCGTGGCTGATCGCCTCGCTGGAAGACGATGCCGCCCATATTCGCAGCCACCACCTGCTGGCGGCGCTGACCGATAAGCCGTCGCTGGTTGGCTGCGAAGGGCTGTGGCCGCTGCTGAGCCTGAGCCGCAGCCAGCTGGATCGCCTGCGTCCGCTGCTGGACGCGCAGTCCGACGAGCGCCCGGAAGTGCAGCAGCAGGAGAGCCTTAACGTCTTATCCACGACGCTGGGCGAGGCGGAGGAGCAGGCGAACGGCAGCGTATCCGGCGGTACGCTGAGTGAAGCCTTACAGGCGGCACTCGACAAGTTCACGCTCGACATCACCGCCAAAGCGCAGGCCGGGCTGATCGATCCGGTATTTGGTCGCGATACCGAAATCCGCCAGATGGTCGATATCCTGTCGCGCCGCCGCAAGAACAACCCGATCCTGGTCGGCGAGCCGGGCGTCGGCAAAACCGCGCTGGTGGAAGGGCTGGCGCTGCGCATTGCGGAAGGCAACGTGCCGGGCAGCCTGAAAACCGTCTCGCTGCGTACCCTTGACCTGGGGCTGTTGCAGGCTGGCGCGGGCGTAAAGGGCGAATTCGAGCAGCGTCTGAAAAACGTTATCGAAGCGGTACAGCAGTCGGCGACGCCGGTGCTGCTGTTTATCGACGAGGCGCACACCATTATCGGCGCGGGCAACCAGGCGGGCGGAGCCGATGCCGCCAATCTGCTGAAGCCGGCGCTGGCGCGAGGCGAGCTGCGCACTATCGCCGCCACCACCTGGAGCGAGTACAAGCAGTACTTTGAGAGGGATGCCGCGCTGGAGCGCCGCTTTCAGATGGTGAAGGTTGACGAGCCGGATGACGAGACCGCCAGCCTGATGCTGCGCGGCCTGAAATCGCGCTACGCGCAGCACCACGACGTCCATATCTCCGACGACGCGGTAAAAGCGGCGGTCACCCTGTCGCGCCGCTATCTGACGGGGCGTCAGCTGCCTGACAAAGCGGTGGATCTGCTGGACACTGCCGCCGCGCGCGTGCGTATGAGCCTGGATACCGTGCCGGAGGCGATCACCGCTCTTAACGCGCAGATCACCGCGCTGGAGATGGAAAATCAGGGGCTCCAGGAGGATCTCGCTCTCGGCGAGACCATCCGTAACGGACGGCTGACCGAAATTGAAAGCGGGATTGCCGCGCGTCGGGATGAGCTGGCGATCCTGGAGGCACAGTACGATCGCGAAAGATCGTTAACGCAACGGCTGCTGGCGTGCCGTACCGACATCAGCCGCCAGGCCGAAACGGGCGAGCTTCAGCAGCAGCTGCTGGCCGTCCGGCAGGATAACCCGCTGCTGGCGCTTGACGTTGACGCCCGTACGGTGGCTGGCGTGATTGCCGACTGGACCGGCGTGCCGCTCTCCTCCCTGATGAAGGATGAGCAGGCGGAGCTGCTGACTCTGGAAGCGGAAATCGGCAGGCGCGTGGTCGGCCAGGATGGGTCGCTCAATGCCATCGCACAACGCCTGCGCGCGGCGAAAACCGGGCTGACCGCTGAGAACGGTCCGCAGGGCGTGTTTCTGCTGGTCGGGCCGAGCGGCACCGGCAAAACCGAGAGCGCGCTGGCGCTGGCCGACGTGCTGTACGGCGGCGAGAAGTCGCTGATTACGCTTAACCTGTCGGAATATCAGGAGCCGCATACCGTCTCGCAGCTGAAAGGCTCGCCGCCGGGCTACGTCGGCTACGGCCAGGGCGGCATCCTCACCGAGGCGGTGCGCAAGCGCCCGTACAGCGTGGTGCTGCTCGACGAGGTGGAAAAAGCGCATCGCGACGTGCTCAACCTGTTCTACCAGGTCTTCGATCGCGGCTTTATGCGCGACGGCGAGGGGCGCGAGATCGATTTTCGCAATACCGTGATCCTGATGACCTCCAACCTCGGCAGCGACGCTATCATGCAGCGGCTGGAAGAGAACCCGGACGCCACGGAAGGCGAGTTGCAGACGCTGCTGCGCCCAATGCTGCGCGACCACTTTCAGCCCGCGCTGCTGGCGCGCTTTCAGACGGTGATTTACCGCCCGCTGAATGAAACCGCGATGCGCACTATCGTGGACATGAAGCTGAACCAGGTCAGCCTGCGCCTGGCGCGCCACTACGGCCTGAAAACCACCCTGGGCGAGAGCCTGCCAGCGGCGCTGACCGCCGCCTGCCTGCTGCCGGATACCGGCGCGCGCAATATCGACAGCCTGCTTAACCAGCAGATCCTGCCGGTGCTGAGCCAGCAGCTGCTACAGCAGATGGCGGCGAAGCAGAAACCGCAGCATCTCCGGCTTTACTGGGATGAGGAAGAGGGCATCGTGCTGGAGTTTGACGGCCCGCAGGCGGACGCGCTGTAACCCCTTAACCCGAGGGGGATACCTTTGTGCCCCTCACAGTCAGCATTTATCCCACCAACAGACAAGGTAATAAAAATGAAAACGCAAAATATCCCGGTTTCACCCGCTTTTATCGCAATCTCCTGGATCGCCATGCTCGGCGGCGTGCTGGTCTACCTGTTCGGCCTGTGGCGTGCCGACATGCAGCTGAATGAAAAAGGTTACTACTTTGCCGTACTGATCCTCGGGCTGTTTTCCGCCGTTTCGTTGCAGAAGACCGTGCGCGACCGCTTTGAAGACATACCGACCACGCAGCTTTACTACTTCATCTGCCTGCTCTCCTTTACGATCGCCGTGATTTTACTGGTCACGGGCTTGTGGAACGCCACGTTGATGCCCAACGAAAAGGGCTTTTACGGGGTGACGTTCTTTATGGCGCTGTTTGGTGCCGTTGCGGTGCAGAAGAACACGCGCGACAGCTTATGCAACGTTCAGTCCGCGCCGAATGAGTTACAGGATCAGCCTGCGCAAGATTAAGCCCTGACTGGACTTCTCCCGCTTTATCCACAGGGAAATAGCCACGCTGCCGCACGCGGCAGCGGCCTGATAAGGACATCATATGAGCATAAATCCGGTTTCTTTTTTCAGCCACAGCCACCACCTGCTGGCGGTGCGCGACAGCCAGGCGCAGCCAGACGTGCTGGCTTTCCGGGGCGAGGAGCGCCTGAGCGAGCCGTTCAGCTGGCGCGTTGAGTTCACCAGCGCCGACCCCGGCCTCACCCGCGAGGCGATGCTGCTGAAGCCGGCCTCGCTGACCCTGCGGGCGCCGGTCAGTCAGGGGATGGGGATCCGCGTACAGCGGCCGGTGCGCGTGGTGCAGGGCGTGGTGACGGGCTTTGAGCGCCTCGGCACCTCCGCCGACCAGACCCTCTACGCCGTAACGCTGCGGCCGCGCCTCGCCCTGCTGTCGCGCAGCCGCCACAACGCCATCTATCAGGACATGTCGGTGCCGCAGATTGTGGAGAAAATCCTGCGCGAGCGGCACGGGATGCGCGGCCAGGACTTCGTCTTTACGCTGGCGCACGACTATCCGCGTCGCGAGCAGGTGATGCAGTACGGCGAGGACGACCTGGCGTTTATCACCCGCCTGCTGGGCGAGGTCGGCATCTGGTTCCGCTTCACCCCGGACGCGCGCCTGCATATTGACGTGGTGGAGTTCTACGACGGCCGCCAGGGCCACGTGAAGGGGCTGACGCTGCCGGCCGTGCCGCCGTCCGGGATGCACGACGCGGGCAGCGACTCGGTGTGGAACCTTGCCAGCCGCTCGGTGGTGGTGGAGAAAAGCGTCAGCGGTCGCGACTACAACTACCGCAACGCCATGCAGGACATGAACGTCCATGCCGACGTCACCGGCGGCGACGACACCACCTGCGGCGAATCTTACAGCTGGGGAGGTAACTACCTGACGCCGGGCGAGGGGCCAGAAGCGGCGCCGGAAAGCGGCACCTTCTACGCCCGCCTGAGCCACGAGCGCTGCCTGAACGAGCAGACGCGGCTGTCGGCGGTGACCTCCTGCCCGACGCTGGCGCCCGGCAGCGAGCTGAGCGTGACCGGCGGCGAGGAGGTCGGCGGAGCGTTTCGCAGCGGGATGCTGGTTACCGCCGTGGTCAGCACCGCGCGGCGCGACCGCAGTTTTGAAACCGAGCTTGACGGCATTCCGCTGAACGACCGCTACGGCTTCCGGCCGATCCCGCTTCCGCCGCCGGTGATGGCCGGCACGCTTCCGGCGCGGATCACCAGCACCACGGTGAACGATACCTACGGCCACATCGACCGCGACGGACGCTACCGCGTCAGCATGATGTTTGACCGGGCGACGTGGGAAACCGGCTTCGAGAGCCTGTGGGTGCGCCAGGCACGCTCCTACGCGGGCGACACCTACGGGCTGCACCTGCCGCTGCTGGCGGGCACGGAGGTGGCGATAGCCTTTGAGAACGGCCATCCGGACCGGCCGTACATTGCGGGGACGCTGCACGACTCGGCGCACGGGGACCACGTCACCATCCGCAACTTCAGGCGCAACGTGCTGCGCACGCCGGCGAACAACAAGCTGCGGATGGACGACACGCGGGGGCAGGAGCACGTCAAGCTCAGCACGGAGTACGGCGGCAAGAGCCAGCTGAACCTCGGCCATCTGGTGGACGGCGAAAAGCAGAAGCGGGGAGAGGGGTTCGAGCTGCGCAGCGACGGCTGGGGCGCGATACGGGCGGGCAAGGGACTGTTTATCACGGCGGACGCCCAGGTGAAGGCGCAGGGCGAACAGCTGGAGATGCAGGCCGCACTTGGCCAGTTACAGCAGGCGCTGTCGCAGGCGCAGGCGCTAAGCAGCGCGGTGGAAACGGCTAAGGCTGAACTGGCTGATATAGAGTCACAAAAATCCCTGCTGGCAGAGAGCCTGACGGAGCTGAAAAAATCGGCACTATTGTTGAGCGCTCCGGCGGGTATTGCTCAGGCCACCCCGGCCAGCCTACAGCTCGCGGCGGGGGAAAATATCATTAGCACCAGCGGTAAAAACACCGATTTTAGCGTAGTAAAAAAATTCACCGTGGCAGCCGGGGAAGCTATCAGTCTGTTTGCAAACAAGCTGGGGATAAAACTCTTTGCCAGCCGGGGAAAAGTGGAAATTCAGGCACAGAGTGATGAGATGACGCTGGATGCACTGAAAGATATCCGTATCTCCAGCAGCGAAGGAAAACTGTTTATCAGTGCTAAACAGGAAATCATCTTAACCAGCGGCGGCGGATATATTCGCATCGCTGATGGATCAATAGAGTGCAGTGCGCCGGACAACATCATTCAGCGTGCGGCGGTGTGGCAAAAGTTTGGTGGACAGAGTATCAACGTGGCGGCTCAGCAGTGGAGTACCAGTGATTTTGCGGTAACGCCAACGGTGCTGCGCCTGTCAGACCGATCTCCCGTGGCGGGCCAGCAGTTAATTTTCAAAAATGAAGACGGCATCCAGCCAACCCTGCCAACCCTGGCATCGGGGGCGGTGGATACGCAGAAAAGTATCAATATTGATTCACTCAGCGCTACTTTGCCGAAAAAAAGCTAAAGGAAAGGCGCCAGGTGGCGTAACGACAGGGTAAGCCCCTGAACAAAAAGGATGAAACGAATGGCGGAAGACAAACCAGCGGTAACCGATGACGGTCAGCCTGTGACCTGCATACTGCCGGAGTGGGATCGGCACGGGCAGGTTAACTGGAACGGTATTCAACACCAGAAAAAATCATTAAATGCCAGGGCTGTTTTGCTACAGCCACCCCTTAAAGTTATTCCGGTTATTTTCCTCCCCGGGGTGATGGGGACTAATTTGATGTCGGACCAATCTGAACAGCCACAGGCCATCTGGCGTGGCGACAGTATGGGGGGCGTTTATTGGGATTGGGCATCGAAAAATGGAGACAATCGACGAAAGCTGCTCAACCCGGATACCACCATAGTGGATAACCGTGGCGCTATTGATGAAACCCTCTTTTCCCCGCTCTCCGATGACGGAAAACTATTTCCAACCCGGCGGGAACGCGGCTGGGGAGAGGTTTTATCCTTCAGCTACGGAAAGTTTTTAAGCGTCTTTCAGGGCGCACTGCTGGATGACTGGCAGCAGGACCTGGTTAATTACGCAACGCCCGCCGGGAAAAAGGGCGGGGTCCTGAGCCAGCTGGTGGGCGCGCACCTGTCGGAAGACAAAGGGGCGCAAATCACCGGCGGATCCGTGATGACCCGGCAGGAGCTTGACCACTTTCAGAATTTTTTATTTCCGCTGCACGTGTATGGCTATAACTGGCTGCAGGATAATAAAACCTCGGCCGGGGGGCTGGTCGCCTGCATCGATAAGGTAATTGACCTCTACACTCACCAGCACTGTCACGGCATGGCCTTTCCCGCCGGCCAGGAGAAAGTCATTATCGTCACCCACTCCATGGGGGGGCTGGTGGCGCGCTATGCGTCGCAGATTTCAGGGGCGCAGGATAAAATACTGGGGATAGTTCACGGCGTTATTCCGGACCTGGGTTCCCCGGCGGCGTACCGCCGCATGAAAGTCGGGGCAAAGCAGGAGGGCATGGCGGGGGCCGTGCTGGGCAACACGGCGCAGGAGCTGATGCCGGTATTGGCGCGCGCCCCGGCGCCGCTACAGCTGTTGCCCTCCGCTAAATATCTCGGTGGCGCGCCCTGGCTGACGGTGGAAGGGGGCAACGAGGATGGCAGCGACGTCAGGCTGCCGAAAACGCAGGATCCGTTCGGCGAGATTTACCTCAATGAAACCCTGTGGTACCGCCTGTACGAGGCCGATATTATCGATAAGGATGCGGCGGTCATTGAGAGTAACTGGGAGGAATACAACGACCTTATTGATAAAAAAGTACAACCATTCATTGAAGAACTGGACAATACATATCATCCCAATACCTATGTCTTTTATGGTCATACAAAACCCTCTGACGGGACGCTGAAATGGAAGAAAACCTCCCACACCTTCCCGAAAAACCTACATCCGGGTGACAGGAAACTGCCCAATAATTACCGGGAGGTCCCGCTGCCGTTTAACAAATCTCAGATCTATCAGGTCGTTTCATCCAGCACGGAGGGCGATGGTACGGTCCCGGTGGAATCCCTCAGCGCCATACGGCGTAGCAGCAGCATCAAAAGCGTGCTGGCAACCGATGTTGACCATCAGGGCGCCTATGACGTCAAAAGCCTGAAAGATATCCGTAACAGACCGGCCCTGAAATTTACCCTGCGGGCCATCGTGAAAATGGTTCAGGAGGTCCCGGCCCCATGAAATATATTCAAAAATTTATCGTACTGACTTTTATAACGGCCGGCATGTTTTTAACGGCACCGGCTACAGCCGCCGCATTACCGCAA
>NZ_JBGFFX010000010.1:0-196351 GCF_041224955.1 Erwinia aeris | reverse complement strand
CCACGGCGATATTCCTTACTTTCTGTGCTCTCCCCTGTGGAAAGGAGAGCACGGGATCAATTGGTTAAACCCGATTATTTACCACGGGCTTCAATAACAGCCTGAGCGACGTTGTTTGGCGCGTCATCATACTTCAGGAATTCCATGGAGTAAGATGCACGGCCTTTGGTGATAGAACGCAGCTGTGTAGCATATCCGAACATTTCGGACAGCGGCACTTCAGCGTGGATCACAACGCCAGTCACGTTGGATTCCTGACCGCGCAGCGTACCACGACGACGGCTCAGGTCACCGATAACGTCACCAGTGTTCTCTTCTGGCGTTTCAACTTCAACCTTCATGATAGGCTCAAGCAGCACAGGCTGTGCTTTCTTAAAGCCATCTTTAAAGGCGATTGATGCCGCCAGTTTAAACGCCAGCTCAGAGGAGTCAACGTCATGGTAAGAACCGAAGTGCAGACGCACGCCCAGATCTACTACCGGGTAACCCGCCAGTGGGCCAGCTTTCAGCTGTTCCTGAATGCCTTTATCAACCGCAGGGATGTATTCGCCAGGAATTACACCACCTTTGATGTCGTTGACAAATTCGTAGCCTTTCGGGTTTGAACCCGGCTCCAGTGGGTACATGTCGATAACAACATGACCGTACTGACCGCGACCACCAGACTGCTTGGCGTGTTTACCTTCGACGTCAGTTACTTTAGAGCGAATCGCTTCGCGGTAAGCAACCTGAGGTTTACCGACGTTCGCTTCAACGTTGAATTCACGCTTCATGCGGTCAACGATGATGTCGAGGTGCAGCTCACCCATACCGGCGATGATAGTCTGGTTAGACTCTTCATCAGTCCATACGCGGAATGATGGGTCTTCTTTAGCCAGACGGCCCAGAGCCAGACCCATTTTTTCCTGGTCAGCTTTGGTTTTCGGTTCTACAGCGATAGAGATTACCGGCTCAGGGAATTCCATGCGCTCCAGAATGATAACGTTGTCCGGGTCACACAGGGTGTCACCGGTAGTCACGTCTTTCAGACCGATAGCCGCAGCGATATCGCCTGCGCGAACTTCTTTGATCTCTTCACGCTTGTTAGCGTGCATCTGTACGATACGGCCCAGACGCTCGCGCTGAGATTTAACCGGGTTGTACACGGTGTCGCCAGAGTTAACGATACCAGAGTAAACGCGGAAGAATGTCAGGTTACCAACAAACGGGTCGGTCGCGATTTTAAACGCCAGCGCAGCAAACGGCTCGTTGTCGTCTGAGTGACGAACTGCCGGCGTATCTTTACCGTCGTCCAGAATACCGTTGATCGCTGTAACGTCAGTTGGTGACGGCAGATATTCGATCACGGCATCCAGCATCGCCTGAACACCTTTGTTCTTAAATGCAGAACCACAGGTAACCAGGATGATTTCGTTGTTCAGTACGCGCTTACGCAGAGAAGTTTTGATCTCTTCTTCGGTCAGCTCTTCGCCGCCAAAGAATTTCTCCATCAGCTCATCAGAGCCTTCAGCTGCGGCTTCAATCAGTTTCTGGCGCCATTCTTCAGCCAGTTCCTGCATATCAGCTGGGATCTCTTCGTAATCGAAGGTCACGCCTGCGTCTGCGTCGTTCCAGTTGATCGCTTTCATCTTGATCAGGTCAACAACGCCGGTGAAGTTCTCTTCTGCGCCGATAGCCAGCTGCAGAGGAACCGGAGTTGCGCCCAGACGTGCTTCAATCTGGCCAACTACTTTCAGGAAGTTAGCACCCATGCGGTCCATTTTGTTAACGAACGCGATGCGTGGAACTTTATATTTGTTAGCCTGACGCCATACGGTCTCAGACTGTGGCTGAACACCACCAACTGCACAGTAAACCATTACTGCGCCGTCAAGAACACGCATGGAACGTTCTACTTCGATGGTGAAGTCAACGTGTCCTGGGGTGTCGATGATGTTAACGCGGTGCGGCTCGAACTGCTTAGCCATACCTGACCAGAAAGCGGTAGTCGCTGCGGAGGTAATGGTAATACCACGCTCCTGCTCCTGCGCCATCCAGTCCATTGTGGCTGCGCCATCATGAACTTCACCGATTTTATGGTTTACACCGGTGTAGAACAGAATACGTTCGGTAGTGGTCGTCTTACCGGCGTCGATGTGTGCACTGATACCAATGTTACGGTAGCGTGTAATGGGTGTTGTACGAGCCATTTGATTCCTCTGATTCTAGGACGTTCAAAGTTAAATCCCAGCGGGGTCAACTGAACGCCCGCTGGGTTAATAACAACTACTGAGCTGTTACCAGCGGTAGTGTGCGAACGCCTTGTTGGCTTCGGCCATACGGTGAACGTCTTCACGTTTCTTCACTGCGGTACCTTTGTTTTCCGCAGCATCAGAAAGTTCGTTCGCCAGGCGCAGAGCCATTGATTTATCACCGCGTTTACGAGCAGCTTCAACGATCCAACGCATTGCCAGAGCATTACGACGAACCGGACGGACTTCAACTGGTACCTGATAAGTAGAACCACCAACGCGACGGGATTTAACTTCCACGGTTGGGCGGACGTTGTCCAGGGCTACTTCGAATGCTTCCAGTTCGCCTTTACCAGCACGCTGAGCCAGGGTCTCAAGTGCAGTATAAACGATTGATTCGGCAGTAGATTTTTTACCATCTACCATCAGGATATTTACAAATTTGGCCAGCAGCTCTGATCCGAACTTAGGATCTGGCAGAATTTTACGCTGACCAATGACGCGACGACGTGGCATGGAAATACTCCGTTGTTAATTCAGGATTGTCCAAAACTCTACGAGTTTATTATGACATTTAAGATAAAACGTTTGGCCTTACTTAACGGAGAACCATTAAGCCTTTGGCTTCTTCACGCCGTACTTGGAGCGAGCCTGCTTACGGTCTTTAACACCTGAGCAGTCCAGCGCGCCACGAACGGTGTGGTAACGCACACCTGGCAAGTCTTTAACACGACCGCCACGGATCAGGATCACGGAGTGTTCCTGCAGGTTATGACCTTCACCGCCGATATAGGAGGTAACTTCAAAACCGTTGGTCAAACGCACACGGCAAACTTTACGCAGTGCGGAGTTTGGTTTTTTAGGGGTAGTGGTGTACACACGAGTACATACGCCACGTTTCTGCGGGCAAGCTTCCAGCGCAGGCACGTTGCTCTTTGCAACTTTGCGTGCGCGTGGTTTGCGAACCAGCTGGTTAACTGTTGCCATTAAATAGCTCCTGGAATTTGCTTTTGCTTCGTAAACACGTAATAAATCGCCTCGTCAGATAACGAGGACGCGGAATTTTAGGGCTGAGCAGAAAAGGTGTCAAGAAATAACCAGGATATCGTACTCACCAGGTCATTTGTTGAGTCTGTTTTACCGTCAGCGCGACGAACTCAGTATAGCTTACTGCGGCCGCGCTGGATGAAATTTGAGCAGAAAGCCCGCGAGCGATAACATCGTCCTGCAGCACGTAAAGAGAAATGGGGGCGGCACGCAGCGATTCAAGGGCCTGGCTGCCTTCCAGCGCCGCCAGCACGCCATCCTGCAGCAGCAACACCTCGTCCCCTTCCGCCAGCAGCCGCAGCATGGCGTTGAAATCGCACTTAAAAGGCGAGTTGATCAGCGTATGCAGCATACTTCCCTCAGAAAGAAATTATTCGATCGTATTTTTCCAGTTCCGCACGCAATGCGTAAGGCGACAGCACCGCTACTGGCAGCGCCTTTAACGCGGCGGCGTCAATGCCTCGCTCGGCCAGCGAAGCTGAACAGGCATAAAAATTTTCCAGATCGTAGAGCGGCAGCACGCCAAAGGTGGCGACGTAGTTGCGCGCCAGCACTTTTTCCGGCTGCTGGTCGCCCAACAGCTGCATCACGCCGTCGCTGATAAAAAACAGCGCCACGTCCTCGCTAAGCGCGGAAACAGCCAGCACCGCATCCAGCCCCTCTCTTCCGGCGCTGGAACCGTGCGGCGCCTGGCTGAATACAAAGGCGATTCGCTTCATCAAAACTGCACCATTCGTTCACTGCTTAATGCGGCTTCCGCCAGCGCGCCCAGGCCGGCAAGCTGAAAGCCTTCAGCCAGATTGGCGGCGGGCAGGCCCTGGTTTTTCGCTTCCTGCTCGTCCGTGATACCGCGGCGCAGCGCGGCGGCCACACAGATATTGAGCGCAACGTGATGGTCACGATGCAGCTGCTGCCAGGCCTGGGTCAGATTGAACTCGTCGCTGGCCGGCGAGGTCAGCGCGCTGGCGTTAAGTACGCCCTCGCGATAAAAAAAGACGCTTTCCAGCTCGTGGCCTTCCGCCAGCAGCGCCTGCGCGAATAGCCAGGCCGAGCTGGCCTGCTGGGTGCCATAGGCCGGGCCGGTGACTAACAGCGTGTAACGCATCAGCGCTCGCTTCCCTGGAAGTCGCCGTTTTTAAACTGGCGGATATAGAGATAAACGGTGTGCTTGGAAATATTCAGTCGATCCGCCACCTGATTGATCGCGTCTTTGATGTCGAAGATGCCTTTCTCATAGAGGTTCAGCACAATCTGGCGGTTCTTGGCATTGTTGGAGATATTACGGTCGTTGCTGACCTCTTCAATCGTAAACTCCAGCGTCTGCATCACCAGATCCTCTACCGAGGAGGCGAAGTTGACGGAAGAGTCCATCTCCGGCGTTTCCGGCGGGATAAAAGTCGCCATAATCTGCGAGAAAGGCACGTCCAGGTTCATATTGATACACAGCAAACCGATAACGCGCTGTTTGCCGTTACGGATAGCGATGGTCACGGATTTCATCAGTACGCCGCTTTTGGCGCGGGTGAAATAGGCTCTGGAAACATTACTTTCCGCATCGGTCATATCATGCAGCATTCGCAACGCCAGATCGGTTATCGGTGAACCGATTTTGCGGCCGGTATGTTCGCCATTAGCGATCCTGACCGCCGAGCATTTCAAATCTTCCAGCGAATGCAGGACGATTTCGCAGTGCGAGCCGATCAGCATCGCCAGCCCGTCGACCACGGCTTCGTAAGATTTAAGAATATCAAAATCGGTTTGTTCGAAGGGATGCTGCTCCAGTAATTCCAGATCGTTCACATCACCGGTAAAAATTGAACCAGACATTAAGACACCACCCTTAAAAGAGCCCGCGGTATGCGGCTCGCGCAGGTTAGTTTCGAAGAGCGTCAGTCTAGCAAATATCGGAAATGCCTGTCCTGACCTTTGTCATGTATTTCTTGTGGACATAGCGCGGGGGAGGAAAAAGCGGGGAAAATGCCGCCACGAGCGTGGCGGCACGGGCATTATTTGGTCTGGGCAGCGGCTGGCGCTTCGGTCGGTGCCTGCGCGCTAGCGTCCGCTTTAGCGGCCGGTTTGATGTCCAGCAGTTCTACATCGAACACCAGCGTAGAGTTAGCCGGGATACCCGGTACGCCGTTTTTACCGTAGGCAAGCTGCGGTGGGATCACCAGCTTGATCTTGCCGCCTTTTTTCACGTGCTTCAGGCCTTCGGTCCAGCCAGGGATCACGCCGTCAAGACGGAAAGAGAGCGGCTCGCCGCGCGTGTAGGAGTTGTCGAACTCGGAGCCGTCGATCAGCGTCCCTTTGTAGTTAACCACTACGGTATCGCTGTCTTTCGGCGCGTCGCCGGTGCCTTCTTTCTCTACCTGATACAGCAGGCCGGATTCGGTTTTCTTCACGCCTTTTTCTTTGGCGAATTTAGTCGCGAAAGCGTTGCCTTTCTCGGTGTTTTCTTTCGCATCTTTTTCCATCTTCGCCTGAGCGGCGGTTTTCACGCGGCCTTCAAACGCCTGCAGGGTCTGCTCGATCTCCTGATCGGAAAGCTTGCTCTTGCCGGCGAAAGCGTCCTGGACGCCGGAGATCAGCTGCTGCTTATCCAGCGTGATGCCCAGTTTCTCCTGCTCTTTCAGCGAGTTTTCCATGTAGCGGCCAAGCGATGCGCCCAGTGCATAGGCAGACTGCTGGTCTTCGTTTGTAAACGCGGCATTCTTCGGTGCCTGCTGTGCGGCTGGAGCTGATGGCGCCGCGGCGGTTTCGGCTGCTGAGGCCAGCGGTGCGTTCAGCGCAACGCCCAGGGTGGTGGCTAACAGTGTGACTTTAAATAGTGATTTCATCCATTTCTCCAAAACCGAAGCCTCTCACCTCGGAAATCGTTTTACAGACAGAGCCTGTACTCTAACAACCGTGCGCGAGCAAACTGCATACTCTCGCAATGAAAACTAACTACTTCCGACCGCTTGTCTGTCCGAAAGTTTCACTATGAAGATGCAGGCAACCAGGGCTTTTTTCAACGGTAAGGGCGAAATTAAACCGGCTATGCCTGTGCTGGCCCGGTTTTTGTCGTTAGAATCGGAACAATCCAGCCCTGGCGGCAGCAAGAGGAAAGAATATGCAACAATCCGTGTTTGAGCAGCGCTTAGAGCTGTTGGAAAGCCGTTTGGCCTTTCAGGAGCACACTATCGAAGAGCTGAACCAGACGGTGGTTCATCACGAGCTGGAAATGGCCCGCCTGCGCGAACAGATGCGCCTGCTGACCGACAAACTGAAGGCGGCAGCGCCGTCAATGGTCGCCTCGCAGTCGGAAGAGACGCCGCCGCCGCACTATTGATTTCGCGCCAAAAAAAAGGCCACCTTATCGGTGGCCTTTTTTCATTTAAGCTTAGTGGCTGCAGCCGCAGCCGCCGGTGCCACAACCGCCTTTGCCGTGGTCATGATCGTGGTCGTGATCGTGATGATGGTCGTGCTCGCCGTGAACATGGCCATGAGCCAGCTCTTCTTCGGTCGCTTCACGGATCGCCACCACTTCCACGTTGAAGTTCAGGTTCTGGCCAGCCAGCATATGGTTACCGTCAACCACCACGTGGTCATCTTCCACTTCGGTGATTTCAACCGGTACCGGGCCCTGGTCGGTTTCCGCCAGGAAACGCATGCCAACCTGCAGTTCATCAACGCCCATAAAGACGTCTTTCGGCACGCGCTGCACCAGGTTGTCGTCGTACTGGCCGTAGGCTTCGTCAGCTGCGATGTGCACTTCAAACTTGTCGCCGGCTTCGTGATTTTCCAGCGCCTTTTCCAGACCAGAAATCAGGGAACCATGACCGTGCAGATAGTCCAGCGGTGCGGTCACCGGAGACTCATCAACCAACACACCGTCTTCCGTACGTACCTGATATGCCAGGCTGACTACCAGGTCTTTTGCTACTTTCATGATTACTCCTAACCGTTGAGAGCTTGAAACATCGGCGGATTTGCCGGCAAGCTCTGAGTTTGCGCTGATTGTAATGAATTTCAACGCCGCTGTAAGATACAGCTTAAAAAAAGCTGAGCCATAACGCTACTCAGGATGAAAAATTCCGATCACTTGCTCATTAGTGCGAACTTCGTCACGAACATGCTTGTCTGCTTCGCGCATCTGATGACCGCACTTAACGCATTCAACCACATCGACATTATTTTCAACCCACAGAGCAAGGGTATCTTTAGCCTGGCACTTTGGACAAGTCGCCCCGGCAATAAATCTTTTACGCATAGGTTTTCCGATTAAATAAAAGGCAATGCAAAGCGATGCCGACTCAGTAAGAGGCTTTCGCCCCGCCCTATTCCGATTCGTCCCAGCCGTCAAACTGGCGCTTTTCGTGCCGCATTTCGGCCTGGAAGATATCTTCCAGCTCGCGCCGGGCTTCTTTCACGCGGGAAATCTGCTGGCTGTCGCCGTGGTTCGGCATCAGCTCGCGCAGCATGCGCATATCCAGACGGCGGAAGTGCTGCTGCGCGCGAAAGGCCTGATGCGGATGCATCCCCAGCGACATCAGCGTTTTACGGCCAAGCTCCAGCGCGCTGGAGAAGGTTTCACGCGAGAACTGGGTGACGCCGGCCTGCAACAGTTCGTGCGCCTCCACGCGGCCGCGCGCCCGCGCCAGGATTTGCAGATGCGGGAAATGATGCTGGCAGAGCCGCACGATTTCCATCGCGTCTTCCGGGCCGTTGCAGGTAATGACGATAGACTGCGCCGTTTCTGCGCCTGCGGCGCGTAACAGCTCCAGCTCGGTGGCATCGCCATAGTATACTTTATAGCCATAGGTTCGCATCAGGCTGACCGCGCTGATATCGCGCTCCAGCACCGTGATCCGCTTTTCGTTGGCCATCAGCAAACGCGCCACCACCTGACCAAAACGTCCGAAGCCGACCACGATAACCTGCGGCTTGTCGTCTTCGACAAAGTGCTTCTCTTCGCTGTCGTCGCCGTCGTTAAACCGCTTCGCCAGGATTTTATCCACGCTCTGCATCAGCAGCGGCGTGGTCATCATCGACAGCGTTACCGTCACCAGCAGCAGCGGCATCTGGTCGCCGCTGAACAGTTTTGCCGACGAGGCGGCGGAAAAAAGCACGAACGCGAACTCGCCGCCCTGGCTCAACACCGCCGAAAACTGTAGCCGCTCAGAACTGCGCAGGCCAAAGATACGCGACAGCAGATAAAGCACGCCCGCTTTGATCGCGACCAGCAGCACCACGCCCACTAAAATCTCGACGATATGGGTATAAAGCACGCCCAGATTCAGCGCCATGCCTACCGAGATAAAGAACAGCCCCAGCAGCAAGCCTTTAAAAGGATCGATAGCGACTTCCAGCTCGTGTCGGTATTCGCTTTCCGCCAGCAGAATGCCGGCGATAAAGGTCCCCAGCGCCATCGACAGCCCCAGCGCGTCCATAAACAGCGCCGATCCCAGCACCAGCAGCAGGGCAGCGGCGGTAAAAACTTCCCGCACGCCGGAAGCGGCGATAAAGCGGAAAATAGGCCGCAGCAGAAAACGGCCGCCGACCAGCATCCCGGCAAACGCCAGCACCTTCATGCCCACTTTCATCCAGTCGGTGTGGCCGCTGTCGCCGCCTGCCAGCAGCGGCACCAGCGCCAGCGCCGGGATCACCGCCAGATCCTGGAACAGCAGCACCGAAAAGCCCAGCTGGCCGGATTCATTGCGCTTCATGCCCTTGTCGCTCATCAGCTGCAGCGCCATCGCCGTAGAGGACATCGCCAGGCCAAGACCGCCGATCGCCGCCGCCTGCCAGGAGAAGTCGGTCAGCCAGAGCAGGCCGCCCAGTATCGCCGCGCTGAAAATAACCTGCGCCGCGCCAACGCCGAAAATCGAGCGCCGCAGCTCCCAGAGTTTGGAAGGATTCAGCTCCAGGCCGATGATAAACATCAGGAAGACCACGCCCAGCTCGGAGAAATGCAGAATTTCCTCTACGTCGCTGATAAAGCCCAGTCCCCATGGCCCGATAGCGATACCGGCCAGCAGATAGCCCAACACCGCGCCAATGCCGAGCCGGGCCGCGATCGGAACGGCGATAACCGCCGCAAAAAGATAGACCACGCCAGCCGTGAGCAGGGTTTGTCCTTCCATTCAGGTGCCTCCATAGGGCAAAGGTGACGACAGCCAGTCGCCGTAGGCGCGCGCATAATTTTTCATGACTTCCGGGGTCTGCCGTCGCGCCCAGTAGATAATCATCGGCGTCAGCCAGTGCATACGGCACATTTGCGCCGTCAGCTCGAACGGCCGCATGATGGCCGACAGCGGATAACGGTTAAGCCCTTCCTGGTGGTAGGCCGTTTCCGGTTCGCCGGTGGTCACCACGCTGCGCCAGTATTTTCCTTCCAGCACGTTGCCGCCAGGGCCGCTGGCGAAGCCGCGCGACAGCACGCGATCCAGCCACTCCTTCAGCAGCGCGGGGCAGCTGTAGGTATAAAGCGGATGTTGAAAAACAATGATGTCATGCTCGCGCAGCAGCTGCTGTTCGTAGTGGATATCAATAAAAAAGTCTGGATAGTGCGCGTACAGGTCGTGAACGGTCACGTTAGGTAACGCTTTAGCCGGCTCCAGCAAAACCCGATTGGCAATCGAGTCCTGGGATTCCGGATGCGCGTAAAGCAGCAAAACTTTGGGCGGCTGCGACATCAATCCCCTCCAAATCGTCGTCACGGCGGGGAAATTCCGCTACCATGCTCGACACCGCGGAATCGTGCATTCCGCAAAGCATTTATGATGTTTCAATTTAACATATTCTGGTATTACGGCGCTTATGATTCTCTTCTCATCGTTACAAATCCGACGCGGCGTGCGCGTCCTGCTGGATAACGCCTCCGCCACCATCAATCCCGGTCAGAAAGTGGGGCTGGTAGGCAAAAACGGCTGCGGTAAATCCACGCTGCTGTCGCTGCTTAAGAACGAGATAAGCGCCGATGCGGGCAGCTTTACCTATCCGGGCAACTGGTCGCTGGCCTGGGTTAACCAGGAGACGCCCGCGCTGAATACGCCCGCTATCGAATATGTCATTGATGGCGATCGCGAGTACCGCCAGCTGCAGGCGGAGCTGGCGAAGGCCAACGAGAACGACGACGGGCACGCTATCGCCACGCTGCACGGCAAGCTGGACGCCGTCCAGGCATGGACAATACAGTCGCGCGCCGCCAGCTTGCTTAACGGTTTGGGCTTTTCTCAGGAGCAGCTTCAGCGGCCCGTCAGCGACTTCTCCGGCGGCTGGCGGATGCGCCTGAACCTGGCGCAGGCGCTGATTTGCCGCTCCGACCTGCTGCTGCTTGACGAACCAACCAACCACCTCGATCTGGACGCGGTGATCTGGCTGGAGCGCTGGCTGAAAAGCTATCAGGGTACGCTGATCCTGATTTCCCACGACCGCGACTTTCTCGATCCCGTGGTGGATAAAATCCTGCATATCGAACAGCAGTCGATCTTTGAATACACCGGCAACTACAGCTCGTTTGAGATCCAGCGCGCCACCAAACTGGCGCAGCAGCAGTCGATGTTTGAAAACCAGCAGCAGAAGGTGGCGCATCTGCAAAGTTTTATCGACCGCTTTAAGGCCAAGGCCAGCAAGGCGAAGCAGGCGCAAAGCCGCATCAAAATGCTGGAGCGCATGGAGCTTATCGCGCCCGCCCACGTCGATAATCCTTTTACTTTCAGCTTCCGCGCGCCGGAAAGCCTGCCTAATCCGCTGTTGAAGATGGAAAAAGTCAGCGCGGGCTATGCCGATCGCATCATTCTGGATTCTATCAAGCTGAACCTGGTTCCCGGCTCGCGCATCGGTCTGCTGGGCCGCAACGGCGCGGGCAAATCCACGCTGATTAAGCTGCTGGCCGGCGAGCTGGCCCCGCTGAAAGGCGATATCGGCCTGGCGAAAGGCATCAAGCTCGGCTACTTCGCCCAGCATCAGCTGGAATTCTTACGGGCGGATGAATCACCGTTGCAGCATCTGGTGCGGCTGGCGCCAAAAGTGCTGGAACAGCAGCTGCGCGACTACCTGGGCGGCTTTGGTTTTCAGGGCGATAAGGTCACCGAGCAGACCGAACGCTTCTCCGGCGGCGAAAAAGCGCGGCTGGTGCTGGCGCTGATTGTCTGGCAGCGCCCTAACCTGCTGCTGCTGGATGAACCGACCAACCACCTCGATCTGGATATGCGCCAGGCGCTGACCGAAGCGCTGATCGATTTTGAAGGGGCGCTGGTGGTGGTTTCGCACGACCGCCATCTGCTGCGCTCCACCACTGACGATCTCTACCTGGTCCACGACGGTAAAGTAGAAGCCTTTGACGGCGATCTGGAAGACTACCAGCAGTGGCTGAGCGATCTGCAAAAGCAGACCAGCGCCGCCGCTGAACCTAAACAGGAGAGCGGCAACAGCGCGCAGGCCAGAAAGGATCAGAAGCGCCGCGAGGCGGAACTGCGCACGCAAACGCAGCCGCTGCGCAAGCAGATCGAAAAGCTGGAAAAGCAGATGGAAAAACTCAACGCCACGCTGGCCGATGCGGAAACAAAGCTGGCGGATACCGCGCTGTACGATCAGAGCCGCAAGGCCGATCTTACGGCGGCGCTGCAGCAGCAGGCTGAAGCGAAATCCGCGCTGGAAGCGTGCGAGATGGACTGGCTGGATGCGCAGGAGCAGCTCGAAACGATGCTGGCTTCATAAACAGAGCCGGGAGAAAGGTTTCTTTCTCCCGACCTGATTACCGCTCCGCCAGGCGTCGACGCAGCGTGGACAGATCCTCAGCGTTAAGCAGTTTGCCGTTTAAAAAACGGGTTTTCAGTTCGCCGCCCTGCTCCTGCTCCCGGCTCTGCCGATCCAACAGGTAGTAGTCGCCTGCGCTATCCCGCTCTACCCGTAGCAGCCCTCTGGCGGATTTTTTCAGGCCGCCGTCGGTTTTCGGCTGCTTGAAAATCTCACGCTCAACGCCCCGCACCTCGCCCCATGTCGCCTTCATCGCAAAGCCGAACGTATCGCGCGTACTGTATTGATAAGTATAAGATCCGACGCCGAAGACCACGTTGCTGCTGGCGAAACCTTTAGCCTCCAGACGGGCAAGGATCTGGTTAGCCCGCTCCAGCGTAATCGAGTCGCCATAGATCAGCCCAACGTGCTCATCCAACACCCGGTAGCCTTTCGCATTAACGGTGCCGCCAAAAATATCCCACAGCACCTCTACCGAGCCTTTTTGCTGTGGCGTCCGCGCCGGATCGCTGTCGCTATCGTCGCTGGTTCCGCAAAGGATCTCCACCGGGTCGCCGCTGTCCGGGCGAAAAACCAGACGCCCCTGCCGCGCCATGATGTCTGCTTTCAGCTCGCGGCTGTATTCCGTAAGCACCTTCCAGTAATCCCAGGTATCCGAGACGATGGAAACGAAGCCGTGGGGATAGAGCTCGGTGATCAGACGACGAAAGGTGGCGATCTCTCCCTGCTCTTCGCCCATGCACATAACGCTGTGCTCCGTCGCCGGAATGCTGCCCGCAATAAAATAGTCTTTGGGCGGCGTGTAGTACTGACGAAGATAAAGAATTGAAGGAATGCTGTCGGTGCCGGTAAAGCTCAGCAGATGGCCGGCGCCCGCCTGGGCGGCATCGTGCAGCCCGGACATGCCCCGCAGCGAAAAGTCATGGCACTGAAAATCCAGATGGCTCTGGTCATCACAGGTCAGGGCCGCCCAACGCTCGCAGACCAGCCGGTAATGGTAAGCGATAGTGGCGTTAGTAGAGGCTTTCCATAATTCTGCTGACATCACGCTTTCCAGGTAATTAACCAGCCAGAAAAAATCATCAACGGTGTTGGTAATGGTCAGAACCGGCACCTGCATCGGCACCTTGCTGCCTTCGTCCAGGCTTTTGATTTCCAGCGGCAGATAGCCCAGCCGATGCAGCGCCCGGATGTGTTCCACATCAATACGCGCTTTGCCAAGATAGCTGTCCATCAGCTGTTGGTATTCCGTGACGACTTCCTCTTCGGGTCGGGCAAAAAACGCCTCGTTAAACAGATCGACCATAAACCACTGCAGAAAGCCCTGTAGCCCAAAGAATACCAGCCGGTTATCCGACAGCGGCGAGGTAAAAAAGCGGTTACCGCGCGGCGTAAAATTTGAGTAAATGCGGCTGGTTCCCTCCGGGTACTGTTCGCGATGGGAGGTTTTATAGCCGTCGATAGCCAGAATGGGATTAATGCGCATGGGCCGCTCCTTCGTTGCTATAAATAGTTTCAATATCAATCAGTTCAACCCGCTCCCCGGCTATCGCCGGATCGGCTACTGAAGTCGTCGTCCAGATATGGTCGATACCCTGCTGCAACAGCGCGGCGACGCCCCGGCTAAACAAGCCGTGGGTAACGTACAGGCTGACCGAACGCGCGCCCGCCGCACGCAGCACCGCGGCCGAGCCGATAAAGGTGCCGCCCGCATCGCACAAATCATCGGCTATCAGCACATCTTTGCCGGCTACGTCGCCCTGCAGCAGTGAAAAACCACTCAGCGCACCGCTGCTCAGGTCGCGGTGTTTCCCCAGGATGCCGTACTCGCGGGCCGCCACCTGCTGCGCAACAGCGTGGATTTTTTTTAGCGCGCCCGCGTCCGGCGCCATCAGCATCATGCCGCTTTGCAGTTTTTCCATCAGGTTCGCGCTGTGTCGCAGGCAAAGGTGCTGCGGAATAGCCACCATGTTATTGACCACGGCACCCGCCACGTCGCTATGGGGATCCAGCACCCGTATCCGGTCAAAGCCCAGCTGATTCAAAAAACCGGCAAAGATCTTCAGGGCGAAACTGTCGCCTTCCTGCATACTGCGGTCCTGACGGGCATAGGGAAGCCAGGGCAGCTCCAGCGTTGTCCAGTGCAAATCGTATTGGCTGCGGGCGGCATCCATAACCTGCGCCAGCAGCATCAAATCGTCCATATTGCGCATGGCCGTGGCGCGGATTTTCAATTTTTCCGCCCGGGGAAGCCGTGGCGGCAGCAGCCTTACGCGGACTGCGCCATCGGGAAAGCGGCCTGTTTCCAGCGCGACTTTGTTTCCATCAAGAAAGAGTTCCAGCAGCATTGTTTTCCTCCGGGGCTAATAATGTCCTTGTGACATTTATATAATTGTCCCTGTGACAATATTTAGCAAGCGGAATTTACCACCCTGCAGAAAAAATCAATTAACAAGCTGATTAATAATGATTAAAAAAATGAAAAGGCGGCCGTACATTGCAGGATATCCGTCCGCAATGCTAATGTGTCTGAGCGACAATTATTTACGGAAAAGCTTATGCTTTCAGAATCAGAGTATCTGGCCAGCTACGACGCCTCGCGCTACCCCTCTCCCATTGTGACCGTCGACAGCGTACTTTTTACGCTGCACGAGCAACAGCTCTGCGTACTGCTGGTACAGCGGGCCAATCATCCGCAAAAAGGCTGGTGGGGATTGCCGGGAGGGTTTATCGATATGCAGCATGATGCCTCAACGCGCGCCACCGCGTTAAGGAAGCTGCAGGAGAAAACCGGTGTGGTTCCGCCGTGGCTGGAACAGCTCGAAACTTTTTCCGGCCCCGATCGCGACCCGCGCGGCTGGAGCCTGACCACCGCCTGGTATGCGCTGATTGCGCAGGAGAGCTGTCGATCGTACAGCGGCGATGTCAGCGACGCCGCGTGGCTGCCGGTCAACACCGTGATGCAGCGCAAGGATATCGCCTTCGATCACCAGACTATTATTACCAGCGCCTTAAAAAGGCTGCGGCAAAAAACGCTGTATACGCTACTGCCGGTGTTTTGCCTGCCGGAACGCTTTACGCTGACTCAGCTACAGGAAGCCACCGAAGCCATCCTTGGCCGCCCGGTGCAGCGGAAAAGCCTGATCCGCCGCTTTGATTCCTCAGAGATGTTTGAGGAAACGGGCGAGAGCGTAGCTACCGGCGCGCGCAAAGCCAAACTGTACCGCCGCAGGAAAGAGGCCGACGTGCACAACTTTACGCGTAATCTTATGCCTGCCGATTAGGCCGTGGCGTTTATGCCCGGCCAGGCTGATAGAAAGGCTTGTCGCCCAGAATAGTGGCGCGATGCATAATCCGCCGTGCAGGCAGGTAGTCTGCATTGGCGTAGTGCTGGGTCACGCGGTTATCCCAAATCGCCACATCGTCCTGCTGCCATCGCCAGCGCACCTGGAACTCCGGTTTGGTGATATGCGCAAACAGGAAATTCAGCAGCGCGTCGCTCTCTTTCGGGCTGAGATCGACAATGCGCGTGGTGAATCCCTCATTAACAAACAGCGCCGACTTGCCGCTAACCGGATGCGTGCGCACGACCGGATGCAGCAGCGGCGGATTCTTCGCCACGGCCTGCCGCCAGCGCGCATGCTCCTCCTCGCTGCCGCGATACTTAAATTCCTGAAACGATTTGGTGAAGTCGTGCTCCGCCCGCAGGCCGGCAAGCAGGGCCTTAAAAGGCTCTGAAAGCGCGTTGTAAGCAGCAATGCCGCTGGCCCAGAGCGTATCGCCACCCGTTTCCGGCAGCTGCTTTGCCGCCAGGATCGCCCCGGCCGGCGGCGTCTCGATAAAGGTCACGTCGGTGTGCCAGTTATCGTTGTCCGGCGGGTTATCATCATGCGTATCCAGCACGATAATCTCTTCCACATCCGGCGCGTGCGGATAGACGGGATGGATGTGCAGATCGCCAAAACGGGCCGCCAGCGCTCGCTGTTGGGCAGGCGTAACGGGCTGATTGCGGAAGAACAGCACCTGATGACGGATCAGCGCATGGTAAAGCTGCTCAAACTGCGCGTCGCTCAGCGGGCGGCTGAGATCCACGTCAGCGACCAGCGCGCCAATATAGGGGCCAAGCGCGGTAACAGACAGACGTTCGTTCATGATGTGACTCCATGCCAGGGGGTTAAACGGCGCTGTAAGGCTCGCAGCCCCAGCTCAAGCGAAAAAGCAATCAGCGCGATAACGGCGATGCCTGCCAGTACCACATCGGTTGCCAGAAATTCACCGGCGGACTGCACCATAAAGCCCAGCCCGCGCGTGGCGGCGATAAGTTCGGCGGCCACCAGCGTTGACCAGCCGACGCCAAGACCGATCCGCAGCCCGGTTAAAACTTCCGGCAGCGCGCCGGGCAGCACCACGAACCACAGCGTTTGCCAGCGGCTGGCGCCCAGCGACTGCGCGGCGCGCAGACGAACCTGCTGCGCGCTTTTGACGCCCGCCAGCGTGGACATCACCACGGGCGCGAAGATGGCCAGATAGATCAGCAGGATTTTGGACGTTTCGCCGATACCGAACCAGATCACCATCAGCGGCAGATAGGCCAGCGGCGGCACCGGTCGATACAGCTCAATCAGCGGGTCAAGGATGCCGCGCGCCGTGGCGTTCAGCCCCATCAGGATACCAACCGGCACGCCGATCAGCGTGGCCGCCAGCAGCGCTATCGCTATCCTTGTCAGGCTGGCGGCAAGATGCTGCCAGAGCGTCGCATCCATAAAACCCTGCGGGCCGGCAACCACCAGCAGCTGATGGAAAACCTGCTGCGGCGCGGGCAGAAAGAGCGGCGCGATCAGGCCAAAAGCGGTTACTGCCCACCAGATGCCCAGCAGCGCCAGCAGGGTCGCCACGCTCAGGGTAAGCTGACGGCCAAACGGCCAGCGCAGCCTCAATCGGCGCACCGCGACTTTCTCCGTGGATAACAGGCTCATGAAAACACCTCGCGCTGTTGGAACACCCGGCTTAATACATATTCCCGCGTGGCGATAAAAGCGGGATCGGATTTAATGCTGCGGCAGGCTTCGCCAGCGGCATAGCGGCGGCCAAACGCCAGCGGCAGACGCTCGATAATTTTGCCGGGGCCGGGCGACAACAGGATCAGCTCGCTGGCCAGAAAAACCGCCTCCTCGATATCGTGCGTAATCAGCAGCACCTGCTTGCCGCTGTCCCGCCACAGGTTCAGCAGCAGCTCCTGCATTTGCTCGCGGGTAAAGGCATCCAGCGCGCCGAAGGGCTCATCCAGCAACAGCAGCTGCGGATCGGCGGCTAAGGCTCTGGCAATACCTACGCGCTGGCGCATCCCGCCGGAAAGCTGCCAGATAAATTTCTTTTCCGCGCCGCCCAGTCCGACGCTTTTCAGCATCTGACGGGCCGTTTGATGGCGCGTCGCTTTATCTATCCCGGCCAGCTGCAGGCCAAAGGCGACGTTATCCAGCACGTTGCGCCACGGCAGCAGCCCTTCATGCTGAAACACCACGCCGCGCTCGGCTCCCGGCCCGGTTACGCGCTGGCCGTCCAGCGTAATGCTGCCCGACTCCGGCGTCAGAAAACCGGCAATCAGATTCAGCAGCGTGGTTTTGCCACAGCCTGAAGGCCCCAGCACCACCACCAGCTCTTCCCCGGCAATCGTCAGGTTAATATCTTCAAGCGCGAGGTGGCCGTCGTAACGGGCCGTCAGATGCGAGACTGAAAGCATGGCGGCTCCTTACTGGGTAAGATTTTTAACAAAGCGGTTGGTGACAAAGCCACTGTAATCGCTGGCAACCTGCGGCACTTTGCCCTGCTCTTTTAAAAACTGTGCGGTATCGCCGATAGCCTTATCGACCGGCTGGCCCAGCTGTTCAACCTGCTGCTGCGCCGTCAGGTAAGTGTTGCCTTTTACCAGCCCCGGCACCTGCTGTGTCGGCACGCCGCTCAGACGCGACAGCTTGTTGAGGTGATTGTCATCTTTCAGCCACTGCTCAGGGCTGTCCAGGTAGGCTTTTTGCGCCTCCAGCGCGCTACGGGCGAAAGCGGTGACCACTTCAGGATGCTGCTGCGCGAAATCTTTACGCACAACCCAGACGTCCAGCGTTGGCGCGCCCCACTTGCCGACCTGCGCGGAGTCGGTCAGTACCTTTCCTTCCTTCTCCAGCTCGTTCACCGCCGGCGCCCAGACGTAGGCGCCGTCAATGTCGCCACGTTGCCAGGCAGCGATAATCGCGGGCGGCTGAAGATTGACGATTTGCACCTGGCCCGGCTTGATGCCCCAGTGCTTAAGCGCGGCCAGCAGGCTGTAGTGAGTGGTGGAGATAAAAGGCACGGCGATACGTTTGCCGATCAAATCTTTGGGATCCTTGATGCTTTTCTTCACCACCAGCGCTTCGGAACTGCCGAGCTGCGACGCCAGCAGAAACACCTCAATCGGCACCTGCTGGCTGGCCGCTACGGCAAGCGGGCTGGAGCCGATATTGCCGATTTGCACATCGCCCGAAGCCAGCGCTCTGACCACGCTGGAGCCGCTGTCAAACTTGCGCCAGTCCACTTTTGCGCCGCTGGCTTTGGCAAAAGCGTCATCGGCCTGGGCCACTTTGGCCGGTTCTGCCGAGGTCTGATACGCCACGGTAACGTCCAAAGCCTGTGCGCTCAGCGCCGAAAAAGAAAGGCTGAAGGCCAGCAGTGAAAGAGTAAATTTATGCGCCATGCTTTGCTCCGGTCGTTATTGTTATAAAAGTGAACAACGCCTTTGTAACCGAGAGCGCTTGCCGCGATAAAGTAATAAAAAATTATCGGTTATAACGATAAGTCCTTAGAAGAAAAACAGGATTTTAATGCCGGAGAGTGGGATTGCCTTTAAGACGTCAGAGGCTGGCAGCAGCGTAAGTAGCGGGTTCAAAAACCCGCCGTAACGGCGCCCGCTGCTTACGAATTGAGAATGGGGAAAGCACTTTGCCCGAAGCGACGTTCGCCAGGCACTCTGCTTAGCGCCAGATAAGCAGCACGCAGGCCGCTGTCAGCACGCCCATCGCCATATTGAACAGCGTCCAGGCGCGACGGCTGCGCAGCAGGCGGCCAATCAGCGTGCCAAAGCCAAGCCAGATCAGGCCGGAAACCAGGTTGACCAGCGCCATCGCAAAGCTGATAGCCATTACCGATCCCCGATAGGCCTCACCGCCCAGGCTGAAGCTGGCGACCGCGCCCAGCGCCATCAGCTAGGCTTTGGGATTGATCAGCTGTAGCAGGCCGCCCTGCCAGAACGGCATTGGCGCTGTGGGGAGAGTGCCGGTATCCAGCCGCTCATATTTCGCCGTGGCGATTTTCCACGCCAACCACAGCAGATAGACGCTCCCGGCGATTTTCAACACCAGATGCAAAGCAGGATAAAGCAGGATCAGGCCGCCAATACCGAACGCGACCAGCAGCAGCATGACCTGCATCCCGATCATGATGCCGATCAGCAGCCACAGCGAACGCAGAAAACCAAAGTTGGCGCCCGAGGCGGTGAGTAACATATTATTAGGGCCTGGCGTGATCGCAGCGACCCACAAAAAACCCAGCATCGACAAAAACAGTTTCAGTTCCATATGAAACGGGCGCTCCTCACCCCACTTAACAACAAACTTATCGAAGCTAACAGTATGACAAGGATCCGGGAAGCCTTTTGAAGATGAATTTTGACGGGTCGCTGGAAAATACTTTTCGTCCGCTGGCGGGCATGAGCAACGCGCATTTGCAAACCATCCTGCCGCGCCTGGTTCGTCGCCGTATCGCTTTGCAGCCGCACTGGCAGCGCCTGACGCTGCCGGACAGTGATTTTGTCGATCTTGCCTGGAGCGAAGATCCGGCGCAGGCGAGCCACAAGCCGCGCGTGGTGCTTTTTCATGGCCTTGAGGGCAGCTTTCACAGCCCTTACGCGCACGGGCTTTTGCAGGCCTGTCGACAGCGCGGCTGGCTGGGCGTGGTGATGCATTTTCGCGGCTGCGGCGGCGAACCGAACCGTCTCGAGCGCATTTATCATTCGGGCGAAACCGAAGACGCCAGCTATTTTTTACGCTGGCTACGGGAAACCTGGGGAACGGTGGCGACCGCTGCCGTGGGCTTTTCGCTTGGCGGTAATATGCTGGGCTGCCTGATGGGCCAACAGGGCGACAGCTGTTTGCTGGATGCCGGCGTTATCGTTTCCGCGCCGCTGATGCTGGAACCCTGCAGCCAGCGGCTGGAGCAGGGATTCTCGCGTGTCTATCAGCGCTACCTGCTAAACTTGCTGAAGCAGAACGCCACCCGCAAACTGCACGCCTGGCCCGGCACGCTGCCTGTCGATCTGACGCAGCTTAAGGCGCTTAAGAGACTCAGGGAGTTTGACGACGCCATTACCGCCAGAGCGCACGGTTTTGTGGACGCAACGGATTACTATCGCCGCTGTAGCGCGCTGCCGCTGCTTTCCGGCGTGCGTAAACCTCTGCTGATTATTCATGCTAAAGACGATCCCTTTATGACCGACGAGGTCATTCCTGCAACCGAGAGGCTGCCCGATTGCGTAACGTATCAGCTGACGCAGCACGGCGGACATGTTGGATTCGTGGGGGGAACGCTGCGCAGGCCGCAAATGTGGCTGGAGCAGCGTATACCGCAATGGCTTTCAACCTGGCTGGACAACGATGATTATTCCCTGGAAAGAACTGGACCCGGACACGCTCGCTAACCTGATTGAAGCCTTCGTGCTGCGGGAAGGCACCGACTATGGCGTGCAGGAGCGCTCGCTGGAGCAAAAAGTCAATGACGTTCGTCGTCAGCTGACAAACGGCGAGGCGGTGCTGGTCTGGTCAGAGCTGCACGAGACGGTCAATATCATGCCTAAAGGCCAGATCCGTTAACGCCTCCCGCTGAGGGGGCAAAAGCCTATCGGCGACGCCGTGTTCTTCTTACCGCTTGGCTAGTCGGAAGACGGCGATCTCGTTTTCCTGACGGCTAAACCGCTGTTCGCGCTTGGCTTTATTGCATAACCTCTGCCGCGCGCTCACCCCTGGGCAGAAGATGACAGGCTATAGCAAAACGTGATAACAATGGCGGAATAACGTTCACAGGAAACTCGTTTATGTCCGCCATACATCCAGTGATTGCCGTGACCGGTTCCAGCGGCGCGGGCACCACCACCACCAGCCTGGCCTTCCGCAAAATTTTTCAGCAGCTGAACCTGCACGCGGCGGAAGTGGAAGGCGACAGCTTCCATCGCTATACCCGTCCCGAAATGGATATGGCAATCCGCAAAGCGCGCGATATGGGCCGCCATATCAGCTATTTCGGCCCGGAGGCCAACGATTTTTCGCTGCTGGAGCAAACCTTCGCGGAATATGGCCGCAGCGGCAGCGGCCAGTCCAGAAAATATCTGCACACCTATGACGAAGCGGTGCCCTGGAACCAGGTGCCCGGCACTTTTACGCCGTGGCAGCCGCTGCCGGAACCCACCGACGTGCTGTTTTACGAAGGGCTGCACGGCGGCGTGGTGACGCCGCAGAACAATGTCTCGCAGCATGTCGATCTGCTGGTGGGCGTGGTGCCTATCGTCAACCTGGAGTGGATCCAAAAAATGATCCGCGATACCAGCGAACGCGGTCATTCACGCGAGGCGGTGATGGATTCCGTGGTGCGCTCAATGGACGATTATATTAACTTCATTACGCCACAATTTTCCCGCACCCATATTAACTTTCAGCGTGTCCCTACCGTGGATACGTCCAACCCTTTTGCCGCGCGCGGCATTCCTTCGCTCGACGAGAGCTTCGTGGTTATCCATTTCCAGGCGCTGGAACAGATTGACTTCCCCTATCTGCTGGCGATGCTGCAAGGCTCTTTTATCTCCCATATCAACACGCTGGTGGTGCCGGGCGGCAAAATGGGCCTGGCGATGGAGCTGATTATGGGGCCGCTGGTCAAGCGCCTGATGGAAGGCAAAGCTATCAAGTAACGCCCATCTCATGGCTATGGGTAAGGGTCACGCCCTTACCCAGCATCAGCGCGACCGGGCAATATTTCCCGACCGCAAGGCTGACCGCGCGCGCCAACGCCTTATCCTTCAGCCCGCTGCCGCTGACAATAAAATGCAGGTTGATGCGGGTAAACAGACGCGGCGGCTTCTCGCGCCGGGTTGACGTCAGCTTCACCTCGCAGTTCTCTACCGTGAAACGCCCTTTTTGCAGAATGGCAACCACTTCCGCCGCGCTACAGCCGCCTGCCGCCATCAGCAGCATTTCCATCGGGCTGGGCGCTTTATCGCCCGCGTTGCCGTCCATCACGATCTGATGGCCCGATGAGGATCCTCCCAAAAAGGTCAGCCCTTCCACCCATTTGACGCTCGCTTGCATAACAAACTCCTCTAATTCATTTAGTTAAGCCGCGGTCGGCTTAAGGCAACTAAAACAGCAGCGCGGCAGATTTCCCGCTATGCTGAAGCGAGACAACAGAAGACACCCATGCAAAGCTGTGCTACAAACAAGGCTGTATTTCGTCAGTACTCTACAGACCAGACGAAACGGGACGACATAACGAGCCCGGCACTCAACAGAGAGCCGAATAACTTTCCTGCATGGGAAGCGCTTGACTATTTCAACGCCTGTCAGGGAACTCTGCCCCTGTATTTAGGCACGATAACAACAGAGGATAACAGCGAATGGTTCTCGGCAAACCGCAAACAGACCCGACACTTGAATGGTTCCTGTCACATTGCCATATTCATAAGTATCCATCCAAAAGCACGCTGATCCACCAGGGTGAGAAAGCAGAAACCCTTTACTACATCGTCAAAGGCGCGGTAGCGGTGCTCATCAAGGATGAAGAAGGTAAAGAGATGATCCTGTCTTACCTTAACCAGGGCGATTTTATCGGCGAGCTTGGCCTGTTTGAAGAAGGCCAGGAGCGCAGCGCATGGGTGCGGGCAAAAACGGCCTGTGAAGTGGCGGAAATCTCCTATAAGAAGTTTCGCCAGCTGATCCAGGTCAACCCGGATATTCTGATGCGTCTCTCTTCACAGATGGCGCGCCGCCTGCAGGTTACCTCCGAGAAAGTGGGCAATTTAGCTTTCCTCGATGTGACAGGTCGCATCGCGCAAACGCTATTGAATCTGGCCAAACAGCCGGACGCTATGACCCACCCGGATGGGATGCAGATCAAAATTACCCGCCAGGAGATTGGCCAGATCGTCGGCTGCTCGCGCGAAACCGTCGGCCGTATTCTGAAGATGCTGGAAGATCAGAATCTGATCTCCGCACACGGTAAAACCATCGTGGTCTACGGTACACGCTAAACCGCTCTGATTGCATGGCGCAATGCCTTCGTTGCGCCTTTTCAGCGGGTACAAAGCAATGTGGCGCCGACTCATCTACCATCCCGAAGTTAACTACGCCCTGCGGCAGACGCTGGTGCTTTGCCTGCCCGTCGCCGTCGGCTGGCTGCTGGGCAATTTGCAAAACGGCCTGCTGTTCTCGCTGGTGCCGGCCTGCTGCAATATCGCCGGTCTGGATACGCCCCATAAACGCTTCTTTAAACGTCTGCTGATCGGCGGCGGCCTTTTCGCCTTCAGCAGCTTTCTGGTGCAGTATCTTGGCGACTATGCCGTTCCCCTGCCCATTATCCTGTTTTCCATGGCCATGCTGCTGGGCGTGACCGGCGAAATCAGCCCGCTGCATGGCAGACTGCTGCCCGGCGCGCTGATTGCCGGCATCTTTACCCTGAGCCTGGCCGGTCGGATGCCCATCTGGCAGCCGCCGTCGCTTTATATCCTGGGCACGGTCTGGTACGGCCTCTTTAACTGGTTCTGGTTCTGGCTGTGGAAAGAGCAGCCGATGCGGGAAACGCTCAGCCTGCTTTATCGCGAGCTGGCCGGCTACTGCGAGGCCAAATACAGCCTGCTGACGCAGCTTGCCGACCCGGAAAAAACGCTGCCGCCGCTGCTGGCTCGCCAGCAAAAAGCGGTCGACCTTATCAATACCTGCTATCAGCAAATGCACATGCTGGCCGCCAGCAACGATAATCACCATAAGCGGTTGACCCGCGCTTTTCAGGTTGCGCTGGATTTGCAGGAGCATATCGCCGTCAGCCTGCATCAGCCGGAAGAGGTGCAGAAACTGGTGGAGCAGAGCCATGCCGAGGCGGTGATCCGCTGGAACGCGCAGACCATCGCGGCCAGGCTGCGCGAGCTGGCGGACGATATTCTCTATCACCGTCTGCCGACACGTTTCAGCATGGATAAACAGCTGCAGGCGCTGGAAAAAATTGCCCGCCAGCATCCCGCCAACCCGGTCGGCAACTTTTGCGCCTGGCATTTCAGCCGTATCGCCCGCGTGCTGCGTACCCAGCGTCCGCTTTACCAGCGCGATCTGATGGCGGATCGTCAGAAACGACTGCCGCTGCTATCTGCCATCAGAAGCTATCTGTCGCTGAAATCCGCCGCGCTGCGCACCGCCGCCAGGTTTGCGGTTATGCTCGCTTTCGCCAGCACCCTGGCGCTCTCGTTTAATCTGCCCAAGCCTTACTGGCTGCTGATGACGGTGATGTTTGTTAGCCAGAACGGCTACAGCGCGACCAGGGTACGTATTCAGCACCGTGCGCTGGGCACGCTGGGCGGGCTGGTGGTGGCCGCGCTGACGCTACGCTTTCAGGTGCCGGAATCGGCTGTGCTGCTGGTGATGCTGACGCTGACGCTGGCGGGCTATCTGGTGATCCGCAAATATTACGGCCTGGCGACGATCGGCTTTACCGTGACGGCGGTATATTCGCTTCAGCTGCTGTCGCTGAACGGCGCCGACTTTCTGCTGCCGCGCCTGCTGGATACGCTGATGGGCTGCCTGATCGCCTTTGCCGGGATGATCTGGCTGTGGCCGCAGTGGCAAAGCGGCCTGCTGCGGCAGAATGCGCACGACGCGCTGGAAACCTATCAGGAAGCGCTCCAGAAACTGCTGGGGGACGAAGAGAGTCCGCAGAAGCTTGCCTGGCAGCGTATGCGCGTTAACCAGGCGCACAACGCGCTGTTTAACTCGCTGAACCAGGCGATGCAGGAGCCGGGTTTCGACGCCCGCTACCTGGCCGATATGAAGCTTTGGGTTACGCACAGTCAGTTTATCGTTGAGCATATCAACGCCATGACCATTTTAGCGCGTGAACATACCATGCTGACGCCGCAGCTGGCCGAGCGCTATCTACAGGCGTGCGAAATTGCGCTACAGCGCTGCCAGCAGCGGCTGGAGTATGACGGGCCGAGTTCCACAAACAACGTGCTGGAGACGGATACGCCCTTTCAGCAGGGCGCGACCACGGTGATGGAAAGGCACATAAAGCGCATTCTGGAACATCTTGGCGTGATGCACACTATTTCTTCGTTGGCCTGGAGCAGCCGGCCTCATCATGGCCGCTGGCTGTCGCGCCATTTACGGAAATCAGCCTGATGATGCTGAGCAGAAGTTTTTCGGCGCGTGTAAGCGGCTGGTGCAGACGACGCACCTGTTTAGCCGGAAGCGCGAGGCTTCCGGCCTGACGATTTAAGCCAGCAGTTTTTTCACGGCGGTGGCGAAGCGGTTCATGCCCTCTTCGATATCGGTCGGTTCAATGACCAGCGACGGCGCAAAACGGATCACGTCCGTCCCGGCATTGAGGATCATTACGCCTTCGGCGGCGGCGGCGTTCAGAATATCGCGCGCTTTACCGGCATGCTGCGGCTTCAGCGCCGCGCCAATCAGCAGGCCTTTGCCGCGAATGTCGCTGAACAGATCCAGCTGCGCGTCCAGCGCTTTCAGCGCGGCGACAAACTGCTCGCGGCGCGCCTCTACACCGTTCAGCACTTCTTGCGTATTGATGATATCCAGCGCCGCTTCCGCTACCGCGCAGGCCAGCGGGTTGCCGCCATAGGTGGTGCCGTGCACGCCGGGCGCCATCACCGAGGCGATCTCGTTGGTGGTCAGCATGGCGCTGACCGGAAAGCCGCCGCCCAGCGCTTTGGCGGTGGTCAGAATATCGGGCTGGACGCCGTAGTGTTCATACGCAAACAGCTTGCCGCTGCGGCCCATGCCGCTCTGTACCTCATCCAGCACCAGCAGCGCCTGATGCTGGTCGCACAGCTCGCGCAGCCCCTGCATAAACGCCTGAGTAGCCGGCATCACGCCGCCTTCGCCCTGGATAGGTTCCACCACGATGGCGCAGGTATGGTCGTCGATAACCGCTTTTACCGCGTTAAGATCGTTAAACGGCACGTGGACGATGTCCGCCGGTTTAGGGCCAAAGCCGTCGGAATATTTCGGCTGGCCGCCGACGGAAACGGTAAACAGCGTGCGGCCGTGGAAGGCGTTATGAAACGCGATAATTTTGCTTTTAAAAGGCGAATGGCGTTTAGTCGCGTAATAACGAGCCAGCTTAAAGGCCGCCTCGTTGGCTTCCGCGCCGGAGTTAGCGAAGAACACGCGTTCGGCGAAGGTGGCGGTAATCAGCTTGCTGGCCAGGCGCAGCGCGGGTTCGTTGGTGAAGACGTTGCTGGTGTGCCACAGGGTTTCACCCTGCGTTTTCAGCGCTTCCACCAGCGCCGGATGACAGTGGCCCAGCGCGGTAACGGCGATACCGCCGGAAAAGTCGACGTACTCTTTACCCTGCTGATCCCAGACGCGGCTGCCTTTTCCCTTAACCGGCACAAACTGCGCTGGTGCATAAACAGGCAAAATCACTTCATCAAACGTCGAGCGCGTTACCGCTAATTTATCCGCTGCCATTGCCAACCTCATCTTTTTACGTTACAGAGCCACTGAAATTATAATCACAAAATATGCATAAAAAATCACTTTAAGGCAATCAAATTTATTGCCTGAGGAAATTCTTCAGCAGCTGATGCCCCTGCTCGCTGAGGATACTTTCCGGATGAAACTGCACGCCTTCCAGCGGCAAATCACGATGCCGCACGCCCATGATCTCGTCCTTCTCGCCGTCGCGCAGCGACCAGGCCGTCACCTCAAAATCGGCGGGGAGCGAGGCAGCCTCGACGATTAGCGAATGATAGCGCGTTACCCGTAGCGGATGATTCAGGCCGTTAAAAACGCCGCTGTTATTATGCTCAATCAGCGAGGTTTTACCGTGCATTACCTCACGCGCCCGCACAATACGCGCGCCAAAAGCCTGCGCTATCGCCTGATGCCCCAGACAAACGCCAAGCACCGGGATTTTTCCGGCGAAGGCCCGGATAGCCTCCAGCGAGATGCCCGCCTCGTTGGGCGTGCACGGCCCCGGCGAAATCACCAGATGTTCAGGCTTTAGCTCGCTTATTTGCGCCAGCGTCAGCTCGTCGTTACGTCTGACGTGAACATCTGCGCCTGCTTCACAAAAATATTGATAAAGGTTCCAGGTAAAAGAGTCATAGTTATCGATCAGCAGCAGCATACAAGCTCCGGGAAAAAAGAAACGCCGCTATTCTACGCGTTTTCGTCCCGCTCGCTGATGACTTTGCCGAAAGCGGCTTCCAGCAGCGATGAGTCGCCCGCCAGGCTTGCCTTAACGGCCGCCTGCCAGCTTTCGCTGTCGATCAGGCTCCATTGAATGTCGCAACCGGCATGGATAATCAGCTGTTCGAAAAAAAGCCGCTGGGCGCGTCCGTTGCCGCGCAGAAAAGGATGCAGCACGGTCAGCTCGCAGTAGTACCAGGCGAGCCTTTCCGCCATGCGATCCAGCGGCAGATCGGCCAGACCGTTCTCTTCTTCCAGCGCCTGCATCAGCGCGTTGCCTTCTTTCTCGATGTATTCAAAGTGGCAGCAGGGCGTGTCGCCGATGGCGATATCGACTTCGCGCAGCTCGCCCGCCTCCTCCAGCACATCCTGAAAAAGCGCGCGGTGCATGGCGCGCAGATGAGGCAGACCCGGATTGCGCGTGCCCAGTTCGGGCAGGGAACCCGTTAATAAAAAGCTCGCCAGGAAGTTGGTCGGCAGACGCTGCTGCCAGAGCGTATTTTTTTGCTTGTCGGTGAGCTTTCTGGACATGAGTTCTCCTTGAAGGGGTAATTGCTGCTAAAAGCTTAGCTGATTATCAGCAGCAATCCCCCGACCGGAGCGTTAAGGCAGGATTTTTGCGGAAAGGATCACGACAGGTTTAACCGGCACGTTCTGGTATGGCCCCATATTCTGGGTCGGCACCTGAGCGATTTTATCCACCACTTCCTGGCCTTTCACCACTTTGCCAAAGACGGCATAGCCAAAGTCACGCTGGCCGTGATCCAGGAAAGCGTTGTCCGCTACATTGAGAAAGAACTGGCTGGTAGCGCTGTCTTTATCGGCGGTGCGGGCCATGGAGATGGTGCCGCGCTTGTTCAGCAGGCCGTTATCCGCTTCGTTTTTAATCGGCGCGGCGCCAGGTTTCTGCTGCATATCGGCGGTAAAGCCGCCGCCCTGCACCATAAAGCCCGGGATCACGCGATGGAAAACGGTGTTGTTGTAGAAGCCATTGTTGACGTAATCAACAAAGTTCTTCGTGGAAATCGGGGCCTTTTGATTATTGAGTTCCAGCTCAATATTGCCAGCAGAGGTGGTCAGCAGCACGTGCGTATCTCCTTTTGCCGCCAGGGCAGAAGCAGAGAGCGTAGATAACGCAAACACGGTGGCGACCGCTGTCAAAGTACGTTTTAACATAAAAGATTCCTTACTTAAGGGCTACAGGCCGAAAGCTGATTGTAAAGAGGCGCTTATCCCTGCGCCAGCGTTTTACCTATTTTTACGCGTGCCGGGCCGACGCAAACGCTTTCGCCAGGCAAAAAACGGTGATATTCATCACGAATATCCTGAAATCGCTGGGGAAACTTGCATTATTTATTTAAGCAGATCACGAATCCAGCTAAACTGCCCGCGCTTAGCGTGAGCGTCCAGCCTCACAACTCTTGACTCCACGGGCCACAACTATGACTAATCGCGATCGAATCGGGCTTACCTGGATCAGCTTTTTCTCCTATGCGCTAACCGGCGCGGTAGTAATCGTCACCGGTATGGTATTGGAGAATATTGCTGACTATTTTCATCTGCCAGTTGCGCAGATGAGCAACACCTTCACCTTCCTGAACGCCGGCATTTTAGTCGCCGTGTTTCTTAACGCCTGGCTGATGGAAATCATTCCTCTGCGCCGACAGCTGATTTTCGGCTTCGTGCTGATGGTGCTCGCCATACTGGGGCTAATGACCAGCCACTCGCTGAGCGTCTTCTCGCTCTGTATGTTCGTGTTGGGCGTGGTCAGCGGCATCACCATGTCGATTGGTACTTTCCTGATCACCCATCTGTACGAAGGCCGTCAGCGCGGTTCGCGCCTGCTGTTTACCGACTCCTTCTTCAGCATGGCGGGCACTATTTTTCCCATTATCGCCGCCGCGCTGCTGGCGCGTTCGCTGCCGTGGTACTGGGTTTATGTCTGTATCGGCGTGATCTACCTGGCTATTTTTGTGCTGGCGCTCTGCTTTGAGTTTCCCGTGTTGGGCAAAAAAGCCGCCGTTCAGAACGTGGAAAAAGAGAAATGGGGCATCGGCGTGCTGTTCCTGTCTGTCGCCGCGCTCTGCTACATCCTCGGCCAGCTTGGCTTTATCGGCTGGGTGCCGCTGTACGCCACAAAAACCATGGGCATGGATCTGACCCAGGCTGGCGCGCTGGTCGGCAACTTCTGGACCGCCTATATGATCGGCATGTGGGCGTTCAGCGCCATTCTGCGCTTCTTCGATCCGCAGCGCATCGTCACCGTACTGGCGCTGCTGGCGACGGCGCTGATGTACTGGTTTATCAGCAGCAGCGACGCCAGTATGCTGAAGTGGATCATGATGAGCCTGGGCTTCTTCTCCAGCGCCATCTACACCACCATCATTACGCTGGGATCGCTCCAGACTAAAGTCTCTTCGCCAAAGCTGGTGAACTTTATTCTGACCTGCGGCACCGTTGGCACCATGCTGACTTTCGTGGTCACCGGCCCGATTGTGGATAAGCACGGCGCTCACGCGGCGCTCTCTACCGCTAACATGCTGTACGCGGTGGTGTTCGTGATGTGCCTGCTGCTGGGCTTCGTCAGCAAACACAAGCTGCACGGGCATATGTCCTCGCACTAACGGGAAAGGCCGGGAAACCGGCCTTTTTTATTAGCGCCGAAAATCCACTTTTTCGCTCTCCGCTAAATAAATTGTGCTCGCCGCAGGCTGCGTTTGTGCAATCACCCTTCCCTGACGGATCGAATAACGCGTCGGCACCTGACGCCGCAGCGCATCAAAACCGTTCTCCGCAGGCAGGATAATCAGGTTGGCGCTGTTGCCGCTCTGAATGCCGTAATCCTGCAGCTGTAGGGTTCTGGCGCTGTTATGCGTAATCAGCTTAATGCCTTCATCCAGCTGGCCATACCCCATCAGCTGACAAACATGCATCCCCATATGCAGCACCTGAAGCATATTGGCGGTGCCGAGCGGATACCAGGGATCGAAAACGTCATCGTGGCCAAAGCAGACGTTGATCTCCGCCTCCAGCATCTCTTTTACCCGCGTTACGCCGCGCCGTTTGGGATAGCTGTCGAAGCGTCCCTGAAGATGGATATTCACCAGCGGATTGGCGACAAAATTAATGCCGGAAAGCTTCAGCAGCCGAAACAGACGCGAGGTATAAGCGCCGTTATAAGAGTGCATCGCCGTGGTATGGCTGGCGGTGACGCGGGCGCCCATTTTCTCGCGCAGCGCCAGCGCGGCGACGGTTTCCACAAAGCGCGACTGTTCGTCGTCGATTTCGTCGCAGTGCACGTCAATCATGCGCTGATACTTCTGCGCCAGCGCGAAAGTTTTATGCAGCGACTCCACGCCATACTCGCGCGTAAATTCAAAATGCGGGATAGCGCCAACCACGTCCGCGCCCAGCCGCAGCGCCTCTTCCAGCAGGGCTTCGCCATCGGGGTACGAGAGAATGCCCTCCTGCGGAAACGCGACGATCTGGATATCGACCCAGGGTGCCATCTCGCTTTTCACTTCCAGCATGGCCCGCAGCGCGGTAAGCGAGGGATCGGACACGTCTACGTGCGTGCGCACATGCTGGATACCGTTGGCGATCTGCCATTTCAGCGTCTGCCGCGCGCGGGTTTTGACATCTTCATGATCCAACATCGCTTTGCGCTCTGCCCAGCGCTCAATGCCTTCAAACAGCGTACCGGATTCATTCCAGGCCGGTTCGCCTGCGGTCTGGGTGGTATCAAGATGGATATGCGGCTCAATAAAAGGCGGAAAAGCCAGCCCGCCCTCCGCATCCAGCGATCCTTCCGGCGCGGCGCCGTGCGACTGGGGCGAGATCGTGGCGATTTTGCCGTCGCGGATAGCAATCTGCCAGAGTCCCTCACGCCACGGCAATCGCACATGGTGAATGCTTTTTAATGGAATAGCCTGCATAAACACGCTCCTGAACGTCGGTGGTTTTTTTAACCATACCATCCTTTGTGGCGGAGCGAGACGGGAGCAATACCAGTAAAATCCATAACTTACTTAAAAAAGCTTAAAAATCATCACTCTACCCATAAAGGGGTATTTAAAAACTGGCTTGATATACATCAATAACCCTGGAGTTTTGCGCGCTATTGTAGCGGCATTATTTTGTAATGTGAGGCACAAATGCGCACCCGACTCGTTATTATTGGCAACGGCATGGTAGGGCATCGCCTGCTGGAAGAGCTGGCCGAAAAGGCCGCGCCGGAGCAGTTCGACATCACGGTTTTTTGCGAAGAGCCTCGCGTGGCTTACGATCGCGTGCATCTCTCCGCTTATTTCACCCATCACAGCGCCGAGGCCCTTTCGCTGGTGGCGGAAGGCTTCTGCGAAAAGCATAAAATAAGCGTGCTAACTGGTGAAAAGGCCTTAACAATCGACCGCCAGGAAAAGGTGGTGTATTCCGACCAGGGCCGCGCGGTGAGTTACGATAAGCTGGTGCTGGCGACCGGCTCTTATCCCTGGGTGCCGCCAATTGCAGGCGCCGACGGGAACAACTGCTTTGTTTATCGTACGCTGGACGATCTGGACGCAATCGAAGCCTGCGCCCGTAACAGCCGTAGCGGCGCGGTGATCGGCGGCGGTCTGCTGGGGCTGGAGGCCGCCGGCGCGCTGAAAAATCTGGGCATGGAAACGCACGTGGTGGAGTTCGCGCCCGTGCTGATGGCGGAACAGCTCGATCCGCTGGGCGGAAAGCTGCTGCGGAAAAAAATCGAAGGAATGGGCGTTGCCGTTCATACCAGCAAAAATACCCGACAGATTATTGACGGCCCGTCAGGCGGAAAAATCCTGCAGTTTGCGGATGAAAGCCAGCTGGCGGTCGATTTTATCGTGTTTTCCACCGGCATTCGCCCGCAGGATCGTCTCGCCAGAGAAGCCGGCCTTGCCATTGGCCCGCGCGGCGGCGTAGTGATTGACGACAGCTGCCGCACTACGGATGCAGATATTTACGCCATTGGCGAATGCGCCGCCTGGCAGGAACGCGTGTATGGCCTGGTGGCGCCGGGCTACAAAATGGCGCAGGTTACGGCAGACAGCCTGCTGGGCCGGGAGAACGCCTTTACCGGCGCGGATATGAGCGCGAAGCTCAAGCTGCTGGGCGTGGACGTCGGCGGTATCGGCGATGCGCACGGCCGGACGGAAGGCGCGCGCAGCTATCTCTACCTGGATGAAAACAAAGAGGTCTATAAGCGTCTGGTGGTCAGCGCGGACAATAAAAAGCTGCTGGGCGCGGTGCTGGTGGGCGATACCAGCGACTACGGCAATCTGCTGCAGCTGATGCTTAACGGCATCGAACTGCCGGACAACCCCGACACGCTGATCCTGCCCGCCCATGCGGGAAGCAAACCGGCGCTGGGCGTGGATTCGCTGCCGGAAACGGCGCAAATCTGTTCCTGCTTTGACGTCACCAAAGGCGACCTGGTGCTGGCGATCCACAACGGCTGCCATACCGTGGCGGCGCTGAAGGCGGAAACCAAAGCCGGCACCGGCTGCGGCGGCTGCGTGCCGCTGATGACCCAGGTGCTGAACGCCGAGCTGAGCCGCCAGGGCATTGAAGTTAACAGCCACCTTTGCGAACACTTTCACTATTCCCGCCAGGAGCTGTATCACCTGATCCGCGTGGAAGAGATCCAAACCTTTGAGCAGCTGCTTAGCAAATATGGCCAGGGCTATGGCTGCGAGGTCTGTAAACCCACGGTAGCGTCATTACTTGCCTCGTGCTGGAACGATTATGCCCTCCAGCCTTCGCTGGTGCCTTTGCAGGACAGCAACGACAGCTTTCTTGGCAATATTCAGAAAGACGGCACCTACTCCGTGATCCCGCGCTCTGCGGGCGGCGAGATCACCCCAGCCGGGCTGATAGCCATTGGCGAGGTTGCCAGCCGCTACGGCCTTTACACCAAGATCACCGGCTCGCAGCGCATCGGTCTGTTCGGCGCGCAGAAAGACGATCTGCCCGCCATCTGGCAGACGCTGATCGAAGCCGGTTTTGAAACCGGCCACGCCTACGCCAAAGCGCTGCGCATGGCGAAAACCTGCGTGGGCAGCAGCTGGTGCCGCTTCGGCGTCGGCGACTCTGTGGGGCTGGGCGTGGAGCTGGAAAACCGCTACAAGGGCATCCGCACGCCGCACAAGATGAAATTTGGCGTGTCGGGCTGCACCCGTGAATGCTCGGAAGCGCAAAGCAAAGATGTCGGCATCATCGCTACGGAAAAAGGCTGGAACCTTTACGTCTGCGGCAACGGCGGTATGAAGCCGCGCCACGGCGATCTGCTGGCGGCGGATCTGGATCGGGACACGCTTATCCGCTATCTGGATCGCTTTATGCTGTTTTATATCCGCACCGCCGATAAATTGCAGCGCACCTCGCTGTGGCTGGAGAGCCTGGACGGCGGCATCGACTATCTGCGCCAGGTCATTATCCACGACAAGCTGGGCCTCAACGCGCAGCTGGAGGCCGACCTGGCCCGCCTGCGCGAGCGCTTCGTCTGTGAGTGGCAGGCAACCCTTGCGCAACCGGAGCGGCTTGCCCGCTTCCGCCACTTTATCAACAGCGACAGCCGCGACCCGCTGGTGCAGAGCGTGCCGGAGCGTCAGCAGCACCGGCCCGCGCGGCCCGAAGAGCGTATTCCCGTTGTTATGGAGGAACAGCCATGAGCCAGTGGCATAGCGTTTGCCCTTTAGAAAGTATTCAGCCCGCCACCGGCGTTTGTGCGCTGGTGGCGGGAGAACAGGTTGCCCTGTTTCGCCCTCGCGCCGATGAAGCGGTGTTCGCCCTGAGCAATATCGATCCCTTTGCCCAGGCCAGCGTGCTCTCACGTGGCCTGATTGCCGAGCACCAGCAAAGCCTGTGGGTTGCCAGCCCGCTGAAGAAGCAGCGTTTTCGCCTGAGCGACGGCCTCTGTATGGAGGATGAGAGCCGCTCGATCCCCGCCTGGCCCGCCAGAGTCCGCGACGGCATGGTGGAAGTGGCGATATAAGCCCTTCTCTCTTTTTCACGGCCGCGCATTGCGGCCCTTTTTTATTGCGAGCCTCCTGTGAACTGGTTTCCTCTTTTTTGCGACCTGCGCCATAAGACCGTCCTGCTGGTCGGCGGCGGCGCCGTGGCCGAGCGCAAAGCGCGGCTGCTGCTGAAGGCTGGGGCGGATGTCCGCGTCTGCGCCACGCATTTTTCCTCCCCCTTTTACGAATGGCAGCAGGCCGGGAAGCTGACGCTGCGGGAAGCGCGCTTCAGCCCTGAACACCTTGACGGCTGCTGGCTGGCAATAGCGGCGACGGACAGTCATGAGGTCAATCAGCAGGTCAGCGACTACGCCAGCGCCCGGCAGATGTTCTGCAACGTGGTGGACGCGCCTGCCCAGGCCAGCGCCATCATGCCTTCCGTGGTCGATCGTTCGCCGCTGATGATTGCCATTTCCAGCGCTGGCGACGCGCCGGTGATGGCTCGCCTGCTGCGGGAAAAAATCGAAGCGCTGCTGCCGCAGCATTTGGGCAAAGTTGCCGCGTGGGCGGGCGCGTTACGACCACGGGTAAAATCAACCTTCAACGAAGCCGGGCAGCGCAGGCGCTTCTGGGAAAAACTGTTCCACCACGACCGGCTGGCGCAAACGCTCGCCAACGGGGACGATAAGCAGGCGGAAAAGCTGACGGAAGCATTGTTTAACGAGCCGCTGGCGCAACAGGGCGAAGTGGTGCTGGTCGGCGCCGGGCCAGGCGATGCGGGCCTGCTGACGCTGAAAGGGCTACAGCAGATCCAGCAGGCGGACGTGGTGGTTTACGACAGGCTGGTATCTGAAGAGGTGCTGGAGCTGGTCAGGCGCGATGCGGAAAGGATTTTCGTCGGTAAACGCGCGGGCTATCACTGCGTGCCGCAGGAGGCCATCAATCAAATCCTGCTGGAGCAGGCGGGCCAGGGAAAACGCGTGGTGCGGCTGAAAGGCGGCGATCCCTTTATTTTTGGGCGCGGCGCGGAAGAGCTGGAGGCGCTGTCCGGATCGGGCATTCCTTTTTCCGTGGTGCCGGGCATTACCGCCGCCTCGGGCTGCTCGGCCTACAGCGGCATCCCGCTCACCCATCGCGATTACGCGCAGAGCGTGCGGCTGGTGACCGGCCACGTGCAGAAAAACGGTGAGCTGGACTGGCAAAACCTGGCGGCGGAGCGGCAGACGCTGGTGTTCTATATGGGGCTGACGCAGGCGGCGGAGATCCAGCGGCAGCTGCTGGCGCACGGTATGAGCGGCGGGATGCCGGTGGCGCTGGTGGAAAACGGCACCTCGACCCGACAACGCGTTGTGGCAGGGCAGCTGAGCGAGCTGGCCGAGCTGGCCACGCAGGCGCAAAGCCCGTCGTTGATTATCATCGGTCGGGTGGTGGCCTTACGCGAGCCGCTGCGCTGGTTTTAGCCAGCCCATAAAAAACGGCGCCCCGGACTGACTTTCAAGGGCGCCGTTCAGGTTAGCCGTTACGGCTGGGCGACAAAGCCTACGGCTTCGTAGACTTTTTTCAGCGTTTCCTGCGCCTGAGCGCGAGCTTTCACCGCGCCGTCACGCATAACCTGCTCCAGGAAAGCCTCATCATTGCGATAACGATGATAGCGCTCCTGCAGCTCGCTCAGCATCCCGGAAACCGCATCGGCTACCGCGCCTTTCAGGTGCCCATACATCTGGCCTTCAAACTGCTTTTCCAGATCGGGAATGCTGGTGCCGGTCACGCCGGACAGGATATCCAACAGGTTAGAAACGCCCGCTTTGTTTTTTACGTCATAGCGCACGACCGGCGGCTCGTCGCCATCGGTCATGGCGCGCTTGATCTTCTTGACCACCGACTTCGGATCTTCCAGCAGGCCGATCACGTTGTTGCGGTTATCGTCCGACTTGGACATCTTTTTGGTCGGCTCCAGCAGCGACATGACGCGCGCGCCGGATTTCGGAATAAACGGTTCCGGCACCTTAAACACATCGCCATAGAGCGCATTGAAACGCGCGGCCACGTCGCGGCTCAGCTCCAGATGCTGCTTCTGATCTTCGCCAACCGGCACCTGCGTGGTCTGGTAAAGCAGGATATCCGCCGCCATCAGCACCGGATAATCGAACAGGCCCGCGTTGATATTCTCTTCATAGCGTGCGGATTTGTCCTTGAACTGCGTCATGCGGCTCAGCTCGCCGAAATAGGTATAGCAGTTCAGGATCCAGCTCAGCTGCGTGTGCTCCGGCACGTGCGACTGCACGAAGATAGTGCTTTTCTGGGGATCGATGCCGCAGGCCAGATAGAGCGCCAGCGTATCCAGGGTCGCTTTACGCAGCGCAGCCGGATCCTGACGTACCGTAATGGCATGAAGATCGACAATGCAGTAAATGCAGTTGTAGTCGTCCTGCATGCTGACCCACTGACGCAACGCTCCCATATAGTTACCGATGGTCAGTTCGCCGGAAGGCTGCGCGCCGCTAAATACGATGGGTTTCATCTTTTTCGTCCTGGTCGTTACAGCCCTAATGCGGGCAACAAATCGTTAAAATGGTCAAGCACCAGCGTCGGCTGGCTGCTCGCAATCGGCTCGCCGTAGTTATAGCCGTAGGTCAGCCCTACGCAGGGCGTGCCCGCCGCTTTCGCCGCCTGAATATCGTTGCGGGAATCGCCCACGAACAGCAGTTCGCCGGGCAGCAGGCCAAACTTGCCCAGCACCAGAAACAGCGGGGCCGGATGCGGTTTTTTCGCCGTCACGTCGTCGCCGCCGATAATCAGCGAAAAGCAGTCGTCAATGCCGAGCGAGGCCAGCAAAGGCGCGACAAACGGCGTCGGCTTGTTGGTCACGATAGCCATCGGCATCCCGGTGGCCGCCAGTTTTTGCAGGCCTTCTTTCACGCCGGGGAAGAGTTTACTGCCGCTTTCGACAACGACAGCATAATGCTTATCAAGCAGCACCCGCGCGTCGCGCAGCAGATCGCTTTCCGGCGCGTGTCCCAGTGCCCAGGTCAGCGCGCGTTCAATCAGCACGTCCGCGCCGTTGCCAATCCAGGTGGAGACGCGCGCCAGACCCGCCGCCGGAAGGTTGAGCGACTGCAAAGCGGCGTCTACCGCGCTGGTCAGGCCCGGCGCGCTGTCGGTCAGCGTGCCGTCAAGATCGAACGCCAGCGCGCGAATATCAGTGAAATGAGCCATGACGAGATTTCTCCAGTTCCGTGCGCATATCATCAATGACTTTTTTATAGTCAGGCTGATTGAAAATAGCGGATCCGGCCACGAACATATCGGCGCCGGCCGCGGCGATTTCGCCGATGTTTTCTGTCTTCACGCCGCCGTCCACTTCCAGGCGAATATCGTAGCCGCTTTGGTCGATTAGCTTACGGGCCTGGCGCAGCTTGTCCAGCGTGCCGGGAATAAACGACTGACCGCCGAAGCCCGGGTTAACGGACATGATCAGCACCACGTCGATTTTGTCCATAACGTAGTCCAGATAGCTGAGCGACGTGGCCGGGTTAAACACCAGCCCTGCTTTACAGCCATGCTCTCTGATCAGCTGTAGCGTGCGGTCAACATGCTCGGACGCTTCCGGGTGGAAGGTGATATAGCTGGCGCCAGCCTTGGCAAAATCGGGGATCAGGCGATCGACCGGTTTCACCATCAGGTGCACATCGATCGGGGCGGTAATGCCGTAATCACGCAGCGCTTTCAGCACCATCGGCCCCATAGTCAGATTGGGCACGTAGTGATTATCCATGACGTCGAAATGCACGACATCGCCACCGGCAGCCAGCGCTTTGGCCGTGTCTTCGCCCAGGCGAGCAAAGTCTGCAGACAGAATTGACGGAGCGAGCAAAAACTTTTTCATCCATTTCTCCCAATTTAGCGCGCCTGGCGACAGGCACGTAGTGCTGTTGAGGATCAGTCGCTGCTAAACAGCGCCAGCAGCTCGTTGACCTGCAAACGCCCGCTGCCGCTGCGGCTGATCGAGCGACGAGCTTTAATCTGATGCAGCTGCGCGGCCTGATACCACTCGCGGGTCAGCGGCGTATCGTGATTGGAGATCAGTACCGGAATACGGCTTTCACGCGCCAGCTTCTCCGCCAGCTCCGCCAGGTGCTGCTGCTGCGCCAGGCTAAAGCTGTTGGTGTGGTAAGCGGTGAAATTTGCCGTGGCCGACAGCGGCGCATAGGGCGGATCGCAGTAGACCACCGATCCCGGCTCCGCCCGACCCAGCGTATCAGCGTATGATTCGCAGATAAAGGTGGCGTTTTGCGACCGCTCGGAGAACCAGTACAGCTCATCCTGAGGAAAATAGGGTTTGCGGTAGCGGCCAAAAGGTACGTTAAACTCGCCGCTTAAATTGTAGCGGCACAGTCCATTGTAGCAGTGGCGGTTAAGGTACAAAAACAGCACGCTGCGGCGCCAGGCATCAGTAGATCGATTAAACTCCAGCCGGCGAGCGTAGTAGAACTCAGCGTCGTTGCTTTCGGTCGTGAACAGCTGGCTGGCATCCGCCACAAACTCGTCCGCGCGATCTCTTACCACGTTGTACAGGTTGATCAAATCTTTGTTGATATCCGCCAGCACGTAGCGCGAGAAATGCGTATTGAGGAATACGGACCCTGCGCCAACGAAGGGTTCAATCAGGCAATCCCCTTCCGGCAGGTGACGCTGGATATCGTTAAGCAGCGGGAACTTGCCGCCCGCCCATTTTAAAAAAGCGCGATTTTTTTTCATGCCGTCGTTTTATTACACTTACTCTTCTGGCTGCGGTTACACCGACAGCATATCTGCGCTTTAAATTACCAGCCCGCATAACGCGGGCTGGCAGAGAACATCGTCAGGCTCAATAGCCGTTAATTTGCTGACTCTTTTTTCACCTGGCTGACAGGTTTCACCCAGGGGTTTTTCGCCTGCACCTCTGACGGCAGCGAAGCTACCGCGCGTTTTGCATCTGCCGGCGTGGCGTAAGCGCCGCTTACCAGTACGTACCAGGGCTGGCCGTTGCGCGTGGTTTTATACACGTGATAGCCGCTCAGGTTCTGCTTTTTCGCCCAGGCGTTAAGCGTATCGGGACGCGAAGCGCTGCTCAGCTGCAACGTATAGTTGCCGCCGGTTACCGCAGCAGGCGCGGCTACCGGCGCGCTGTGGCTCTCTTTCGCGACCGGTTTCGCCGCCGCAGGTTTGTGCGTGGCGGGTCTGGTGTGCTGCTGAGGCGCGGCAGGCTGACGCGTAGCCGAACGTGCAGGCGCAGGCTGAGACGTCTGCGGCGCGGTGACCGGTTTGCCAGCAGTGCCGCCGCCCGCAACGGTCGCCGGTGCCAGCGGCAGCGAGCTGCCCTGCATATCCGTGCTGGCCGCATCCACCTGATTCTGCTGGTTAGAGAGCGCGCTATTGAGATCGCCCGGCAGCTCGACGCGCTGTTGGCCCGCCGGGGTCTGCACGGGCTGCGCTTCGGTCGGCGTGGAGGCGACCGGCGGGGCACTCAGTTCCTGAGGTGCATTACCGGATGCGGCTGAGCCCTCGGCAGGCTGCCCGCCCGCGCCAGAGGCGCTTGCATCAGCGCCAGGCTGCTGCGCGCCGCTCTGTCCGCTCATGGAAGAAGAGCCGGTCAGATCGATATTTTTATCGCTGCCGCCGGAGGTGGCCGGCGTCTGGGCGGCTTTTTTATCGCCGCTGTCCGACGAGTTCAGCGTTGAACCGATGCCAAGCACGATCAGCAGCAGCACCAGCACGCCTACCCCCATCATCAGATGCTGGCGTGATACCGGCACCTTAGGGGCAGAGGACGTTTTTCGCGCTCGCTGTGGACGGCGATCGCTGGTATCAGGCTTTAACTCATCTTCCGGTTTAAAATCGTCCATTTCACCTCCTCCGGTAAAGCAGCCGCGCCGCTTTACGTGTACGCCAGTAGTTAACTAACGGCTCAGGCCGGTTTCTGACAGTCGTTAATCGCTGCCAGCACCGTATCATGCGCAACGCCGCCGCGCACGCAGGCCTGTCCTAAAGCCAGCGGCAGCACCAGACGCAGCTCGCCCGCAAGCACTTTTTTATCACGCAGCATATGCGGCAGATAATCCGTCGCCGCCATGCTCTCCGGGCCGTGCACCGGCAGTCCGGCACGCTGCAGCAGGCTGATGAGCCTGTCGGTATCGCCAGCGGAAAACTCGCCCAGCCGCTCTGCGGTACGCGCGGCCATCACCATGCCGGCCGCCACGGCCTCGCCATGCAGCCAGTTACCGTAGCCCATATGCGCTTCGATGGCGTGTCCGTAAGTGTGGCCCAGATTCAGCAACGCGCGCTGCCCCATTTCGCGCTCGTCGGCGGCGACGACCTCGGCTTTCAGCTCGCAGCAGCGGCGAATACAGTAGGCCATCGCCTTGCCGTCCAGCGCCAGCAGCGCATCCAGGTTAGCTTCCAGCCAGCAGAAGAACTCACCGTCGAGGATGATGCCGTATTTGATCACTTCCGCAAGACCTGACGCCAGCTCGCGAGCGGGCAGGCTGCTCAGGCAGTTGATATCGATCACTACCGAAGCCGGCTGATAGAACGCGCCGATCATGTTCTTGCCAAGGGGATGATTAACGGCCGTTTTGCCGCCAACGGAGGAGTCCACCTGCGACAGCAGCGTGGTAGGAACCTGAATAAACCGCACGCCGCGCTGGTAGCTGGCCGCCGCGAAACCGGTCAGATCGCCAATCACGCCGCCGCCCAGGGCAATCAGCGTGGTATCGCGACCGTGCGGTTTTTCCAGCAGCGCGGTAAAGACCCGATCCATCACCGCCAGCGTTTTGTGCTGCTCGCCATCGGGCAGGATCACCTGGTCCACTTCTATACCAGCGCTTTCCAGCCGCTGACGAACAGGTTGAAGATAAAGCGGTGCCAGCGTGTCGTTAGTGACCAGCATTGCCCGCTCGCCCGCCTTAAGCGGCCAAAAAGAAGCCGGATCGTTAAACAGTCCGGCAGCGATGGTAATGGGGTAACTGCGTTCCCCCAGAGTGACGGTAATCTTCTCCATGAAGCACTCCTTTTCGGCCCGCAGGCGGAGCAGAGCCGCTAGCTCTTTTCCAGCATGTTAATGATTTGATTTGCGACGACTTTAGCACTTTGGTCATCGGTACGAATGGTGACGTCAGCAATCTCTTCATACAGCGGATTACGTTCGTCCGCCAACGCTTCCAGCACTTCGCGCGGTGGAGAATCCACCTGCAGCAAAGGACGCTTTTTATCGCGCTGCGTACGAGCCAGCTGTTTTTCGATCGTGGTCTCCAGATAGACCACCACGCCGCGAGCGGAAAGACGGTTGCGTGTTTCGCGAGACTTAACGGAACCGCCGCCGGTCGCCAGGACAATGCCCTGCTTCTCGGTGAGTTCGTTAATGATCTTTTCTTCGCGATCGCGGAAGCCTTCTTCGCCTTCGACGTCGAACACCCAGCCCACATCCGCTCCGGTACGTCGCTCAATTTCTTGATCGGAATCGAAAAATTCCATATTGAGTTGCTGAGCTAACTGACGCCCAATAGTGCTTTTGCCGGCACCCATAGGCCCAACCAGAAAGATATTGCGTTTCTCTGCCATTTTTTCGGTATTACTAAGACAATTCGTTAATGATACCCCGTCCTACAGCGGACAGGACATGAACTGAAACCTCATGAGCGATAGTGCGAGAGTCAGAGGAAAATTATCTCAACACTGAAGGTGTTTTGGCAACCGATTAAATTGACCTTGCCCATTGCGCCCACAGCTGGCGCGTTCAGTCCGCTTCATTTATCACGCCGATGTCACAGCATCGGTTACGCCGGTTGCGCACGATAAAAAACGGGTAAATGCTTTTTCTTAAAGCCAAACCGAGGCCTGTAATTCAAAAATCGCTAAACCTTGTAAGCTAATTCCGCCCTTGCGTCAAACGCATATGGCTGCAATCCGCTAAAAAAGCACTCGCTCGCTCAGTTTGTTACAAAAAAGCTTTACTCGTCACGAATCAGTCTTGGGGTTATGAAGATCACCAGCTCACGTTTTTTTTGGCCGGTAGTCGCATGGCGAAAAAGCGCGCCCAACAGCGGTACAGAGCCAAGAAACGGCACCCGGCTCTGCCCTTTTGCGCGCTGCTGCTGGAAGATGCCGCCCAGCGCCAGCGTTTCACCATCTTTCAGCGTGACCTGGGTCTGGATCTCCTGTTTATCGATGGCGATATATTCGCCCTCGCCGCTGCGTACCGTACTGCCGGGCAGGTTCTGGCTGATATGCAGCCTTAGCATGATGCGGCCGTTCGGCTGCACGTAAGGCGTTACGTCCATGCCTAAGACCGCCTCCCTGAACTCCACGCTGGTTTTACCGTTGCTACCGCTGGAGACCTCATAGGGGATTTCGGTGCCCTGTTTAATACTGGCGGGCTGCTGATGCGAGGTGAACAGTCGGGGACTGGCGATAATCTCCAGTTTGTTTTCCTGCTCCAGCGCGTTCAGCTCCAGATCCAGCATCCTGCCGTTCAGGCGCGCCAGGGTAAAGCCTAAGGCCAGTGCGGGATTAGCCACCGGCAGATCAACGCGCAGCTGGCTGACCCGCAGCGCGCGGGCGATCTGCTCTTCGCCGCCCAGGCCCCAGCGCACGCCCAGCTCGCGCAGGCTCTCTTCGCTGAGGGTAACGATATGCGCGGCGAGTTCGACCTGCTCCAGCGGCGTATCCAATGCCGTGACCCAGCGCTGGATCTCGTTCAGCGCGGCTCGGGTGTCGCGCAGGATCAGGCTGTTGGTGCGTTTATCTACCGTCACGCTGCCGCGCGAACTCAGCAGCTTCGCCTGCGCGCTCTGCAGGCTGCCGTAGACTTTTTCCGCCTCTGCATAGCGCAGCGGCAACGCCAGCGTATCAAGCGGCAGCGCCTTTTCCGCCTCCTCCCGCTCAAGCGTTTGCCGTCGCTGCTGCTCTTCCTGCCAGCCCTGCGGGAAAACCAGCAGCACGTTGCCTTCTTTATTCACCTTCAGCTTCGCCAGGCGGGAAACCAGCGTCAGCGCCTGCTGCCAGCTGACCTCTTTTAAACGGACGGAAAGCCGTCCCTCGACGCCGGGCGCAACCAGCAAATTCAGCTGCTGATAGTCCGCCAGCGCCTGAAGAATTTGCCCGACAGGCGCGTCATCGAACGCCAGGGAAAGCGGCGCCGGGCTGCCCCGCAATGGCGTTGCCAGCCATAGCGGCAGCAGGAGAAGAACTTTCCACAGGCGAATGTGTTTCATAAAGGCTTCCTTGCAAGTTAATCCTTAAAGGCGCGCTGCACGGCGTGGCGGCCGCCAGCGTAATGCCCAGCGCGGTGACGTCCCGCAGCTGCCAGTAAGCGTCCGGCCAGCTCTGCGCAGCCCATAATTTACCGCTGCCGCTACGGGTCACCAGCCAGGCGCGGTAGTTCGCTGGCCGACCGATGATGCCGCGCAGCTGCGGCGGCGGCATGGGTAACAGGGGGTCACAAAACATGTTTTCCGGCGGCGAAAAGGGATCGCGGGCCGCCAGCGCGCTACACCCCAGCAGCAGCGCAGCCACCAGTATTACCGGGCGTTTTAGCCAATCTTTTAAAAAGGCACTAGCGTTCATATTGCACCACCAGATTTAACCGCAGCTGTTCATCCACCCGCTTCAGGCTGAACTGCGCCAGCCTGACGGCGGGTTGCCGCTCGCTCAGATAGCGAAACGCGGACTGCAGCTGCGGCCAGCTAAGCAGCAGGGTTAATTCGCCGCCCTGAGGCGTTGGCTGCCAGCCCTGTAAACGGTTGCCCGCCGCCTCGCTCAGCTGTAGCCACGAGAAAGGCCGCGCCGCCCCAGGCCGTAACGCCAGTTGCAGGCCAGCGATATCCGCTTCGGCTTCGTGCAGCGAGCTTCGCTGTTGCAAATTGTGCAGCAGCAGCCGATAGCGCTTGTGCTCCTGTTGCCGCTGCTGCGCCACCTGTAAAGCCTGCTGCTGAAGAGGCCGCAGCCAGACCTGGCGTACCATCAGCGCGCCCGTGATAAAGCAGAGCACCAGCAACAGCAGCCTTAGCCAGAACGGCAAAGCGAGCCAGCGATGCAGCAGAACGCTACTCATGTTCCTGTTCCGGCAGCGTGGCCTCCAGGCTGAAGCGGATAATGCCCTTTCCGTCGCGGCTGAGCCTGCCGGTGTTGACCTGTTGAAACAGGTGAAACCGCTCTAACTGCTGACGAAACGCCTCAACTTCAGCCAGCCGCAGGCAAAATCCGGTGACGGTCAGACTCTGCGCGGTTTTGCTGATTTCGCTCAGCCAGAGCGCCGCTGGCAGGGTTGCGGCCAGGTCACGCGTAAATGCCTGCCACTCGCGCAGGCGCGCCTGCCTGCCTTCACTGATGGCCAGCGCGCGTCGAAGCGTATCGCGCCGGGCTTCCAGACGAGCCAGGCGAGCGCTGAGCCTGTCGAGCTGGTCGTTGGTTTCTTTCAGCCAGCGCAGGCCGGTCTGCTGCCGCTTGCCGAGCGTCTGCTGCTCCAGCAAGGGCATCGTCAGCGCGAGCAACAGAACCAGTAGCGCCATAAGCAACAGGCCGTCGCGGCGCAGCTGTTGACGCTGCCGCTGCCGACGCCAGGGAAGAAAATTTACCCAGACCATCAGGCGTCCTCCGGCCGCAGCGCCAGCCCGGCGGCCAGCGCAAAAGCGCCGCTGTACGCGGGCAACGGCAGCGACTTAAAAGCGAAAGCCGCCAGCGGCTCCAGCCACAGCGCATCGGCAGGCAGCGCTTCCGGCAAGGCCGAGCTATAGTAAAGCGTGGCCGCATCGGCGAGGTATTTTTCGCGCAGCGCCGCCAGGTTGGCCGCTTCATCAGCGGGACACCACCCCCATGGCGGCTGTAGCCGCGCGCCAAACCAGAGCCAGTGGTCGGGTAAACGGTGCACCAGCACGGCATCCGGGCTGAGCCGCAGGCTTTGCGCCAGCGCAAACAGCGCGGCCGGGGCCAGCTCCAGCACCCGAGGGTTGAGTCCCGCCGTCTTCAGCATCGATAGCCAGTCATGAACCGCGTCCCGACGGGCGGCGGTCAGCCACAGCTGCCCGCTGTCGGCAGCTGCCTGGCGGTAGTCAAGCGCAAGTTTTTCAGGCTCTATCGGAAAAAATCGCTTCGCCGCGGCCGCGATATAGCTGCTACGCTCTGGTTCACGCAGTGAGGTTTGCGGCAGCGCCAGCGCGTGCTGCAACGCCAGCCGGGCGGGAAAGCCGACGCGCAGCGAGATCTGCCGCGGCAGCCGTTTTCGCCACTGTCGCAGCAGGGGAATAAGCGGGTCGGGCCGTTGCACCAGCCCGTTGGTTAACGTATCGTGCGGCAGCGCATGTTGCCACCAGTGGCGCAGTTGCCAGCCGTTACGACGGTATTGAATACCCAGGGCGCAAAGCTGTCCGTTCTGAATATCCAGGCCGACTTGCCATGTCTGAAATGCCATTTCGCGCGGTCTCCCTGCTCAGTAGAAAAATGATGTATCCAGGCCTCTGGCTTGCCTTTATACTACCGCGCGATTGTTTATAAACTGTCCAGGCGACTTAAGATGGAAAATATCAGGTGAAGTTCGTAAAGTATTTTTTGATCCTTGCAGTGTGTTGCATTTTGTTGGGAGCCGGCTCGATTTATGGTCTGTATCAGTACATACAGCCGCAGCTGCCCGATGTCGCCACGCTGAAAGATGTCCGGCTGCAAACGCCCATGCAGGTCTACAGCGCGGATAACGAGCTGATTGCTCAATACGGCGAAAAGCGCCGCATCCCGTTAAAGCTTGGGCAGATCCCGCCCGTCATGGTCAAGGCCTTTATCGCTACCGAAGACAGCCGCTTTTATGAGCATCACGGTATCGATCCTATCGGCATTTTCCGCGCGGTAAGCATTGCGCTGGTTTCCGGCCACGCTTCCCAGGGCGCCAGTACCATCACGCAGCAGCTGGCCCGTAACTTTTTCCTCAGCCCCGAGCGTACGCTGATGCGTAAAATCAAGGAGGCTTTTCTCGCCATTCGCATTGAGCAAATGATGAGCAAAGACGAAATCCTTGAGCTTTACCTGAACAAAATCTATCTGGGCTACCGCGCCTATGGCGTGGGCGCCGCTGCACAGGTCTATTTCGGCAAAAATGTCGATCAACTCTCGCTGGGCGAGATGGCGATGATCGCCGGTCTGCCTAAAGCGCCATCGACCTTTAACCCGCTCTATTCCCCTACTCGCGCGCTGTCTCGTCGCAACGTCGTGCTCAGCCGCATGCTGGATCAGAATTACATTACGCAGGCGCAGTATGACGAAGCGCGCCTTTCGCCGCTGGAAGCGCACTATCACGCGCCGGAAATCGCCTTCTCCGCCCCTTATCTGACCGAGATGGTGCGTCAGGAGATGGTGAAACGCTACGGCGACAACGCGTATAACGACGGCTTTAAAGTCACCACGACCATTACCCGTAAATTACAGCTGGGCGCGCAGAAAGCGTTGCAGGACAACGTGCTGAATTACGATATGCGTCATGGCTACCGCGGCCCGGCCAACGTGCTGTGGAAAGTCGGCCAGACCGCCTGGGGCCGTACGGAGATCCTGAAAACGCTGAAGGCGCTGCCGGTTTACGGCCCGCTCTTCCCGGCGGTGGTAACCGAAGCCAACCGCGAAGAAGCCACGGTACTGATGCGCGACGGCAGCAGCGTGACGCTGAACCTGGCTGGCGTACGCTGGGCGCGGCCTTATAAATCCGATACCGTCCAGGGCCGCACGCCGACTTCCGTGACCGAAGTGGTGCAGCCGGGCCAGCAGATTTGGGTTCGCCAGATGGATACCGGCTGGTGGCTGGCGCAGGTGCCGGACGTTAACTCGTCGCTGGTTTCGCTGGATCCGCACAACGGCGCCGTTCGCGCACTGGTAGGCGGTTTCGACTTTAACCTGAGCAAATTTAACCGCGCGACCCAGGCGCTGCGCCAGGTAGGCTCGAACATCAAGCCGTTCCTGTATACCGCAGCGATGGATCGCGGGCTGACGCTGGCCTCTATCCTGAACGACGTGCCGATCTCCCGCTGGGATGCCGGCTCGGGCGCCGACTGGCGGCCAAAAAACTCACCGGCGACCTACGACGGCCCGATCCGCCTGCGTCAGGGGCTGGGTCAGTCCAAGAACGTGGTCATGGTGCGCGCTATGCGTGCGATGGGCGTTGATTACGCCGCGCAGTATCTGCAACGCTTTGGCTTCCCGGCGCAGAATATCGTGCACACCGAATCGCTGGCGCTTGGCTCCGCTTCGTTTACGCCATTGCAGATGGTGCGCGGCTATTCGGTGATGGCCAACGGCGGCTTCCTGGTCGATCCTTTCTTTATCAGCAAGATTGAGGATGAACAGGGCAATACGCTGTTTGAAGCCAGGCCGAAAGTAGCCTGCCCGGAATGCAATCTGCCGGTGATTTACGGCGAGACGCAGAAAGCGGTAGCGCTGAATGAAGACAGCGTGGAAAACCCGACGGTATCGCAGCAGGGCGGCAACGCAGTCGTTCCGCAGCCGCAGCTGGAGCAGGTTTCCCAGCCGCCACAGCAGGATGAACAGTACGCGCCGCACGTGATCAACACGCCGCTCTCTTTCCTGATCAAAAGCGCGATGAACTCCAATATCTTTGGCGAACCGGGCTGGATGGGCACCGGCTGGCGCGCAGGACGCGATCTGAAGCGCAACGATATCGGCGGTAAAACGGGCACCACCAACAGCTCGAAAGACGCCTGGTTCTCAGGCTATGGTCCGGGCGTGGTGACCTCTGTGTGGATCGGCTTTGACGATCACCGCCGCGATTTGGGCCGAACGACCGCTTCCGGCGCGATTAAAGATCAGATTTCAGGCTATGAAGGCGGCGCGAAGAGCGCTCAGCCAGCGTGGGACGACTACATGAAGGTCGCGCTGGATGGCGTACCGGTGCAGCCGCTGACGCCGCCTGAAGGCGTGGTTACCGTCACCATCGATCGCCGTACCGGCAAGCTGGCCAACGGCGGCGGCAATACCCGTCAGGAGTACTTTATCAACGGCACACAGCCGACCGAGTATTCCGTCCATGATGTCGGCACCACGCTGATGGACAACGGCGAAAGCCACGAGCTGTTCTGATGCCGGGCCATGTCGCCCGTGCCTGATGGCCACAAAAAAGCCCGGTTTTTACCGGGCTTTTCTTTGGAATGCTGTCGCGTTTTTAGTAGCTCAGCCGCCCCTGGCGAATCAACCACTCCCGCACCATAAACAGCGCGCTGACGTTGCGCGCCTCGCAAAAATCAGGCTCCTGCAGCAGCGCCATCAGGTTATCCAACGGCCAGCGAACCTGCGGCAGCGGTTCCGGCTCGTCGCCTTCCAGCCGCTCTTCGTAAAGATCTTCCGCCACGATGATATTCATCTTACTGGAAAAATAGGACGGCGCCATGGTGAGCTTGCCCAGCCATTCCTGCTGACGTGCGCCAAAACCTACCTCTTCCTTCAGCTCGCGGTTGGCGGCTTCCGCAGGCGTTTCGCCCGGATCGATCAGGCCTTTAGGGAACCCCAGCTCATAATTTTCCAGTCCGACGGCATATTCCCGGATAAGAATAAGATGGTTGTCCACAATGGGGACGATCATCACGGCTTCACGTTCAGTGGGTTTCATTCGCTCATAAACGCGCTCAGCACCGTTGCTGAACACTAAATCCACGGCCTCCACGGTAAACAGACGCGACCGCGCGACGGTTTCAACATTCAGGATTTTAGGTTTTTGCAGTTGTCCGGTCATAGTGGCCCCAGGGAAAAGCCAAAAAAATGAGCGTAATAGCTCGCCAGTCGCGGTAAATTTACCGACAGTTACGCTATTGTGCGGCAGTGAAAGAAGGTTGCCAATCAGCGCATGAATTATTTTACACCGTTATAACAAATCCACCCGTAAGTAATTAAAAAGTTTTAAAAAAGTCAATGCGTGTTTTACAAAATAAGAATATACCGATATTGCTACGGCCTATGGCTTGTTACCATCTCGGTCGGGGCTAATCTACTATTATTCTAATTTTATGATTTTGCGCGTTATTTTATTAAACTTCGCGGATTGCCAGCGCTGCCTGAAGCCGTCACAATATCGATATAACTATGATTCAGGCCGGTAATTTCCAGCACAATGGCAGGAGCAGGATGGCAGGGAGAAAAGCATGAGCACAATAGTCATTATATTGGCTGTAATGCTGGCCTGTTCACTCGGAGCGGGTTGTTTTTTCTGGTACGCTATGCGGCATCGCCCGCCGTTGGCGAAACCGCTGCCATTCATTAGTCCGCCTTTTCGCAAGCTGAGCGACGACGAGCGTAAAGCCGTTGAACGCTACATCGGCTCTTTAGCGAAGCACCGCAGCATTCCGCTTCCCGGCGGCAATACACATGCAAACGATAATCTGGCGCTAACCTCGCAAAGCAGCAACGTCTATCCGGTTACCCGCTCTATTACCCGCTACGGCCTTTCCACCGACGATCCGCACAAATGGCGTTACTATCTGGATGCGGTTGAAGTGCATCTGCCGCCGCTGTGGGAACAGTACATCGCCGAAGAAAATTACGTCGAGCTGATCAAAACGCAAACTATTCCGCTGGTGGTTTCGCTCAACGGGCATTCGCTGGTCAACTACGTTTACGAGCCGCCTGCGCTGGGGACGGTAACGCGGCCTGCGGCGCAAAACGCCTCGATCAGAAAAGAAGAAAGCGAAAACATTGAGCTGCTTAGCGTGCGTAAAGAGACGCCTGAAGAGTATATGCTCAGCCGTCCCGACGGCACGCGCGAGGCGGTAGCTATCAGCCTGGGGCTGCTGCTGCTCTTTTTTAGCCTGATTAGCCCGGCGGTAATGATGCCGTGGCTGGTGGTCACCGCGCTGGTCATTATCCTTATCAGCGCCTGGTCGCTCTGGCGGCGGCCAGGCGAGAAAGACCTGCGGGAAATCCACTGCCTGCGCGGCGCGCCCAAACGCTGGGGTCTGTTCGGCGAATCCAACCAGGGCCAGGTCAGCAATATTTCACTCGGCATTATCGATCTGATCTATCCTCCCCACTGGCAGCCTTACGTGGCGCACGATTTAGGCCAGCCTACCGAAGTGGATATCTATCTTAACCGTCAGGTCGTGCGTCAGGGCCGCTTTCTGTCACTACAGGATGAAGTCCGCAATTTCCCTATTCATCGCTGGCGCAAAAACCTGGTGCTGGCTACGGGTTCGCTGCTGGTGCTGGTGCTGCTGGTTTTTCTGGTGCCGCTAAGTATGCCGCTCAAGCTAAGCATCGCCTGGCTGAAAGGCACCGAAAGCGTCCAGGTGCACAGCGTGGGCGAGCTGGAAAACGTTGCCTTGCGCATCGGCGACTCCCTTAAAGTCAGCGGTGAAGGCATGTGTTCAGTCCCGGCGACCTATCAGGGCAACCGCAGCTACGCGTTTATGCCTTTCGACTGTTCGGCCGTCTACTGGAATAACGCCGCTCCCCTGCCCCAGCCGCAGTCGGATATTATCGATAAGGCTACCGCCCTGCTGAACACCACCAGCCTGCAGCTGCATCCACAGAACAGCACCGATCCCAAGCTTAATCCGCAGCTCGCCACGGCTATCCAAAAATCAGGCATGATCCTGCTGGATGACTTTTCCGATATCGTGCTGAAAACGCAGGATCTGTGCAGCCAGGAGCAGGACTGCGTCAGGCTGAAAAACGCGCTGGTCAACCTTGGCAACGCTAAAGACTGGGAAACGCTGGTGCGTCGGGCGGACTCTGGCGCGCTGGCCGGCACCAATGTGCTGCTGCGACCGGTCAGCGCCGAAGCGCTGGAAAACCTGGTCAACACCGCCACCTCTTCGTTTTTCTATCGGGAAACAAGACGCGCGGCGGAAGCGCTTAACAGCCCGCCGCCCGGCGGTTTTCTGATCCTCAGCGATGAAGGCCGCCAGCTGGTCAATCAGCAGGCGCCCGGCATCTCCCTGTTCGACTTCAACGCGCCCGACCAGTGGCCGGAATTACAGCGCCTGGCGGGCATGCTGCTGCACACGCCGTTTTCCGCCAGCGGCATCGTGACCAGCATTACCACCGACGCCAACGGCACGCGGCATATCGCGCTGCACAGCGAGCCGGACGCCACCCGACTGGGCCACTATCTCGGCACCACCCTGCTGCTACTGATCGTTGCCTTAAGCTTTATCTTTAACGGTCTGCTGGCCCTCAGACGTATTCATCTCAATCGCGTGCGCACCACGGCGATTCAGGACTATTACGATAAGTGTTTTAACCCCGCGCTAAGCACGCCGCAGACTATCCGACCGCTGTTCTGAGCCCGTCGGTTTTATGCTATTTTTAAGGTTATCGTCCTCTCTGCGCCATCCCGCATGACGCTCTCCGGCTTAAGCCGGAGAGGCACCTTGATTTCCGACAGGCAACCCATACATAGGGATATTCCCAAACAGGAGCAGCGATGAAAGAGAAATCCGCAGAAGCGGTTCGGCTCGATAAATGGCTGTGGGCCGCTCGCTTCTATAAAACCCGCGCGGTCGCACGTGAGATGATTGAAGGCGGCAAAGTGCACTACAACGGCCAGCGCAGCAAGCCGAGCAAGCTGGTGGAGCTGAACGCCCAGCTAACCTTACGCCAGGGCAATGATGAACGTACGATCATCGTTCTGGCAACGGGTGACCAGCGTCGTCCGGCCGCAGAAGCCCAGCAGATGTATGCCGAAACGGCTGAAAGTATTGAGAAGCGGGAAAAGATAGCGCTGGCGCGAAAAATGAACGCGTTGACTATGCCGCATCCTGACCGTCGCCCTGACAAAAAAGAGCGCCGGGACCTGATGAAATTTAAAAATTCTGGCGACGAATAAGCTTGCCACAACGAGAGAGAATTATGGCTCATCAAGACCAAATGCACCGTTATCTGTTTGAAAATTACGCCGTACGCGGCGAACTGGTGACGGTATCCGACACCTGGCAGCAGATTATCAACGGTCACGATTACCCGCTGCCGGTACAGAAAGTGCTGGGCGAGCTGCTGGTCGCCACCAGCCTGCTGACCGCCACGCTGAAGTTCGACGGCGACATCACCGTGCAGCTTCAGGGCGACGGCCCGCTGAACCTGGCCGTGATCAACGGTAACAATCGTCAGGAAATGCGCGGCGTGGCCCGTGTTAACAGCGAGATCGCGCCGGACAGCAGCCTGAAAGAGATGGTCGGCAACGGCTACCTGGTGATCACCATCACGCCAGCCAAAGGCGAACGCTATCAGGGCGTGGTTGGGCTGGAAGGCGAAACCCTGGCCGAGTGTCTGGAAGACTACTTTATGCGTTCGGAGCAGCTGCCGACCCGCCTGTTTATCCGTACCGGCGAAGCGGAAGGCCAGGCTGGCGCAGGTGGTATTCTGCTGCAGGTTCTGCCCGCGCAGGACGCCAAAACAGAGGACTTCGAGCATCTGGCGACGCTGACCGACACCATTAAAACGGAAGAGCTGCTGGGCCTGCCGGCCAACGAAGTGCTGTGGCGACTGTATCATCAGGAAGAAGTCACGCTCTACGATCCGCAGGACGTGATCTTCCGCTGCACCTGTTCGCATGAACGCTGCGGTGAAGTTCTGCGCAGCCTGCCGGAAGAAGAAGTGAATGAGATCCTGGCCGAAGACGGCAAGATCGATATGCATTGCGACTACTGCGGCAGCCACTATATTTACGATGCTGTAGATATCGCAGCGATCCGCAACGACTCTGCCGCCGGCGACGAGCGCGTGCACTGATAATACTGCGCCGTCGCCAGGCGGCGCATCTCTCTGACCATCCTATGCCTTTTTACCGTAGTCATTCCGCAAAACCCTTACGCAAATGCATACGCTGAGGCGATAATAAGCGTTTCATGTGTCGCCTCTCATTTCTGCCTCCTGTTGCTTTTCCTCAGCCTTTAGCCGTGTAAACTGCGCGCGATCGCAATTTACACTTTATTAAGAATTTGATAACCACTACGGTTAACGGCACGTGATTTCCCTTCATCTGTAATTACAACCGACCCGACAAAGGAGCAGTAACATGCGTGACCTGACCCAGCAGGATCTCGTCGATTATGGCATCACGGACGTGGTTGAGATCCTTTACAACCCGGATTTCGACACGCTGTACAGGGAAGAAACGCGTCCCGAACTGAGCGGATATGAACGCGGTATCGAAACGCAATCCGGCGCGATTGCCGTCGATACCGGCATCTTTACCGGCCGTTCCCCCAAAGATAAATATATCGTGCGTGACGAGACAACTCGCGACACGCTGTGGTGGAACGATCAGGGCAAAGGCAAAAATGACAACCAGCCGCTTTCGCAGGAAATCTGGCAGGATCTGAAAGCCAAAGTCACCAAACAGCTCTCCGGCAAACGTCTTTTTGTTGTGGATGCCTGGTGCGGCGCTAACCCGGATACGCGTCTCAGCGTGCGTTTTATTACCGAAGTGGCCTGGCAGGCGCATTTCGTTAAGAACATGTTTATCCGGCCGGATGAGGCGGCGCTGGCCAGCTTCGAACCTGACTTTGTGGTGATGAACGGCGCGAAATGCACTAACCCCGACTGGCAACAGCAGGGGCTGCATTCCGAAAACTTTGTCGCGTTTAACCTGACCGAGCGCATCCAGCTGATTGGCGGCACCTGGTACGGCGGCGAGATGAAGAAAGGGCTGTTCGCCATCATGAACTATCTGCTGCCGCTGAAGGGTATCGCGTCGATGCACTGTTCGGCCAACGTTGGCGAAAAAGGCGATGTGGCGGTGTTTTTCGGCCTCTCCGGCACCGGCAAGACCACGCTGTCGACCGATCCAAACCGCCAGCTGATCGGCGACGATGAGCACGGCTGGGACGATGACGGCGTCTTCAACTTTGAAGGCGGCTGCTACGCCAAAACCATCAAGCTGTCTGAACAGGCGGAGCCGGAAATCTATCACGCTATTCGTCGCGATGCGCTGCTGGAAAACGTGGTGGTACGCGCCGACGGTTCGGTGGACTATGACGACGGCAGCAAGACCGAGAATACCCGCGTCTCCTACCCGATTTACCACATCGACAACATCGTGAAGCCCGTGTCGAAAGCGGGACACGCCCGTAAGGTGATCTTTCTGACAGCGGACGCTTTCGGCGTGCTGCCGCCGGTGTCGCGCCTGACGCCGGAGCAGACGCAGTATCACTTTCTGTCAGGTTTTACCGCCAAGCTGGCCGGTACGGAGCGTGGCGTCACCGAACCGACGCCGACCTTTTCCGCCTGCTTTGGCGCGGCGTTCCTGACGCTGCATCCGACGCAATACGCCGAGGTGCTGGTAAAACGCATGGCGGCGGCGGGCGCGGAAGCTTATCTGGTCAATACCGGCTGGAACGGCAGCGGCAAACGTATTTCGCTGAAGGACACACGCGCCATTATCAACGCTATCCTCAGCGATGAGATTGCCGGGGCGGAAACCATCACGCTGCCGATCTTTAACCTGACGGTGCCGCTGGCGCTGCCAGGCGTGGACAGTGCGATCCTCGACCCGCGCAACACTTACGCCGATGCCGCACGGTGGGAAGAGAAAGCGCGCGACCTGGCGCAGCTGTTTATTACTAATTTTGATAAGTATACCGATACGGCCGCCGGTGCGGCGCTGGTATCCGCCGGCCCGCAGCTGTAGGCCAGGCGTGATAAAAAAGGCCGGATGTCTGACATCCGGCCTTTTTCATTGTTGCGGCTTATCCCGTCACGACCGCAGGCGCGGTGCTGGGCGGCAAAGGCAGCCAGGCGCGGATACATAATCCGCCCCGCTCGCTTTCGCCAATTTCCAGCGATCCCTGATGCGCATCGATAATGCGCTGCACGATCGCCAGCCCCAGCCCTGTACCGCTGGTGCTGCGGGCGCTGTCGCCGCGCACAAAAGGCTGAAGCAGGTGCTTAAGCTGCTCGGGCTTGATCCCCGGCCCGTCATCCTCTACCTGGAACCAGGCGCGCTGTAGCTCGCTGCCGCTGCTGACCTTGATCCAGCCGTTGCCATAGCGAGCGGCATTAACCACCAGATTGGCGACCGCGCGCTTGATCGACAACGGATTGATATCCAGCATCAGTTCCGTCGGCATTACCGCGTTCTCGATTTCCCGCTCGTAGCCGCTTTCCGCCGCCACGACCTCGCCTACCACGCTATTGAGATCCGCACGCTCGGTCTGCATCTCCTGCCCGGTACGCAGGTAGTCGATAAACTGCTCGATAATGGCGTTGCATTCTTCAATATCTTTGTTGATCGATTCCGCCAGGTAGCCGTCTTCCTGCGACATCATTTCAGTGGCCAGGCGAATACGCGTCAAAGGCGTGCGCAAATCGTGGCTGACGCCTGCCATCAACAGCGTGCGGTCGTCGGCCAGCTGCTTCACGCCTGCCGCCATCTGATTAAACGCCCGCGTCACCGATCGCACTTCAGACGCGCCGTATTCCCGCAGCGGCGGCGGAATAATGCCCTTGCCCACCTGAAGCGCGGCGTGCTCCAGCTCCACCAGCGGTCGGTTCTGGATGCGGATAAACAGCCATGCGCCGCCTATCGCCAGCAGCATAATCGCCAGCGTGTAGCGGAACAGCGGCGAGAAGTCGCCCTGATGAATTTCGGTCAGCGGCACCCGCACCCAGATATCGGGCGAAAGCCAGGTTTTCAGCCAGACAACCGGCGAATTTTTGTTTACTTCGACGCGTACGTCGGTTGGGCCGCCGAGCTGCTGCGCCATCTGCTGGCTGAGAAACTCGTAGTGTTGCGCCCAGCGTAATCCGCTCTCTTCCGCCGCCGCATTGGTATACAGCGAAATACCCAGCTCGCGATAGATTTCCCGGCGAAACGCTGGCGGCACTTCAAGCTGCGTGCCGTCCTCCAGCTGCAGCCTGTCGGTCATCAGCATTCGCACCTCATACGCCAGCACCTTATTAAACTGCTGCAGGCTGGGCAGAATGGCGAAATTCAGCACCACCAGATAGGTCGTCACCAGGCTGACAAACAGCAGGGTGACGATCAGCAGCAGCGTGCGGGCAAAGGAACTGCGGGGAGAGAAGCGGAGTCGCCTCATGCTTTACTGCCGTCCGGTACAAAGACGTAGCCTAAACCCCACACGGTCTGGATATAGCGCGGATGGGCCGGATCTTCTTCCACCATGCGGCGCAGACGGGAAATCTGCACGTCGATAGAACGCTCCATCGCGCTGTATTCGCGGCCGCGCGCCAGATTCATCAGCTTGTCGCGGGAAAGTGGCTCGCGCGGGTGGCTCACCAGCGCCTTCAGCACGGCGAATTCTCCGCTGGTCAGCGGCATCGGCTCGTCTTCGCGGAACATTTCGCGCGTGCCCAGGTTCAGCTTAAACTTGCCGAAAGCGATAACCGCTTCTTCCTGCGAAGGCGCGCCCGGCAGCTCGTTGGCCTGACGACGCAGCACGGCGCGGATACGGGCCAGCAGTTCGCGTGGGTTAAACGGTTTGGGAATATAGTCGTCGGCACCGATTTCCAGCCCTACGATACGATCCACTTCTTCCCCTTTCGCCGTGACCATAATGATCGGCATCGGGTTGCTCTGGCTACGCAGACGGCGGCAGATAGAAAGACCGTCTTCGCCCGGCAGCATCAGGTCCAGCACCATCAGGTGGAAGGATTCGCGGGTCAGCAGACGATCCATTTGTTCAGCGTTCGCGACGCTGCGCACCTGGAAACCCTGCTCGGTCAGATAACGTTCTAACAGCGCGCGCAAACGCATATCGTCATCCACGACCAGGATTTTGTAGTTTTCTTGCATTTCGATACTCCAAAGGCGCTATTGCCTGCGCCGGTATTCTTAAAAAAGATGCCTGAATGTAACAGTCAATAATGGTTTATATTCTAGCCGAAATTGTTACAAAGCATATTAAACAGCAGCTTATCTTTAATTTATCCGCGAAACTACCCCTTCAGCCGCCCTCTTTTTGCACTGAAAGATCAGGACAAACAATCAGTAACGGCGGGCCAGAAAAAACGTGAAGGTATTTGCATCGCCGGCCGGGCCGCAACAAAATAATGCGCGCACTCCCGAGAAAGAGAAGGACGACAATGAAAACCAAACTGATCACCCGCGAAGGTTACGACAAGCTGAAAGCCGAGTTGGACTATCTCTGGCGCGAAGAGCGTCCGGAAGTGACAAAAAAAGTGACCTGGGCCGCCAGCCTGGGCGACCGCAGCGAAAACGCCGACTACCAGTACAACAAGAAACGCCTGCGTGAAATTGACCGCCGCGTGCGCTACCTGACCAAGTGTCTGGAGCAGCTGCGCATCGTGGACTATTCGCCGCAGCAGGAAGGCAAAGTGTTCTTTGGTGCCTGGGTCGAAGTGGAAAACGACGACGGGGAACTCAAGCGCTTTCGCATCGTCGGCTACGACGAGATCTTCGGCCGCAAAGACTACATTTCTATCGACTCGCCTATGGCGCGCGCGCTGCTGAAAAAAGAGGTAGGCGATCTGGCCGTGGTGCAGACGCCCGTTGGCGAGGCGGGCTGGTACGTCAACGACATCACCTACGTTAAACAATCCTAATCCTGCGGATCTGCGGCCTCCTTAAGGCCATACGCTGGCAATTGCCGTCGGCAATCCGTAGACTTGCCGCAGTTTCTCAAGCCATAAAGTAACCGACAATGAAAGATTCGCTGAGCCGCATAATTGCAAGTGAGCTGCAGGCACGGGCAGAACAGGTTGATGCCGCTGTCCGTCTGCTGGATGAAGGAAACACCGTGCCGTTTATCGCACGCTACCGTAAGGAAGCGACCGGCGGCCTGGACGATACCCAGCTGCGCCAGCTGGAAGCGCGCCTGGGCTACCTGCGCGAGCTGGAAGAGCGCCGTCAGTCGATCCTGAAATCCATTGGCGACCAGGGCAAGCTGACCGACGAGCTGGCCGAGGCTATCGGCAGCACGCTGAGCAAAACCGAGCTGGAAGACCTTTACCTGCCCTACAAGCCGAAACGCCGCACGCGTGGACAGATTGCTATCGAAGCGGGCCTGGCGCCGCTGGCCGACGCCCTGTGGCAGGATCCCTCCCACGAGCCGGAGCAGTTTGCCGCAGGCTTTGTCGATGCCGATAAAGGCGTGGCCGACACCAAAGCCGCGCTGGACGGCGCGCGCTATATCCTGATGGAGCGCTTTGCGGAAGACGCCGCGCTGCTGGCGAAAGTGCGTGACTACCTGTGGAAAAACGCCCATCTGGTATCGCGAGTGGTGGAAGGCAAGCAGGAAGAAGGCGCCAAGTTCCGCGACTATTTCGATCATCACGAACCGCTGTCTACCGTGCCTTCGCATCGCGCGCTGGCCATGTTCCGTGGCCGCAACGAGGGCGTACTCCAGCTTGCACTGAACGCCGATCCGCAGTTTGACGAGCCGCCGCGCGAAAGCCAGGGCGAACAGATCATCGCCAGCCATCTCAACCTGCGCCTGAACAACGCCCCGGCGGACAGCTGGCGCAAAGCGGTGGTGAGCTGGACATGGCGCATTAAAGTGATGCTGCATCTTGAAACCGAGCTGATGGGCACGGTACGCGAACGCGCGGAAGACGAGGCGATTAACGTGTTCGCCCGTAATCTGCACGATCTGCTGATGGCCGCGCCTGCGGGTATGCGCGCCACGATGGGTCTGGATCCGGGTCTGCGCACCGGCGTGAAGGTCGCTGTGGTGGACGCCACCGGCAAGCTGGTCGCCACGGATACGGTTTATCCGCATACCGGCCAGGCCGCCAAAGCCGCCGCTGCGGTCGCCGCGCTTTGCACAAAGCATCAGGTTGAGCTGGTGGCGATCGGCAACGGCACCGCCTCGCGCGAAACCGAACGTTTTTATCTGGATGTGCAAAAGCAGTTCCCCCAGGTTAAAGGCCAGAAGGTCATCGTCAGCGAAGCGGGCGCCTCCGTCTATTCCGCTTCCGAGCTGGCCGCGCTGGAGTTTCCGGATCTGGACGTTTCGCTGCGCGGCGCCGTTTCCATTGCCCGTCGCCTGCAGGATCCGCTGTCCGAGCTGGTGAAAATCGATCCGAAATCGATCGGCGTCGGCCAGTATCAGCACGACGTCAGCCAAAGCCAGCTGGCGAAAAAGCTGGATGCGGTGGTGGAAGACTGCGTTAACGGCGTGGGCGTGGATCTGAACACCGCTTCCGTGCCGCTGCTGACCCGCGTCGCCGGCCTGAGCAAGATGATTGCGCAGAATATCGTTAACTGGCGCGACGAGAACGGCCGCTTCCGCAATCGCCAGCAGCTGCTGAAGGTCGCCCGCCTGGGGCCGAAAGCCTTTGAACAGTGCGCGGGCTTCCTGCGTATCAGCCAGGGCGATAACCCGCTGGATGCCTCAACCGTTCACCCGGAAACCTATCCGGTCGTCGAGCGCATCCTGGCCGCCACCGAGCAGGCGCTGAGCGATTTGATGGGCAACGCAACCGCGCTGCGCGATCTGCGCGCCGTGGATTTCACCGACGAGAAGTTTGGCGTGCCGACGGTCAGTGACATCCTCAAAGAGCTGGAGAAACCGGGCCGCGATCCGCGTCCCGAGTTCAAAACCGCCCAGTTTGCGGAAGGCGTGGAAACCATGAACGACCTGCTGCCGGGCATGGTGCTGGAGGGTGCCGTCACCAACGTCACCAATTTCGGCGCTTTTGTCGATATCGGCGTGCATCAGGATGGCCTGGTGCATATCTCTTCGCTGGCCGACAAGTTCGTCGACGATCCGCATAAGGTGGTGAAAGCGGGCGATATCGTCAAAGTCAAAGTGATGGAGGTCGATCTCCAGCGCAAGCGTATCGCCTTAACCATGCGTCTTGACGAGCAGCCGGGCGAAACCAACGCTCGCCGCAGCGCTGGTCGTGACGCTCGCCCTGCGCAAAATAAAGCGCGCGCACGTCCTGCCGCGCAGCCTGCAGGCAACAGCGCGATGGGTGATGCGCTGGCCGCCGCCTTCGGCAAGAAGTCCTGATCGCGGGCGCTAACGCGCCCGTTCTGCAAAAAGCGTGCGGCTCGCCCGATCCGCACGCTTAACCGGCGATTTTTTTGCGCGCCATTCGCTTTTTGGTTTCCCGTTTACTTTCCAGATAACTTCCTTCGGCGTAAATTTGTCCTACATCAACTGAAGTAATAATCATTCTCAATATAATCACCCCCGTCAATTATCACGGCAGCGTAACTTGCCAGGGTGGTGCTATGAAATTTCTTGCCAATCGCTATTACACAATCAAAGGTTTCTCTCCGGCTATCAGTCCGGGCTTCCGGCAAAAACTGCTATTGCAGGGGCTTTGTCCCGGTTCTCGCTTTCAGGTTAAGGCCGTGGCGCCGTTCGGCGGCCCCGTCAAAATCGAAAACGGCTATGCCAGCCTGGCGCTGCGCCGCAAAGATCTTTCCCTTATCCAGCTTGACTGCCTGAACTGAAAGCGAGCGACTCTATGAAAACCACGACGATCGGCCTTATCGGCAATCCCAACGCCGGGAAAACGACCCTGTTTAACCAGCTGACCGGCGCCCGCCAGCGCGTCGGCAACTGGGCTGGCGTCACCGTGGAGCGCAAGGAAGGTTCCTTTACCACCGCGCAGCACAAGGTGCAGCTGGTGGATCTGCCTGGCACCTATTCACTGACCACCATGTCGGAGCAAGGCTCGCTGGATGAGCAGATCGCCTGTAGCTATATTCTGAGCGGCGAGGCGGATCTGCTGATCAACGTGGTTGACGCCAGCAACCTGGCCCGCAATCTGTACCTGACGCTACAGCTGCGCGAGCTGGGCGTACCCTGCATCGTCGCGCTGAACATGCTGGATATTGCGGAAAGTCAGCATATCCATATCGATGTGGCGCAGCTGGAAAAAGCGCTGGGCTGCCCTGTACTGCCGCTGGTGTCCACACGCGGCACGGGCATTGATCGGCTGAAGGCGGCGATTGACGACTTTGACGGCCGGGCCAGGGTATTGACCGTCGATTATCCCGAAGAAACGGAGCGCCACGTCGCCACGCTCCAGGCCGCCATGCCGGTTCAGCTGCCGCTTTCGCGTCGGCGCTGGCTGGCCCTGCAGATGCTGGAAGGCGACGTCTGGTGCCGTATTCAGGCCGGTGAGCGCGCCGCAGCGCTGGCGGCACAAATCGGCCCGGAAGCGCCGCTTGCCATCAGCCAGGCTCGCTATGCCGCGATTGAAAAGCTGTGCCAGCGCGCCAGGGGAAAACAGACGGCCATTCCGCCTCGTCTCTTCGGGCTGCTTGACGCGCTGGTGCTGCATCGCTGGCTGGGTATCCCCATTTTCCTGGCGGTGATTTACCTGATGTTCTTTCTCGCCATCAACCTGGGCGGCGCGCTGCAACCGCTGTTTGAACAGGGTAGCGCGGCCATCTTTGTCGACGGCATGCAGTGGCTGGGCGCAACGCTGCACTTCCCTGGCATGCTGACGCTGTTCCTGGCGCAGGGCATCGGCGGCGGCATCAATACGGTGATGCCGCTGATCCCGCAGATTGGCCTGATGTATCTGTTTCTCTCTTTTATGGAGGATTCCGGCTATATGGCCCGCGCGGCTTTTGTCGTGGATCGGCTGATGCAGGCGCTGGGGCTGCCCGGCAAATCCTTTGTGCCGCTGATCGTCGGCTTCGGCTGCAACGTGCCTGCGGTGATGGGCACCCGCACGCTTGACGCGCCGCGCGAACGGTTGATTACGCTGCTGATGGCGCCCTTTATGTCATGCGGCGCGCGGCTGGCTATCTTTGCCATTTTCGCCTCGGCTTTCTTCGGCCAGCACGGTGCGCTGGTGGTATTCAGCCTCTATCTGCTGGGGATCCTGGCCGCGATCGTCACTGGCCTGGTGCTGAAGCACACGCTGCTGCGCGGCGAGGCGACGCCTTTTATGATGGAAATGCCTGCCTGGCACGTGCCGCATCTGAAAAGCCTGTGCCTGCAAACCTGGCAGCGGCTGAAAAGCTTTGTGCTGCGCGCCGGCAAGGTCATCGTGATCGTGAGCGTGATTATCGGCGGTCTGAACAGCTTTTCGTTCAGCGGCCAGCCCGTTTCCAGCATCAATGATTCGGCGCTGGCGACGGTAAGCCGTCAGCTGACCCCGCTGCTCGCTCCGATTGGCGTCAGCAGCGATAACTGGCAGGCTACGGTCGGGCTGCTCACCGGCGCGATGGCGAAAGAAGTGGTTATCGGCACGCTGAATACGCTTTATACCGCCGAGGCGCTGCACGAAGAAACCTTCGATCCACAGAGCTATAGCCTGCTGGCGGAGCTGAAAGGGGCGGTAACGGAAACCTGGCAAAGCGTGAAGGAAACATTCAGCCTGAGCGTGCTGCTGCATCCGCTTGATGCCAGCAAAGGCGACGGCGATATGGCAAGCGGCGCGATGGGCATGATGCACAGCAAATTTGCCAGCGATACCGCCGCCTATAGCTATCTGATTTTCGTGCTGCTTTACGTGCCTTGCGTGTCGGTGATGGGCGCGGTAGCGCGCGAAAGCAGCACCGGCTGGATGCTGTTCTCAAACTTTTGGGGGCTGAGCCTGGCCTACAGCCTGGCGGCAACGTTTTATCAGCTTGCCACCTTCACCAGCCATCCGCAGTCAAGCGCGATAGTCCTGGTCGCGGTCGCCCTGTTTAATCTGCTGCTGCTGGCGGTGATGAAAAACATCAGGCTGCCGCCAGCCCGGCTGTCGGTCAGAACCCTTGATGCCAATGGCTGCATGGGATGCAGTAAAAAAGGCAGCTGCCACTAAAGCGTCAGCCGCCGCAGGAAGTTGCGATTTCGCTTCCAGGGTCTACAGTGAACATTACGTGGCTGTAAACCAATGCGGTGGCTCACTTTATAAAAATGGAAATTATCAATAATTTAATCGATAAGATCTATGAGGGCGCTTTTCCCGCCGATACGCTGAACCAGCTGACGGAAGCCATCAGGCAGACGCAAAAAGAACTCGGCTACCAGCGTAAAGCGCACTGGGACGAAAAAGACGTGGTGCTGATTACCTACGCCGATCAGTTCCGCGAGCGCGAGGCGCCCACGCTGCGCACCTTCTCCCGCTTTTATCAGCAGCATCTCAAGTGCTTTACCCTGGTTCATCTTCTGCCTTTTTTCCCCTACTCCTCCGACGATGGCTTTTCGGTCATTGACTATCATCGGGTCAATACCATCTGCGGCGACTGGTCAGACGTGGCGGAACTGCATCAGCATACGCGGCTGATGTTCGATTTCGTCTGCAACCATATTTCTGCCCACAGCGCCTGGTTTAAGCACTATCTGGCACAGGATCCCGGCTGGGACGATTTCTTTATCAGTATGCCGCCCGGCACGGATCTCAGCGCGGTAACGCGGCCCAGAACCTCGCCGCTGCTGACGCCTTTTACGCTGGCAAACGGCGAAACCCGTTTTATCTGGACCACCTTCAGCGCCGATCAGATCGACCTGAATTTCGCCAGGCCAGAGGTGCTGCTGAGCATGGTCAGGGTGCTGCTCGACTATCTGGCAAAGGGCGCGGACTATGTGCGGCTGGATGCGGTGGGCTATATGTGGAAAACGCCCGGCACCTCGTGCATCCATCTGGAAAAAACGCACCTGCTGGTGAAGCTGTTCCGCGCTATCGCGGAGGAAGTCGCGCCCGGCACGGTGATCATTACCGAAACCAACGTGCCGCATAAAGACAATATCAGCTACTTCGGCAACGGGCGCGATGAAGCGCAGATGGTCTATCAGTTCTCGCTGCCGCCGCTGTTGCTGCACGCTATCCATTATGGCTCCTCACGCGCGCTCAAGCAGTGGGCAGCCTCGCTGGGCGTCGGCAACGGCACCACCACCTGGTTTAACTTTCTGGCCTCGCACGACGGCATCGGCCTGAATCCGCTGCGCGGCATCCTGCCGGAAACCGAAATCGTGTCGCTGGTCAGGGATCTGGCGCTTGAAGGCGCGCTGATCTCCTATAAAAACAATCCTGACGGCACCAGCAGCCCCTATGAGATCAACGTTACCTATATGGATGCGCTGAATAAAAAAGAGGACAGCGACGAGGTGCGCTTCCAGCGCTTTATGCTGGCGCATGCGGTACTGCTGGCTTTTCCCGGCGTGCCGGCGGTTTATATTCAGAGCATTTTGGGTTCACGTAACGATATGGAAGGGGTAAAAGTAGCGGGCCACAACCGGGCCATTAACCGCGAAAAATACGCTATCGGCGAGATTGAAGCCGCGCTCAGCGATACCCGCTCGTTACGCCATAAGGTGTACCATGGGCTGAGCCAGCTGATTCAGTTAAGAACGCGCCAGCCCGCTTTTCATCCCGATAACCCTGCCGAAGTGCTGGAAAGCGATAACTCACTGTTTATTTTGCGACGTCGATCGGCGCAGACGCATGAAGAGATGCTCTGTATTTATAATCTGAGCGGTAAAGAAGTTAGCTGGACGCTGCCGGACGATCGGCTCTACCGTAATATTGCCGGTAACAGCATTTTTAACAGTAATCATCCGCTGACGCTGCCGCCGTGGCGCTTTCTGTGGCTGAAAAATGTGGGAGAGAAACAGCAGGCAGAATGAATTCTGCCTGCCGAAAGCTTTACTTATAAACGTCTGCGGTCGCGCTGAATTTACCGTGTTCACGGCCAGCGATAATCAGATAGTATTTGCCGCCCTTTTCATCCGCCAGCTTCGACAGCACCGCTTTGGCATCCATTGGCGAAGTGGTTTCCGCCGTGGTGTGCACCGTGCCGATTTTTTCCAGGTTCATGGTTTTGACTTCTTCTCGGGTCACCTCTTTCGCCGCCAGCGCGGCAAAAGGCAGGGACAGCGCCAGAAAGGCAACGGCCATCGTTTTTAATTTCATCAGAGACACTCCCGGTTAATGTTATTGTCGTCGGCTGCCGGATGAGAATGCTGGGCAGGAATTCAGCCTGCCCACTCAGAGGTAAAGCGGTCAGCAGCCCCTGATAATTATTATCGGTAACCCGCAATTCGCCAGTTTTCTGAACAAAATTAACGCGGCAATTTCAATCCAAAATCAATCAGTTGCTTGCAGAACGCTTCGGCATGGGAAATAAAAGGCGCGTGTGCGGCCTTGTCGATGATAACCGCTTCGCTGTCGGGCCAGCGCGCATCCAGCAGCGGTGCGATTTTACGCGGCACCAGGCCGTCCAGCGCGCCGTAAATACGCAGCAGTGGCACCTGTAATGCCTGCATCGGTTCGCGCAGATCGACGGTGCGCAGAATTTCCAGCCCGCCCTGCAGCACGCTGACTTCCGGAGCAGGCAGTGAGAGCACCACGCTTTTGAGCTGGCGCGCATCCTGCCTGGCCGTTTCCGTGCCCAGCGTTTGCAGCGCCAGGAAGCGCTCGACGGTACGCTGAAAATCCTCGCTCAGCTGCTGCTGAAAATTACTTAGCGTCTCGGGTTTGATGCCCGGCCAGTCGTCCTGCGCGGTAAAACAGGGGGAAGAAGCCACGCTGACCAGCCCGCTGACGCGTTGCGGATGCTGCAACGCCAGCGAACTCGCCACCAGGCCGCCTAACGACCAGCCCAGCCAGACGGCGCGGGCAGGCGCAAAGGGCAGCAGGTTCGCCACCATCTCCTCCACGCCCATCGCCGGAAACCCTTCGCTGCGGCCATAACCGGGCAGATCCACCAGGTGCAGACGAAAATGCGGGCTGAGTCGCGCAATGATGTTCTGCCAGACGCCCGCGTTCAGTCCCCATCCGTGGAGCATCACAAGATCGCGATCTCCCGTGCCGATTGTCTGCCAGTAAAGCTGAGCCATCTATTACTATCCTGTTTTTGTCATGGAGGACGCTATGCTAACAATGCCCGCCGCCTGTTGGCTATGCCGGATGCCGCTGACGCTGGCCCATCACGGTATATGCAGTTACTGCCAGCGCGCCCTGAAACCGCCCTGTTGCTGTCCGCGCTGTGGCTTATCGACCTTTTATCCCAATGAGGAGTGCGGACGCTGCCAGCGCCATCCGCCCTCGTGGCAGCGGCTGGTTTTTGTCGCCGACTGGCAGCCGCCGCTAAAAGAGCTGGTCAAAAAACTGAAGTTTTCGCAGCAAACAGCACTATCGGTGATGCTGGCGCGCCTGATTTTGCTAACCTGGTTAACGGCCCGTCGTGAAGGCAGGCTCCAGCGTCCCGATCTGCTGCTCTACGTTCCGCTGCATCGCAGCCGCGCCTGGCGGCGTGGTTATAATCAGCTGGACGATATGGCCCGCTATCTGGCGCACTGGCTTGCCATTCCCTGCGCGCCGGGCGGCCTGAGCCGGAAAAAAAGGACACGGGTTCAGCACTTTTTATCGGCCCGCGCCAGACGGCGTAATCTGCGGGGCGCCTTTAAGGTTGAAATCGAGGTGAAAGGACGGCATATCGCTTTACTGGATGACGTCGTCACCACCGGCAGCACCGTTGAAGAAATCGCCCGGCTCCTGCTGCGTGCGGGTGCGGCCAGCGTACAGGTCCTGTGCCTTTGCCGCACCTTGTAGAGCGTCGGCGATGAGCGTAAAATAAACCCACTAATTTAGTCAACTATTGAGCAATCGCCATGATCCGAATTACTGATTCTGCGCAAGAGCACTTCGCAAAACTGCTGTCAAAACAGGAAGAGGGCACCCAGATTCGCGTATTCGTTATCAATCCGGGTACGCCCGGTGCGGAATGCGGCGTTTCTTACTGCCCACCCGATGCGGTAGAAGCCACCGACACCGAGCTGAAGTTCGAGAAGCTCTCCGCCTACGTTGATGAACTGAGCGCGCCCTACCTGGAAGACGCCGAGATTGATTTCGTCACCGATAACCTGGGTTCCCAGCTGACGCTGAAGGCGCCAAACGCCAAAATGCGTAAGGTGAGCGACGACGCGCCGCTGATCGAGCGTGTGGAATATCAGCTCCAGGCCACTATTAACCCACAGCTGGCGAGCCACGGCGGCAAGGTATCGCTGATGGAAATCACCGACGACGGCTTCGCTATCCTGCAGTTCGGCGGCGGCTGTAACGGCTGTTCAATGGTTGATGTGACGCTGAAAGAAGGTATTGAGAAAGAGCTGCTGGCGACCTTCCCCGAGCTGAAAGGTGTGCGCGATCTGACCGAGCACCAGCGTGGCGAACACTCTTTCTACTAAGCGTTAGCGGCCCGATAAAGCCAACGTTGCCTTTTCCCGAATGCCAGATCCCGATCTGGCATTTTTATTCACTGTTCAAAATTCCTGCCAAACCGCCTTTGTCATCGCAACCAGTCGCGTGGTTTTATCAGATCTGTCTCGCCATTTTCTTTATGATCGTTTGGATGTATAAACTATCCCTTATGCCAGATACCGAAAATGGAGAGGAAAGAAAAATGACCGATTTGAAGGATTACCTGAAAGCTCAATTTTCAGAGGCCGAGCGCGCAGAGATCCAGCGGGTGGCTGACGAGCTAATCCTGGCAACCGGCCTACAGCTACTGCGGGAAAAACTATTGTAAGCGAACGGCGTTTTCTTTAGCCCATTTCCTTAATCGTGCACAGGCATTAGCGTAAGGCGAGGAGGTGTTAAAAGAGATCATCCTTCCCATCGTCCATTTCCCGTACCAGGCTTTTCCATAGAGCGCTTCGTCGGTGCGGTTCTTAATCATCTGGACGATCTTCCTGTTAGCGGACTGGAGGTTGAGGATTAACGTTCCGTAATCCAGATGCTGGTAATCCTGATAAAACTTTTGCGCCAGCAGGCCCAGCTGATTCCATTTATAGCCGGATTCTGGAAAATCAACGGGCTGCCCTTTTTCGCCCTGGTTGATCCATTTTATCACTAAGTTATTCCAGCCCAGCAGGTAACAAATAAGATCGCAGACGCTGATCTGGGTGCCTTTAGCATGGCCTTCCATCGTTTTGCTCAGGGTAAGTTCTGGAGGAATCACCTCAAGATAACGTTGTAGCTTAGCGAAGTTTTTATCAATTGCCGATAATAATGCCGTTCGGGTTTGTGGTACGCTCATGGAAATTCCCTCTTCGTTTTAAAATAGCCTTTATTTATATTACTTTTTTCCCTTTATCCTTTTGTCTGATTTTGTATCTCTGACAGATAAAAACATAACGAAACAATAAAACAGTAATGCCGAACTGAGATTTTCACCGGGCCAAAATTACCGATTAATGACAGAAAATAGCAAATTAGATGAGAATATTGTCATACTGTATGCGGTTAAAGAAGAAAAGCAATCTTCTGGTAGGTGGATTTCAGTGAAAGACTACAGGAGGATCTATCTGGATAACGAAGCCAGGAATTTAATAGTAGGTTCATTTATGAAAATGAAGTAGCAATGCGTAATACTTTCTATACCACTGCGATCGTTAATAACGATGAGTACAGCGTAAGATTTAACGGCTATATTATCGCTAAGCATGAGCTTTAATCTTACCTCCTTTGCGTAGCGGCAAAGGAGGTAATTTACTGCCGTCGCCTACGCTTTCTTCCCAACCCTGCGCCGCCGGTCCACATCCTTCAGCAGCAGATTGACCTGCTTGTCGGCAAAGGTTTCTGTCACCGTTTTGCTGAGCTTACGACGCCAGTTGGGATACTGATCCGTGGTGCCCGGCACGTTAACCGGCTTGTCCATATCCAGCAGATCTTCCGGCTGAAGCCCCAGCAGTGCGCTGTCGGTGTCGGCAAGAAAACGGTGCATTCCCCGACTCAGCTGCGGCGTCATTTTCACCAGGGCGGCCTTTTTGCCACTGTCTTTCGGCACGCAGCCGTAGCGATGCAGCGCCTCCAGCAGCGCCTGTTTCTGCCGCGCTCTGTCTTCATAAAGACCGCGCAGCACCACCTTATCGGGATACAGACCCAGCTTCTCGCCCATCTCCAGATCGACAGCGTTCCAGAAGCCGCGCAGCGTCGGCAGGTCGTGCGTGGTGGCGCTCGCCATGGCCTGACGCGCCCACTTGTCCGGCGCGCGATAGCGATCGGGCTTCTCCTGCTCGAAATAGAGCACTTTCCAGGAGTAGATGCCGCTTTGCCGCAGCTTTGAGACGATCTCGACGGGCACCGTTCCCAAATCTTCCCCAATCACCATACATTGGTTACGCTGGCTTTCCAGCGCCAGGATCGCCATCAGATCGTCAACGGGATAGTAGACATAAGCGCCGTAATTGGCGGTTTCACCGTAGGGGATCCACCACAGGCGCAGCAGCGACATTACGTGGTCGATACGCAGCGCGCCGCAGCTCATCATGTTCGCTCTGAGCAGGTCGATAAAAGGCTGGTAGCCGCGCGCGGTCATGATATGCGGATCCATCGGCGGCAGTCCCCAGTTCTGTCCCAGCGGGCCAAGGATATCCGGCGGCGCGCCTACCGATGCATCCATACAGTACAGTTCGCGATCGCACCAGGTTTCCGCGCCGCCTTCCGCCACGCCCACCGCTAAATCGCGATAAAGTCCAATCGGCATGGCGTGCTGCTGGCTGACCTGCCAACACTCTTCAAACTGTCGGTTCGCCAGCCATTGCAGCCACAGCCAGAAACGCACTTCGTCCTCGTTGTCGCGGCAGAATTGCTGTACGGCTTCGCCATGTGCTTCCCGCAGATTTTCCGGCCACACCGGCCAGCCCCAGGCATCTTTATTTTCGCGCCGCATGGCGCCATGCAACGCGTCGAAAGCAGCCTGCCAGTAAAGGCTTTCACCGCCCTTTTCGATAAAGGCGGTAAAATGCGCCTGGCTGGCATCATCCTGCTGACGCTGGCTGAACCGCTGCCAGGCATAGCGCAGAGCCGTCATTTTCAGCTCCCCTACCGTGTCATAATCTACCCACTCGGCCTCTCTGGCCTGCTGCAGGCGACTCTGGATGGCCTTACCGCGCAGCCAGCGCTGGCCTTCTTTGCTTTCCTGAAATTCCGGGACGGCATTAACGTCGATATAGAGAACGTTGAGCCAGCGCCGCGAAGAGGGGCTATATGGGCTGGCGTTTGCCGGGCTGGCAGGATAAAGCGAGTGGACAGGATTGAGGCCGATAAACGACCCGCCGCGCTCGGCAATTTCAGTCAGCATTTGCTTCAGATCGCCAAAATCGCCAATTCCCCAGTTCTGTTCGGAGCGTAGCGTATAAAGCTGGACGCAGGCGCCCCACAACTTTTCGCCCTGGCGCAGCGGCTCCGGCTCGTAGCAGCGTTTCGGTGCAATGATAATCCGGCACGGCCAGCTCTTTTTCCCCTGACGCAGGGACAGCGTGTGATAGCCATAGGCCAGCGAGGAAGGCAGCGTGAGGGCTTCTCCGGCATTGATCTCGCCCTGATAGTCACGGCCTTTTTCGGTGGTCAGCTGCCACTGGTAGCTGCCCTTGCCGCCGATTTCCAGCGTCATTGTCCGCTTACGCAGGAAAACCTTGCACGGCGGGATCGGGCCGGGTTTGCTGCGGTTGGTTGACATCGCTGCCAGCAGGCGCTGCCGAATGTCGGGGGAAATTTCTTCCTGCTCGCCTTTGGCGTTGATGTATTGGGCGGCGATACCTGCCGCTGCTGCTGCCTGCTCAAATTTCTTTTTATCCATTGCTGCTCCCTGTACGTTTGGCCTGCCAGATACGCTGCTGATAGTCATGAATAGAACGGTCGGAGCTGAACATGCCGCAACGCGCGGTATTAAGGATGGTCATCCTTGTCCAGGCTTCCTGGTCAAGATAGTGCTGTTCGGCGCGCTTTTGCGCTTCGCAATAGCTGGCGAAGTCGGCCAGCGCCAGCCAGTAATCACCGCCCTCGCCCAGGCTGTTAAGCAGCGGCGCAAAGGCTTGTTTATCGCCATTGCTGAAGAAGCCGTTCTCCAGCTCTTTCAGAATGGCGTTGAGATGCTTATCTTTTTTACGCAGCTTCAGTGGCGCGTAGCCTTTTTTCCGCAACGCTTTCACTTCGTCTACCGTATGGCCGAAAATAAAGATGTTCTCTTCGCCTACCTGCTCTGCAATCTCCACGTTGGCGCCGTCAAGCGTGCCGACGGTCAGTGCGCCGTTTAGCGCCAGCTTCATATTGCCGGTGCCGGAAGCCTCATAGCCCGCCGTAGAAATCTGCTCGGAAATATCCGCGGCCGGGATCATCAGTTCCGCAGCGGTAATGCGATAGTCCGGGATAAACACGACCTTCATTTTGTCGCCGATAAGCGGATCGTTATTGATTTTCTCCGCCACTTTGTTGATGGCATAAATGATATTTTTTGCCAGGTAATAGCCCGGCGCGGCTTTAGCACCGAACAGAAAGACGCGCGGCACCCACGCCATACCGGGATCTTCACGCAGCCTTTTGTAGCAGGAGAGAATATGCAGCAGCCCAAGATGCTGACGCTTGTATTCGTGCAGTCGCTTGATTTGCACATCGAACAGCGCTTCGGGACTGACTTTGATCCCGGTCACGCGGTGAATATAGTCCGCCAGCCGCACCTTATTATCATATTTGATCTGGCGATAGCGCTGGCGGAAAGCCGCATCGTCGGCGAACGCTTCCAGCCCTTGTAACGCCTCCAGATGGTTGACCCACTCCACTTTCAGCGTGTCGTCGAGCAGCGTCGCCAGCTGTGGATTGCATTGCTTAAGCCAGCGGCGCGGCGTAATGCCGTTGGTGACGTTATGGAATTTGGTTGGCCAGAGCCGGTGGTATTCCGGGAAGAGATCCTTAACCACCAGCGCCGAATGCAGCGCCGCCACGCCGTTCACCGCAAAACAGCTGACCACGCACAGGTTCGCCATGCGCAGCTGGTTGTCATGCAGCAGCGCCAGCTTTGCCCAAACCGCCTCGTCGCCCGGCCAGACTTTATCGACCTGCTTTTTAAAGCGCCTGTCGATCTCTTTGATAATCATAAAGTGGCGCGGCAGCAGCGCCCGCACCAGCCGCTGATCCCAACATTCCAGCGCTTCCGGCATCAGCGTGTGGTTGGTATAGGCGAAAGTTTTACTGACGATGGCCCAGGCGTCGTCCCACGCCAGCTGGTGCTCGTCCAGCAGCACGCGCAGCATCTCCGGAATGGCAATAGTGGGATGGGTATCGTTAAGCTGGATCACTTCGTAGTCGGGCAGTTCGGCAATATGGCGTCCGGCAAGATGATGGCGGCGCAGAATATCCGCCACCGAGCAGGCGCACTGAAAATATTGCTGCATCAGACGCAGGCGCTTGCCTTCCTGATGGTTGTCGTTGGGATAAAGCACCTTGGTCAGCTTTGCCGCCTCGATGCCCTGCTGCTCCGCCTGAAGAAATTTGCCGTCGTTAAACAGCGTCAAATCGAAAGGATGCGCGTGGCTGGCCTGCCAGAGCCGCAGCGGCTGCGTTACGCCGTTGCGGTAGCCGACCACCGGCAGATCCCAGGCCTCGCCGCGCAGCATAAAAGCGGGCTGCCAGTCGACGCTGCCCTCGTTGTTTTTGGTGACTTTCCCGCCGAAACCGACGTTAACATCCAGCGCGCTATTGTGGCGAAACCACGGATAACGCTCGCGATGCCAGTCGTCCGGCGCCTCGATCTGGCGGCCATCGTCAAAGGACTGGCGAAACAGGCCGTACTGGTAGTTCAGCCCGTAGCCGGTGGCGGACTGCCCGACCGTCGCCATTGAATCCAGATAACAGGCGGCCAGCCGTCCCAGCCCGCCGTTGCCCAGAGCCGGATCGACCTCTTCCTCCAGCAGCTCGCTCAGGCTGCACTGGTGAGCGGCCAGCGCCGCTTTTACCTCGTCATACCATCCCAGGTTCAGCAGCGTGTTGCCGGTCAGCCTGCCAATCAGAAATTCCATGGAAATATAGTTTACGTGGCGCTGCTGCTTTGCCGGCTTTGCGGGCGCGGCAGCGGCCAACATCTCGGCCAGCGCGCCGCTGAGCGCCTGCCACCACTGGTGAGACGTCATTTCATCTGCTGAAGAAAGGCCGGTGCGCTGCCACTGGCGGGCCAACGCCGCCTCGAAACGAGCCTGATTAAATTTCTGCTGCGACATACCGCTTCCTTTTAAAAGAGTAAGAGGAACACTGGCGGAACACATACAGTTAAGACCTGAACAGTAAAAAATGCTCATGCAGGCTGATGATAAAATTAAAAAAGCCATCGACAGGGCGTCGATGGCTGGTTCGCTATCAGGCAGGGTTTAGCACAGTTCCAGATGAACCTCGTGCTGCTCGATGGTTTTCAACACGCCGGGCGGCGGCACCTCATCCGTAAAGAGATAGTCAATCAGGCTCATATTGCCCAGGTTGACCATCGCGTTACGGCCAAATTTTGAATGGTCGGCCACCAGCATCACGCAGCGCGAGTTTTCGATAATCGCCCGCTTGGTGCGCACCTCGTGATAGTCGAAGTCCAGCAGCGAGCCGTCCATATCAATACCGCTGATGCCCAGGATGCCGTAGTCCAGACGAAACTGAGAAATATAATCCAGCGTCGCCTCGCCCATGATGCCGCCGTCACGCGTGCGGACTTCGCCGCCCGCCACAATCAGGCTGAAGTCGGGCTTGCTCATCAGCAGCATCGCCACGTTAAGATTGTTGGTGACAATGCGCAGGTTGTTATGGTTCAGCAGCGCGTGCGCAACGGCTTCCGGCGTGGTGCCGATATCAATAAATAACGAAGCGCCGTCCGGGATCTGGCTGGCCACTCGCTGCGCGATGCGCGCTTTTTCCGCCGACCACATCATTTTACGATCCTGCCAGGCGGTATTTTCCGAACTGGAGGGCAGCGCCGCGCCGCCGTGATGACGCTGGATCTTATTCTGCTCCGCCAGCTCGTTCAGATCGCGACGGATGGTTTGCGGGCTGACGGTAAAGTGATCCACCAGCTCCTCGGTACTGACATAGCCCTGACGACGAACCAGATCGATAATGGCGTCGTGTCGTTGCGTCTGCTTCACAAAGCTCTCCTGTTGCCCGTTATTTTTTTCGGGTGTCTACAAAGGCCATTGCCAGGCCTGTCAGCAGCCCGGTAACGTGAGCGGCGTTGGCGATCGACAGGCCGAACCAGCCCATATAGCCAATCACCAGCCAGACGATGGAAAACGCCATCAGGCCGCGCTCAAGGAAGATACCGCTGGCGGGATCCCGCTCTCCGCGCAGCCAGGCGTAGCCCATCAGCGCGTAAACCACGCCGGAAAGGCCGCCAAACAGCACGCCGCTGAACTTCGCCTGCATCCAGCCGCTGAGCAGCGCGGAGATTAGCATAATCACAAACAGCTTACCGCTGCCCAGCCGTTTTTCTATGGCGCCGCCCAGATACCACCACCAGAGCAAATTAAAGAGGATATGCACCAGTGAAAAATGCAGCAGCGCGTGGCTGAACCAGCGCCACAGCTGAAAATGCTGATCGACATCCGGCCAGGAAAGCCAGCTCAGCACGGTGCCGTCGCCGACAATCTGCATCAGGATAAACACGATGATACAGGCCGCCATTACGATCAAAGTCAGCGGCCCGGCGCGTTCACGAAGGTTAGCCATCAGCGAGGAATGACTATAGGTAATGCCGCTGTTGGTGGTGCCAGAGTGCCAGCTTGCCATCTGATAACGCGGATGATTCGGGTCGCGGATAAACTGGTTAAGTTCGTTTTCGACCAGCTCCAGCTGGGCATCGTTATCCAGCCACAGCGTGTAGCGGCTGTCCTGCTCAATCCGCAGCGTGACGCCGCGCGTCGCCATATAATCCACAAAAGCCTGCGCCATGCGCTGGCTGGCAAAATCGGTAATGCGCATCATCGCCGGTAAAGTCCCTGTTGCTGAAAAATGGTTTCCTGTCTGCGGTTAGTCCGCGGCGGAATCAACCTGCTGTGGAAAAGCGGCGCGCCAGGCGTCGAAACCGCCATCAATACTGTAGGCCGCTTTGAAGCCCTGCGTCAGCAGATACTGCGCCGCGCCCTTGCTGCTGTTGCCGTGGTAGCACATCACCAGTACCGGCACAGAGAGATCGCTCTGCTGGATAAAGGTGCTGAGCGTGGTGTTAGTCAGGTGGAAAGCGCCGCTGGCGTGTCCGATAGCGTAGCTTTGCGGATCGCGGATATCGACCAGCAGGGCGTTGTCCTGGGTCAGCAAAGCCTGCGCCTGCTGCACGTTGATGCACTCAAATTGTTCCATGATCGATTCTCGAATAATGACAAGCGGCCACTATTGTATCGCGAACAAAGCCGACAATAACCCAACGAAATGCAGGGCTATACGGCTTTTTCGTGAACAATTCTGTTACCTGCATCACGCATAAATGTTTTTATTCGGTTAAGGCTGGCATCAGTGTCGCTTTGCGATTATTATAATGCTCGAAAACGAACATTTAAGAACTATTCCGAACATCGGAGGAGATGACGTGGAAACCAAAGACTTGATCGTAATCGGCGGCGGTATCAACGGCGCTGGCATTGCAGCAGATGCTGCAGGACGCGGCCTGTCTGTGCTGATGCTGGAAGCGCAAGATTTGGCCTGCGCTACCTCTTCCGCCAGCTCTAAACTGATCCACGGCGGCCTGCGCTACCTGGAACACTACGAATTCCGCCTGGTCAGCGAAGCGCTGGCCGAGCGTGAAGTGCTGCTGAAAATGGCGCCGCATATCGCTTTCCCAATGCGCTTCCGCCTGCCGCACCGCCCGCACCTGCGTCCGGCATGGATGATCCGCGTTGGTCTGTTTATGTACGATCATCTGGGCAAACGCACCAGCCTGCCGGGCAGCAAAGGGTTGCGTTTTGAATCAGACTCGGTGCTGAAGCCGGAAATTACGCGCGGTTTCGAATATTCCGACTGCTGGGTAGACGATGCGCGCCTGGTCGTGCTCAACGCACAGGAAGTGGAAAAGCGCGGCGGCGAAGTCCGTACCCGCACCCGCGTCACTCGCGCCTGGCGTGAGAACGACCTGTGGACGGTAGAAGCAGAAGATATCGATACCGGCAAAACCCACACGTGGCAGGCTAAAGGCCTGGTCAACGCGGCTGGCCCCTGGGTGAAGCAGCTGTTTGACGACGGCCTCCAGCTGAAATCACCTTACGGTATTCGCCTGATCAAAGGCAGCCATATCGTGGTGCCGCGCGTGCATACGCAAAAGCAGGCTTATATCCTGCAAAACGAAGACAACCGTATCGTTTTTGTGATCCCGTGGATGGATGAGTTTTCCATTATCGGTACCACCGACGTGGAGTACAAAGGCGATCCGAAAAACGTGCATATCGACGAGAAAGAGACCGAGTATCTGCTGAAAGTGTTTAACAACCACTTTAAGAAGACGCTGAGCAAGGAAGATATCGTCTGGTCTTATTCCGGCGTGCGCCCGCTGTGCGATGACGAATCCGATTCGCCGCAGGCCATCACCCGCGACTACACGCTGGACGTGCGTGACGATAACGGTAAGGCGCCGCTGCTGTCGGTCTTCGGCGGCAAGCTGACCACCTACCGCAAGCTGGCTGAGCATGCGATGGAAAAGCTGTCTAAGTATTATCCGAAAGCCGGCCCGGCCTGGACGCGCAGCTGCGTGCTGCCCGGCGGCGATATCGCCGGCACGCGTGAGGATTACGCCGCCAGCCTGCGTCGCCGCTATCCGTTTATTACCGAAGCGATGGCTCGCCACTATGCCCGTACCTACGGCAGCAACACCGAGCTGTTCCTGAAACCGGCGAAAAGCCTGGACGATCTGGGCGAACGCTTTGGCCACCACTTCTACGAAGCGGAGCTGCGTTATCTGGTCGAGAAGGAATGGGTGCGCGAGCAGGACGATGCGCTGTGGCGCCGTACCAAAATGGGCATGTTCCTGAACGAGCAGGAGCGCGCACGCGTCGGTGAATGGCTGGCCCAGCACGGTAAAAAACCGGTTTTATCGCTGGCCTCATAAGGGCTGACGGCTAAAGCGGTAACACAGAGGGCGGAATTGATTTCCGCCCTTTTTGTCAGAGCGGCTGGTTTATTAACAATCGATAAAGCGCATCAGTGTGATTCTGGCGTGGACTGGCATAATAAAGGACGGCGATATCATCAGTATCGTGATCAAAAAAACACAGATAATCCCGTTTTGCATCGTAGTAGCGTTTAACTTTTATACCGCGATTAGCCATATCGGTATCGTAAGCCCATTCCAGCCTCTCATTGCTAATCTGTTCAAGGCTATTTAGCATCAAATTTTCAACAAATGCCTGGGCCGCTTCTTCGCTTTCAGCATAGGGCATACCCGCGCGTATTGACGCTTCGCGCTTATAAAATTTAATTTCCTGTAGCGACCTAACCGCAGTTTCGGCTAAGTAAACCTCCTTGTTCATAACAGCCTCGCGAATTATCCTTTTATTTCACGCAATTTTTTTAACGCCTCTTCCGGCGTCATCTTGCGTCCCTGAGTAATGTCATTTTTTCCGCGCATTAAAATTTTGCCTAAAGCATTAAGCTCACGCTCTTTAGCGATGGCGGCAAGCTCTGCTTCACGTTCGTCGGCGGGCTGAACGAAGAGTCCGGTCGCGCCATTTTGGGTAATATAGACACCACCTTTAAATTGCTGCGGATCGCCTAATTTCTCCCGTGCCACCTTTTCAGAAAGAGTAATTTTACTCGGCATGTTCGACATCCTTTGCTGATGGTAAAGTGAGCAAATTATATCGCAGCGGGCCGTGAAATGTACAAATTTAAACTCAGGTTGAAGGCTCAGAACGGACCTTTAGCGCTACAGGCGGATCGCCGTGGTCACCCCTCCTTCACCAGCAAGTTACGGATAATGCAATGGCAGCCAGCTCCTGAAATGAAGGTGCTCGTGGCGTTCTGTTTGAGGTATTTATTTGCCTGATACAAAAAATAAAATAGTGCCAAAGCGGGGAGAAACTTCTTCAGGCCAACTCTCGCCATGCTGTATAAAAATACAGCACAGCGAGTCTTCAGGTAAAGCTTTTAGTCACGGCAGAGCTTAGAGGCGGATCGGCTTGATGCCCCAAATCTCATCGGCGTATTCCTGAATGGTGCGATCCGACGAGAAGTAGCCCATATTGGCGATATTCAGCAGCGTTTTGCGCGTCCATTCCTCCGGATGGCGGTACAGCTCGTCCACCTTGTCCTGGGTATCCACGTAGCTGCGATAGTCCGCCAGCAGCTGATAGTGGTCGCCCAGATTCACCAGCGAATCATAAATATTACGATAGCGGCCAGGCTCCTGTGGGCTGAAGGTGCCGGTAGCGATCTGCGTCAGCGCCTGATGCAGCTCGGCGTCCTGTTCGTAGTATTTACGCGCGTTATAGCCCTGGGCGCGCAGCTCCTCGACCTGCGGCGTGGTGTTGCCGAAGATAAAGATATTCTCTTCGCCGACGTGCTCCAGCATCTCGACGTTGGCGCCGTCCAGCGTCCCGATGGTCAGCGCGCCGTTCAGGGCAAATTTCATATTGCTGGTGCCGGACGCTTCCGTGCCCGCCAGAGAAATCTGCTCGGAAAGGTCGGCCGCCGGGATAATGACCTGGGCCAGGCTGACGCTGTAGTTGGGGATAAACACGACCTTCAGCTTATTTTTCACCTGCGGATCGTTGTTGATCACCTGCGCGACATCGTTGATCAAATGAATAATATGTTTTGCCATGTAGTAGGCCGACGCGGCCTTACCGGCAAAAATATTCACGCGCGGTACCCAGTCGGCATCCGGATCGGCCTTGATCCGGTTGTAGCGGGTGATCACATGCAGCACGTTCAGCAGCTGACGTTTGTACTCGTGGATACGCTTGATCTGCACGTCGAACAATGCGTGAGGATCGATAACGATATCCATTTTCTGGGCGATATGCGCCGCCAGCCGCTTTTTGTTGGTCAGCTTGGAATCGCTGATCCTTTTCAAAAAGCCAGGATAGTCGATATGCTGCTTCAGCTCGTCAAGCTGGCTTAAGTCGGTACGCCAGTTGCGCCCAATGGTGTCGTCCAATACTTCTGAAAGCGAAGGATTGGCCAGCGCCACCCAGCGACGCGGCGTCACGCCGTTGGTTTTATTGCAGAAGCGGCCAGGGAACAGCGCGGCAAAGTCGGCGAACAGCGACTGTACCATCAGGTTAGAGTGCAGTTCGGACACGCCGTTGACCTTGTGGCTGACCACGACCGCCAGCCAGGCCATCCGTACCTGACGACCGTTGTTCTCATCAATGATCGAGATGCGCGACTGCAGATCCCAGTCATCGGGATAGTAGTCCTGAATCGTTTTCAGGAAGTAGTCGTTGATATCGAAAATAATTTGCAGATGGCGCGGCAGGATCCTGCCGATCATATCTACCGGCCAGGTTTCCAGCGCCTCCTGCATCAGCGTATGGTTGGTGTAGGAGAAGACCTGACAGGTCACTTCAAACGCGTCGTCCCAGCTGAACTTATGCTCGTCGATCAGCAAGCGCATCAGCTCCGGGATAGCCAGCACCGGATGGGTATCATTCAGGTGGATGGCTATCTTATCCGCCAGGTTATCGAACGTCTGATGCATCACCCAGTGCCGGTTAAGAATATCCTGCACCGTGGCCGACACCAGAAAATATTCCTGGCGTAAACGCAGCTCGCGCCCGGAGTAGGTCGAATCATCCGGGTAAAGCACGCGCGAGACGTTTTCCGAGTGGTTTTTATCTTCCACCGCCGCAAAGTAGTCGCCCTGATTAAATTTCCCCAGGTTGATTTCGTTACTCGCCTGCGCGCCCCACAGGCGCAGCGTGTTGGTGGCGTCGGTATCAAAGCCCGGAATGATCTGGTCATAGGCCATCGCCAGCACTTCTTCCGTTTCCAGCCAGCGGGAACGGCTGCCCTCTACCTGAATACGTCCGCCGAAGCGGACTTTGTAGCGGGTATTAAAGCGCTGGAACTCCCACGGGTTGCCGTACTCCAGCCAGTAATCCGGCGATTCCGCCTGGCGACCGTCAACGATATTCTGTTTAAACATGCCGTAATCGTAGCGGATGCCGTAGCCGCGTCCGGGCAGGCCCAGCGTGGCGAGCGAGTCCAGGAAGCAGGCGGCCAGGCGGCCCAGACCGCCATTGCCCAGCCCCGGATCGCTCTCTTCGCCGATCAGATCTTCCAGATCGAAACCCATTTCTTCCAGCGCGGCGCGCGCGTCTTCGTAAATACCCATTGCCAGCAGCGCATTGGAAAGCGTGCGGCCTACCAGGAATTCCATCGACAGATAATAGACCTGACGCACATCCTGTGACAGCTGCGCCCGGTTAAAACGCAGCCAGCGTTCCACCATCCGATCCCGCACCGCCAGCAGCGTGGCGTTCAGCCATTCATGTTTGTTGGCAACGGAAGGATCCTTGCCGATAGTGAACATCAATTTATAGGCGATGGAGTGCTTCAGTGCCTCGACGCTGAGCGTTGGGGCGGTATAGATGAAAGGTGCGTTCATATCAATTTTCCTGGGTTCTTTACAGCAGACGTTGATAGAGATCGCGGTAGGCCACGGCGGCCACCTGCCAGCTAAAATCCATTGCCATTGCCTGACGCTGTACGTAACGCCACAGCGAAGGGCGCGACCAGAGCACAAAGGCGCGGCGAATGGCACGGAGCAACGACCAGGCATTGCTGTCTTCAAAGACGAAACCGCTGGCAATGCCGTCGGCCAGGTTCTCCAGCGAGCTGTCGTTGACCGTATCGGCCAGGCCGCCGGTACGCCGCACCAGCGGCAGCGTGCCGTACTTCAGGCCGTAAAGCTGCGTCAGCCCGCAAGGCTCAAAGCGACTCGGCACCATAATCACGTCGGCGCCGCCCATGATGCGGTGCGAAAAGGCTTCGTGGTAGCCAATCTGCACGCCAACCTGACCCGGATATTCCGCGGCCGCCGCCAGGAAGCCCTGTTGCAGCACCGCGTCGCCCGCGCCCAGCAGCACCAGCTGACCGCCCTGCTCCAGCAGCCCAGGCAGCGCCTCCAGCACCAGATCCAGCCCTTTCTGCTTCGTCAGGCGGCTGACCACGGCAAACACCGGGGCTTTTTCGTCAATTTTCAGCCCCATCGCAATTTGCAGCTGGCGCTTGTTCTCCTGCTTGGCGTCTAACACGTCACGGTTATAACGCGTAGTCAGCAGCAGATCCTGCTCCGGATCCCAGATCAGCGGATCCACGCCGTTCAGGATGCCGGTCAGCCGCCCTTCCATCTGCCGCTGCTTCAGCAGATCTTCCATACCGTAACCAAATTCCGGCTGGGTGATCTCGCGCGCATAGGTCGGGCTGACCGCCGTAATATGATCGGCATAGAACAGCCCAGCTTTGAGGTAGGAGATCTGCCCATAAAATTCCAGGCCGTGCATATTGAAGAAAGACCACGGCAGCTGGATTTCGTCCAGATGATGCGCGTAAAACAGCCCCTGATACGCCAGGTTGTGTACGGTGAACACGGATTTTGCCGGACGGCCTCTGGCGGCCAGATAGGCGCAGGTCAGACCGGCGTGCCAGTCGTGCGCGTGAACCACTTCCGGTCGCCAGAAGGTGTCCAGTCCGCAGGCAATTTCGCAGCCCATCCAGCCCAGCAGCGCAAAACGGAGATAGTTATCCGTATAGGCAAACTGCGATTCATCGTGATACGGGCTGCCGGGGCGATCGTACAGTCCCGGCGCGTCGATCAGATAGATGCCTACGCCGTCGTACTGTCCATAAAGCAGCTCGACATAGCCGGCAAAAGTATGCAGTCGGGCGACCACTTCGGTATCCGGTATCCCTTTTTTCAAGTCCGGAAACGCCGGGATCAATACGCGAGTATCAATCCCTTGTGCAATTTGCGCCGCCGGTAATGCTCCCACAACATCAGCAAGCCCGCCCGTTTTCAGCAGCGGGAAAATTTCTGAACAGACATGTAAAACCTGCATTATCGGCTCCTTTACCTTGTTCTGACGCGTTCCTCCGCATCAAATACCTGTGCTTTATTTTTGTACTTTATGCGGTTAACTGCGCCAGCCCAGCTTCGCCAGCATGGAACGCGTCACCAGCACAATGCCTTCTTCCGAGCGGTAAAAACGGCGCGCGTCATCATCCGGATTCTCACCGATTACCGTTCCTTCGGGCAGCACGCACGCACGATCTATAACGCAGCGGCGCAGGCGACAGGAGCGCCCCACTACCACATCCGGCGACAGCACAGAGGATTCGATATTGCAGAAAGAATTGATTCTTACGCGTGAAAACAAAACGGAATTCACTACCACCGAGCCGGAAATAATGCAGCCGCCCGATACCAGTGAATTCATCGTCATTCCATGACTGCCTGACCTGTCCTGCACGAATTTCGCCGGCGGCAGCGGCTCCATATGGGTACGGATAGGCCATTCACGGTCGTACATATCCAGCTCCGGCGTCACCGACGCCAGATCGAGGTTGGCTTTCCAGTAAGCTTCCAGCGTGCCGACATCGCGCCAGTAAGGCGGCGCGTCTTTATCGCTTTGCACGCAGGACAGGCTGAAGGAGTGCGCCAGCGCTTCGCCGGTCGCTACGATCTTCGGCAGAATATCTTTGCCGAAGTCATGGTTCGATTCGGGAATTTTCAGATCGTCTTCCAGCAGCTGATAAAGATAGTCGGCGTTAAAGGTATAGATGCCCATGCTCGCCAGCGCCAGGGTATCGTTACCCGGCATCGACGGCGGATCGGCCGGTTTCTCCAGGAAATCGACGACTTTGTTCTGATCGTTGACCGCCATCACGCCGAAGGCGCTGGCCTCTTCAATCGGTACCGGCAGGCAGGCAATGGTGCATTTCGCGCCGTTCTCCACGTGGTCCAGCAGCATGCGCGAGTAGTCCATTTTGTAGATATGGTCGCCGGCCAGGATCACGATATATTTCGCTTCATAGCGCCGAATAATATCCAGATTCTGCGTCACGGCATCCGCCGTACCCCGATACCAGTGCTCGGTGGTCTGGCGCTGCTGGGCAGGGAGCAGGTCGACGAACTCGTTCATCTCCTCGTTAAAAAGCGACCAGCCTCGCTGGATATGCTGCACCAGCGTATGCGACTGGTACTGGGTGATCACCGCGATCCGCCGGATCCCGGAGTTCAGGCAGTTTGACAGGGCAAAATCGATAATGCGGAACTTGCCGCCGAAGTGAACGGCAGGTTTGGCGCGATTGGCGGTAAGGTCTTTCAGGCGCGTGCCGCGTCCGCCCGCCAGGATCAGGGCTACAGTTTGCGACGGCAATTGTCTTGCCAACATCAGAGGGTCGTTCTTATCTAAAGTGGCCATGCCTGACTCCTGTTATGGTTGTTCCTGGAACACGCACACACCGTGCGCGGCTCCATGCCAGACAGTTAACAGAACGGGGTTGTTTTCCCCGGCGAAGGGCGGAATGGCGTGCCAGCGCCCTGGTGGCAGCGTGATGTCGCACACTTCTTCGGTGGCGTTCATCACCATCAGCCAATGCTGCGACAGCCGGATCTGCATCCTGCGTTCGCCGTGGTGCCAGGCGTCGGCAGACAGCGGCTGACCGTCCGGCCCAAGCCATTCCACGTTGCCGTCGTCAATCTGCCACCAGCGATCGGCCTGAAGCGCAGGAATGCGTTTGCGCAGGTGGATCAGGGCAGCAGTAAAAGTAAACAGTCCGCTGTTGTTGTTTTCCCAGTCGAGCCAGGTCAGCTCGTTATCCTGACAGTAGGCGTTGTTGTTGCCGTGCTGAGTGTGGCCGTGTTCGTCGCCGGCCAGCAGCATCGGCGTGCCCTGCGAGAGCAGCAGCGTGGTCAATAAGCCGTGTACGCTGCGCAAACGGTGCTCGGCTACCAGCAGCGGCGCGTTCAGCCCTTCGACGCCGTGGTTGTAGCTGTAGTTGCCGTTGTGACCGTCGCGGTTATCTTCGCCGTTGGCCTCGTTGTGTTTTTCGTTAAAGCAGACCAGGTCGGTCAGGGTAAAGCCGTCGTGCGCGGTAATCAGGTTGATGCTGGCCGAAGGCAGCCGCCCTTGCTGGTTAAAGATATCGCTGGAGCCGGCGAAACGTTTGGCGAACTCAGCATTGCTGCTGTCGCCGTTCAGCCAGAAGCGCCGCATCGTGTCGCGGTACTGGTCGTTCCATTCGGCAAACGGCGGCGGAAAGTTGCCGACCTGATAGCCGTCCGGGCCGATATCCCAGGGCTCCGCAATCAGCTTGCATTGGGAGAGCAGCGGATCTTCCTGCATCGCTTCAAAAATAGAGGCGTGCGGATGGTATTCCGGCGTGCGGCCCAGCACCGTCGCCAGGTCAAAGCGGAAGCCGTCGACGTGGCAAACCTCAACCCAGTACCGCAGGCACTCCAGCGTCCAGTCCAGCACGTTAGGATGGCTGATGTTGAGCGTGTTGCCGCAGCCGGTCCAGTTTTCATACTTGCCCTGCTCGTCCAGCCAGTAGAAGCTTTTATTATCCACGCCGCGCTTCGACAGCATCGGCCCGGTTTCATCCAGCTCGGCCGTATGGTTAAAAACCACGTCCAGCACCACTTCAATGCCTGCCGCATGCAGCGCTTTCACTGCCTGCTGGAACTCATCACGCGGATGCACGCCGTTCACGCCGGAAGCGTAGCGGGAATCTAGCGCATAAGGCGCCAGCGGGTTGTAGCCCCAATAGTTGGTCAACCCAAGCCGCAGCAGACGCGGCTCGTGCGCGAAGAAGGCGACCGGCAGCAGCTCCAGCGTGGTAATGCCCAGCCGCTTGAAGTAGTCGATCATCACCGGATGGCCCAGCGCGGCATAGGTGCCCTGGATCTCTTTCGGAATACCGGGATGGCGTTTGGTCAGGCCGCGTACGTGAGCCTCGTAAATAACGGTGGAGCCCCACGGCACGCGCGGCGATTTGTCGTCTTCCCAGTCGAAATCATCGGCCACGACCACGCTGCGCGGTGCAACTGCCGCGCTGTCTCTGGTATCCAAAACCTGTGGGCCGCACTGAAAACGAGGATCGTCAGTAACTTCACCGATCACTTCGCGCGCGCAGGGGTCAATCAGCAGCTTGTGTGGGTTGAAGCGGTGCCCGGCTTCAGGCTGCCACGGCCCGTGAACGCGGTAGCCGTAAAGCTGGCCCGGTTTGGCGGCGGGCAGATAGCCGTGCCAGATATCGCCGGTGCGGGCGGGCAGATCCATCCGCGTTTCAATGCCTCGCTCGTCAAACAGGCAAAGCTCTACCCGCTCGGCGTGTTGCGAAAACAGCGTAAAATTTACGCCCTTGCCGTCATAGGTCGCGCCTGTCGGCGTGGATTTACCGGGCTGCAATTGGCTCATGAGGCCTCCCTGACCAGCCACACCGTAGCAAGCGGCGGCAAGGTCATACTGATTGAGTGTTCACGGTTATGGCTTGGAATAGCCTCGCTGCTAATCGATCCCAGATTACCGACATTGCTGCCGTGATAATGCGCGGAATCGGTATTCAACACTTCCTGCCAGCTGCCCGCTTGCGTAACGCCGAAACGGTAGTCGTAGCGCGTAACAGGCGTAAAGTTGCTGACCACAATCAGTTCGTTGCCTTCACGATCGCGGCGCACAAAAACAAACACCGAGTTATCAAAATCATCCACGACCAGCCACTCAAAGCCCATCTGGTCAAAATCAAGCTGATACAGCGGCGGATGCTCGCGGTAGGTATGGTTCAGGTCGCGCACCAGGCGCTGTACGCCGTTGTGCCAGTTGTCCTCGCCCTCCAGCAGATGCCAGTCCAGGCTGATATCGTGATTCCACTCTTTGCCCTGCGCGAACTCATTGCCCATAAACAGCAGCTTTTTGCCGGGGAAGCCGTACATCCAGCCGTAGTAGGCGCGCAGATTGGCGAACTTCTGCCAGACGTCGCCGGGCATCCTATCCAGGATAGAACGCTTGCCGTGCACCACTTCATCGTGCGACAGCGGCAGCACGAAGTTTTCGGTGGAGTTGTAAAGCATTCCGAAGGTCAGATTGTTGTGGTGATGCTTGCGGTAGAGCGGATCCACCTGCATGTAGTCCAGGGTGTCGTGCATCCAGCCCAGGTTCCACTTGTACCAGAAGCCCAGGCCGCCCGTTTCGGACGGACGCGTGACGCCCGGAAAATCGGTGGACTCTTCCGCCACGGTCACGGTGCCGGGCGCGGCGTTGCCCAGCGTGCGGTTGGTGTAGCGCAGGAAAGCGATAGCTTCCAGGTTTTCCCGGCCGCCAAAATGGTTAGGGATCCATTCGCCTTCCGCCCGGCTGTAGTCGCGATAGATCATGGAGGCGACGGCATCCACGCGCAGACCGTCGATGCCAAAACGTTCGATCCAGTAGAGCGCGTTGCCGGTCAGATAGTTGCTGACTTCACGACGGCCAAAGTTATAAATCAGCGTGTTCCAGTCCTGATGAAAGCCTTCGCGCGGGTCGCCATGCTCATACAGCTCGGTGCCGTCAAATTTGGCGAGGCCGAAATCATCGGAGGGAAAATGTCCCGGCACCCAGTCCAGCAGCACGTTCAGGCCAGCCTGATGGGCAACGGCAATAAAGTTTCGGAACTCGTCGCGCGTGCCGAAACGGCGCGTTGGCGCATACATGCCGGTAGGCTGATAGCCCCAGCTGCCGTCAAACGGATGCTCGTTGATCGGCATCAGTTCAAGATGGGTAAAGCCCATCTCTTTGGCATAAGGCACCAGCTGCTCGGCCAGCTCTTTGTAGCTCAGCCAGTAGTTGTTATCCGTATGGCGACGCCACGATCCGAGATGCACCTCATAAATAGAGATGGGCGCGTCAAAATCGTTGGCCCGCTGGCGCGCTTCCGACATGGTGGTTTTAGGCGGAATGCCGCAAATCATCGAGGCGCTGTCCGGCCGCATCTGCGCTTCAAAAGCATACGGGTCGGATTTCAGCCGCAGCTGCCCGTTTTTATCGATGATTTCATATTTATAAAGCTGCCCCTGCACGGCGCCGGGCACAAACAGCTCCCAGACGCCACTCTCCTGACGCAGCCGCATAGGATGGCGACGGCCATCCCAGAAGTTAAAATCGCCGACCACGGAGACACGACGGGCATTAGGTGCCCATACGGAAAAGCGGGTGCCGATAACGCCGTCAATCACGTCCGAGTGCGCGCCCATGCTCTCATAGGGACGTAAGTGGGTGCCTTCCGCCAGTAGCCAGCTGTCCAGCTCTTTCAGCAGCGGCCCAAAGCGATAGGCATCATCCACCAGGTTTTGCTGACCGTGCCAGGTGACGGCCAGCTGGTAGCGGAACATATTTTTGCGGCGTGGGATCACGCCTTCGAAAAATCCCCGTGAATCAATACATTCCAGCTGAGCACATTTCCGGCCGGTATTGGTTTCGATTACCCAAACTTCGGTGGCGTCCGGCAACAGGGCGCGCACCGTCAATCCCTTTGGGGTTTGATGCATGCCGAGTAGCGAAAAGGGGTCAGCATAATGACCGGAAATTAACGCATTAATTAACCGGCGATCCGTAAGCTCTGACATGACTGTACCTGTAATGTATGGCAGGCGATCCTTTTTCAGAAAAAAACGAATGCGCTGCTCTTCATTGAGCCAAAAGCACGCTGGCGGGTACGGCCTGACATCCTGTGCAAAAAACCGCCGCAGCGTGCGACAACTTCTGTTGAATACTCAAAACGTGATCGGACGTGGCAGACAGCGCCAAACATCCCGTAATCGGGCGATACAGCTAAGCATAGCCAGGGCGCCAGTAAAGCCAGGGTCGAATGAAGAAAAAATATTGCTTTCAGATCAAACTTTCACAGATTAGTAAGCGGCATGGAAAAGCAGGGAAGCCGGAGCGATAAAATTCCCCTCAGGGAACAAATGCAGTTAAGGCGCACGGTTAACCGCTTTCACCGATCGCGACATGTTGACCGTTGATGAATGTTTAAACAGCGCAACTGTTATCGTTAATGTTGGGAAAGATATGGAAATTAAAAATGGAAAAGTAACCTTCGCGGCACGACAGGCACGACCGCGTGCAGGTGAAAGCGCCCTGCCGTTCTGGCAGGGCGAGGCGGTCTTAATCCACCAGCAGTCGTAGCATCCGGCGCAGCGGCTCGGCGGCCCCCCACAGCAGCTGGTCGCCAACGGTAAAGGCAGAAAGATACTCCGGCCCCATATTCAGCTTGCGCAGACGGCCCACAGGCGTTTTCAGCGTGCCGGTCACCGCCGCTGGCGTCAGCTCGCGCAGGGTAAGCTCACGGTCATTTGGCACCACGGTAGCCCATTCGTTATGGGCAGCCAGCAGCTGTTCGATTTCCGCCAGTGGCACATCCTTTTTCAGCTTCAGCGTAAACGCCTGGCTGTGGCAGCGCAGCGCGCCAACGCGCACGCACAGGCCGTCGACCGGAATAGTGCGCGCCGGCTGCAGGATCTTGTTGGTTTCCGCCTGGCCTTTCCACTCTTCGCGGCTTTGGCCGTTTTCCAGCTGTTTGTCGATCCACGGGATCAGGCTACCCGCCAGCGGTACGCCGAAGTTATCGGTTGGCAGCACGCCGCTGCGGCTCATCTCGGTGACTTTGCGTTCGATATCCAGGATAGCGGAGGCCGGATTTTGCAGCTCTTTCGCCACGCCGTCGTGCAGCATTCCCATCTGCGTCAGCAGCTCACGCATATGCCGCGCGCCGCCGCCGGAAGCCGCCTGATAGGTCGCTACGGACGCCCACTCCACCAGATCCTGGGCGAACAGGCCGCCCAGCGACATCAGCATCAGGCTGACGGTGCAGTTGCCGCCCGCAAAAGTTTTAATGCCTTTGTCCAGACCCTGACGAATAACGTGATGGTTGACCGGATCCAGGATAATCAGCGCGTCGTCCTGCATACGCAGCGTGGAGGCCGCGTCAATCCAGTACCCCTGCCAGCCTGCCGCACGCAGCTTTGGATAAATCTCGGTGGTGTAGTCGCCACCCTGGCAGGTGATAATGATATCCAGCGCCTTCAGCGCGTCCAGGTCATATGCATTTTGCAGCAGGCCCGGAGACTGACCGCCAAACTGCGGCGCGGCCTGGCCATGCTGAGAGGTGGAGAAAAATACCGGGCGAATGACGTCAAAGTCGCGCTCTTCCGTCATCCGCTGCATCAGCACGGAACCGACCATGCCGCGCCAACCAATTAAGCCTACTGATTTCATATTGCACCTGTTTCAGGCTGGTTTGCCCGTCTGCGAGTAGCCTTGAGCCGCCCGCTGGCGAAAGGCAAACTGTCTGCGACAAAAACGCCTGACCTGTTAGAGTAAGTGATAAGAAAGAAATATGGCTATCACCTTACAAAATGCAGCAAAAGTGGCAAGTGAATTAATTCGATTAGCGCGGCTTTTTTAGCAGAGCTGCTTATAACGGAAGACCAGCCCCGGTGGAAAGAAGGAGAAACCCATGACAGAGATGATTTCGGTGACCATATTATTGCTGCTTATTATGGATCCGCTGGGCAATTTGCCGATTTTTATGTCGGTTTTAAAGCATCTGGAGCCGAAACGTCGTCGGACGGTGCTGATTAGGGAAATGCTGATCGCGCTGGCGATTATGCTGCTGTTCCTGTTTGCCGGTGAAAAAATTCTCGCGTTTCTGAACCTGCGAACGGAGACCGTCTCGATTTCCGGCGGCATTATCCTGTTTCTGATCGCTATCAAGATGATTTTCCCCTCGCACGAAAGCAACAGCAGTGGCCTGCCCGCAGGCGAAGAACCTTTTCTGGTGCCGTTGGCCATTCCGCTGGTGGCTGGCCCTTCGCTGCTGGCGACGCTAATGCTGCTGTCGCATCAGTATCCCAACAACATCGGCTACCTGGCGGGCTCGCTGCTGATCGCCTGGGGCGCTACGGTGGCGATTCTGCTCTTTTCGGGGCTGTTTTTACGGCTGCTGGGCGAAAAAGGCGTTAACGCGCTGGAGCGTCTGATGGGCCTGATCCTGATTATGCTGGCCACACAGATGTTCCTGGACGGGATCCGCGCTTATCTGAAGCTCTGATCGGAACACAACCACTGTATGAAATGTTTTGCCGCTTCTGTCGTGCGGCATTGCGCCTTTTCCTCCTGAACAGGGCATCAGTTATTCGGTAGTACAGTAACAAACGCTGTCTGTACTCTCTGAAGGTCTGTATAATTTTCAGGCGAATTTATTAACTGACAGCGGATAAGATAAGTCCAAAGGATTGGCAATGATGAAAATTACGGTACAGCCTTTTAAGCTGCCGATGCGTACCCGAAACGTCTGCTATATCGCTACGGTTGAAAAAAGAGCGGATAAGACAGAGGAATACATTATTGATATAGAACGCCTGCCCAGTCAGTTTCATGAAATTTTCGCAGGTGACTATTCTCCTCACACCCTTCAAAACGATTTTTATCTCTTCAATTTTTACACGTTAGAAGCAGTCATGACCGATTCCCCTCTATTTTCGCCGGGTAAAGAAATGAATTTTTCCTGGCTCGATCTGAAAGAATTTATGTTAAAAGCAGTGGGCGGAGCAATCACGGATTTTGTTGCTAAATACGCGCCGCAGGCCGTGGTAGCTATTCCCGTCCGGCCCGGGCTTGGCAAGCTATATGACGAAGTACTGAGTGAAAATGAACAAAATTCAGGCTATCATTACGTCTCAAAATACAGGGAATGGGGGATCTATGTCATTGAAACCTGATTGTGAAACCGGGCGTTCAGCACACGGGTTAACTCGTGAAGAGGTAATGCGTATGGCTCGACAGCATAAAACCCAGCGAGCAATCGAACTTTCATCTGCCATTCGTGAAGCTGGCGGGATCGGAAATCTGGGTGCACCGTTGCCGGATGCGATGTTACGCCGCTCGGTTCAGAAGTAATTCAGAAGCCGTTGCCTGCATAACAATCAATCGCGACTGTCAAAGAGTGGCTGCTGACGGCAAGATTTTACTGTTTGGGATCGGTCTGGTCGTGGCGTCCGCAGAGCCAACGACGCCGGCTATTCTCGTGGGATGGTTGCCTTATTAGTTATTGCGCCCTACCTGCTGTTCCCCTTTCTGATTTTTCCTCCTTCAGCAAAAGAAAAAGGCGAGCGGCGCTAAGCCGCCCGCCGATCAATACATTAAGAAAGCAGCGCAAAGGCGATCATACCCACGATAGCGCCGGTAGTGCCGAGGATGGTTTCCATCATCGTCCAGGTCTTCAGCGTCTGCCCTTCGGTTGCGCCGGTAAAACGGCCGAACAGCCAGAAGCCCGCGTCGTTAACGTGGCTGAAAATGATCGAACCGCCCGCGATACAGATGGATAATGCCGCCATCTGCGCGCCGGAATAATGCAGCGGTTCAATTACCGGCATAATCAGTCCTACCGCCGTCAGACAGGCGACCGTTGCGGAGCCCTGAATGATGCGCACCGCGCCCGCCAGGATAAAGCAGGCCAGCGCCACCGGTAGGCCCGCGCCGGTCAGTGCATGCCCCAACGCCGGGCCAACGCCCGAATCCACCAGCACCTGCTTAAAGACGCCGCCCGCGCCAATTACCAGCAGAATGATACCCGCCGGCTGCAACGCGCTGCCGCAAATCTGCATCACCCGCTCTTTATCCATGCCCTGACGATACGCCAGGCCATAGATCGCCAGCAAACAGGCGAGCAGAATGGCGATAAACGGATGGCCAATAAACTCCAGCCACTCATAGAGCGAAGTGCCTTCGGTCGCAAAGCGCGCGCCGATGGTTTTCAGCCCAACCAGCACCAGCGGAAACAGGATCAGTGACAGGCTGAAGCCGAACGAGGGCAGCTTGCTCTCATCAAACTCAGGATGGTTGTCCTCTGTCGGCAGAGTAAATTCCACGTGTCGGCTGATAAAGTTGCCGAACAGCGGGCCGGCGATCAGCATGCTGGGGATCGCCGCGCAGACGCCGAGCAGGATCATCCAGCCGAAATCGACGTGCATCTGCGAAGCCAGCAGCATCGGCGCCGGGCCGGGCAGCAAAAACGCCGCCGCCGCCGCCACGCCAGCAAACAGCGGGATAACCAGCTTGACCAGGTTGTCGCCGGTGCGGCGCGCCACGGCGAAGGCGATGCTGATCAGCAGCACCACCGCCACCTCAAAGAACAGCGGCAGCGCGCAGATCAGCCCGGCGATGCCCATCGCGTAGTGCGCGCGGCTTTCACCAAACGTTTTCAGCATTTTGATCGCTATCTGATCGACCGCGCCGGTTTCGTGCAGAATTTTACCGAACATCGCACCCAGCGCGACGACCACGGCCAGGAAGCCCAGCGTGCCGCCCATGCCTTTTTGCATGGTGGCGGCAATGTCATCCAGCGGCATCCCGGAGAAGATCCCGGCGCCGACAGAGACCAGCATCAGCGCCAGAAAGGCGTGCATCCGCGCTTTCATCACGAGGAACAGCAGCAGCAGGACAGAGCCTGCCGCGGTTAATACCAGTGTTGCAGTTGCCATGACACCCTACTTATTTATCGCACCTTCGATGGTGGCGATAGTGGTAGCCACAACTTCATCCAGCGTCTGGTTGATATCCACGACCAGCACGTCGCGCTCGTCGCTGCCCGGCTCCTCCAGCGTTTCAAACTGCGTGACCAGCATCTGCGGCTTGAAGAAGTGCCCTTTACGCGCGCGCAGACGGCCCTCAATGGTATCGAAATCGCCCTTCATATAGATGAACGACAGGTTGTCATTGCCCTCGCGCAGAATGTCGCGGTAGCTCTTTTTCAGCGAGGAACAAACGATCAGCGAAACCTGATTGGTACGCTGCATAGCAAACGCGGCGTCGTTAATCGCCTTCAGCCAGGGACGGCGGTCGTCGTCGTTCAGGGGATGACCGTCCGCCATCTTTTGAATATTGCTGCGAGGATGCAGGAAATCGCCATCCAGGAAGGCCGCTTTCAGATGATAAGCGACGGCATTGGCAACGGCCGATTTGCCGCTGCCGGATACGCCCATCAGCACAAATACATGATTGGACGGAAAAGAGTTGTTCATTGTTTTACTCCGGCGAAGATGTCAGGGACCTGCCCATTATTGTTAGCGTTATGTTGTTATCGGTAACATTGTCTGGACGCCCGTGAAGTATGGCAACAGCCAGAGCGGAAAAAGCTGGTAAATGTGAGATGGTTCAAAAAAATGACAGATTAGGAGTGGCTGCGGCACAAAGGGACAAAGAACCGGGCAGATCGGCTCTATGGGATCAAACAGAGCCGACGGGATCGGCTCTATGGAATCAAATACTGCCGCCTTCAGAAATCGTAAAGCCGACGTCGATCTGCTGCGATCCGGTTTGCTCGCCGCGAATGCGCGCCAGCAGGAGCGAGGCGGAAACCTGCCCCATTTTTTCACGCGGCGTCAGCACGGTGGCCAGCTCTGGCGTGACCACCTGGGTGATGTCGTGGCCGTGGAAGCCCGCGATAGCAATATCCTGCGGCACGCGCAGCCCCTGCCGCTGGCATTCAAACATGGCGCCTATCGCTAAATCATCGTTGGTGCAAAACAGACTGTCTGTATCAGGATAGCGCTGCTGCGCCGCCAGCATCAGCGTGCCGCCCATCGAAAAAGAAGAGGCTTCTTCCATCATGATGCTGCGCGGCTCCAGGTTCGCTTCGCGCATCGCCTGTTCATAACCCTGATGCTTCAGCAAAGTACGTTCGTCCAGCCTCGCCCCCAGATAAACCGTGCGGCGATGTCCCTTGCGCAGGATAGCGTGGGTCATCTGCCGCGCCGCCTCGACGTTATCAAACCCTACCGCCAGATCCAGGCAAGGCGAAACGCAGTCCATCATCTCCAGCACCGGGATCCCTGCGGTTTCGATCATCCGCAGGCTGGCTGGCGTGTGGGTGCGTTCGGTCAGGATCAGCCCGTCGATATTCCAGCCCAGCAGCGAGCGCATCTGTAGCTCTTCTTTTTCCGCGCTGTAGCCAAAATGGCCCAGCATGGTCTGATAACCTGCCGCATCGGTTACGGCTTCGATGCCGCGCAGCACGTCGGCGAAAACCTGGTTGGTAAGAGAAGGCAGCAGCACGCCGATCGCCCGGCTGGTGGCGTTAGATAAAATATCGGGCGCGCGGTTAGGGATATAGCCCAGCTCATCGAGCGCGGCGGCAATACGGCTTTGCAAGGCAACGGAAACCTGATCGGGATTGCGCAGATAGCGGCTGACGGTCATCTTGGTGATGCCCACACGATCGGCAACGTCCTGTAGCACCGGTCTTTTCTTCTTCATTATTTTCAGGGAGTCAGAGGGTGGATCGCTTGAGTGTAACAAAATTGGCGGGAAAACGGTGAAGGGCGCGGCAGGCCGCGCCCAAAGTGTGATCTTAAACCGGCGGCAGATCGAACAGCAGGATTTCGGCGTCGCTGGCGGCTTCCAGGCTCAGCGAAGCTTCATCCCAGATTGCGAAAGCGTCGCTGGTGCCCGCTTTTTCGCCGTTGACCGTGACATCGCCTTTCACCACCTGGATCCAGATACGACGGTTCGGCTCAACCTGTACGGTATCCTGCTCGCCCTGCTTCAGCACCCAGCGGGAAAGCGTCATATCCTGATAAACTTTCAGCGAGCCTTCACGCGCATCCGGCGACAGCACCAGCTGGCGGCCCTGAACATCCGCGAAACGACGCTGATCGTAACGTGGCGTGATGCCCGTTCTTTCCGGAATAATCCAGATCTGATACAGGTGCAGCGGCACGTCTTTGCTGGCGTTGTACTCAGAGTGACGCACGCCGGTGCCGGCGCTCATAATCTGGAACTCGCCCGCCGGGATCTGCTCCTTATTGCCCATGCTGTCTTCATGCTCAACGGTACCGGAAAGCACATACGTCAGGATTTCCATATCTTTATGGGGATGAGTGCCGAAGCCCTGGCCGCCATCAATAACATCTTCGTTAATCACTCGCAGCGCCGAGAAGCCCATAAAGTTGGCGTCGTAGTAGTTAGCGAAAGAAAACGTGTGCCAGCTGTCCAGCCAGCCGTGGTTAGCGTGACCGCGTTCTTGTGCTTTGCGTAAGTAAATCATGTTCAATCCTCCTCAACGTTTTCACATAGTCTGGACCTGTGCTGACCGGGAAGATAGCGGAGAAAATTGTCTCCTCTGTTCAAATTATTCGATGAAATTAACAGGCGTCTTTCAGACCGTTTGCGCAAGCAGATAAGAAGGGAGAAAACGGAGGTTGCCGCCGGGCAGGCAAAAAAAAAGCCAGCACCCGAGCTGGCTAAATAATATTGGAAGCAATGTGAGCAATGTCGTGCCTTCCCGACCGGTCCGTGAAGCCCAAATCGAAAACGCATGACAATAATAATCATTATCATTCGCACTTGTAAAGCCTCTGCGGCATTTTTTTCGCTTGCTTTTGCGCCAGAATCCCCTGAATTTAAGCAGGAAATAACCAAAAGGAGCGAGAGAATGAGTGAGATAGTGATAAGACACGCCGTCGTTGAAGACGCTGCCGCGCTGCATCGTATTGTCAGCCAGCCGGAAACCTACACCGACACGCTACAGCTTCCTCATCCCTCGCTTCAGCTTGTTCAGGAACGTCTACAGAAACTTCAGCCCGGCATGCAGCGGCTGGTCGCCTGCGTTGATGAACAGGTGGTCGGCGACTTATATCTGGAGGTTAATGGCCGCGCGCGTCGGCGGCATACCGCGACTTTTGGACTCTGCGTCGATTATCACTACCGTGGTCGCGGCGTGGCCTCCGCATTGATGCAGGAGATGGTCAGCCTGTGCGATAGCTGGCTGAGCGTCGAGCGCATTGAGCTAACGGTATTTGCCGACAACGACACGGCGGTAAGATTGTATCAGCGGTTTGGTTTTGAAACGGAAGGCGTGGCGCGGCGCTATGCCGTACGCAACGGCAAACAGGTGGATGCGCTCTATATGGCGCGTTTGCGCGCCGCTTAAAACACAGGGGCGATAAAATATCGCCCCCTCTCGTTAATAACCTGCCGTCAGATCGTCAACAGAGCGAGGATCGGAAGCGCCATACAGGGTGCCGTCCGGGCCGATCATAATGCTCTGCGTGCTGCCCATCGCAGGCAGTACCTTAACGTGCTGCCCTTTTGCCTCCAGCAGCTTCAGCGTATCCGGGCTGAAGCCTTTCTCCACGCGCAGCTGATCCGGCAACCACTGATGGTGAAAGCGCGGCGCGTTGGTCGCTTCCGCCACGTTCATACCGAAATCGATGCTGTTAACGACCATTTGCAGCACGGTTGTAATAATACGGCTGCCGCCCGGACTGCCCGTTACCAGCCAGGTTTTGCCGTCTTTGGCGACGATGGTCGGCGACATGGAAGAGAGCGGCCTTTTGTAAGGCTGCACCGCATTTGCCTCGCCGCCGACCAGACCATAAATATTCGGCGTGCCCGGCTTGGCGGAAAAATCGTCCATTTCGTTGTTGAGCAAAATGCCGCTCTTGCCCGCCACGATCCCGCTGCCAAAATAGGTGTTCAGCGTATAGGTCACCGCGACCGCATTACCCTGCTTATCGACCACGGAAAAATGCGTGGTCTGATTGCTCTCATAAGGCGCCAGCTTGCCGGGTTTAATCTCTGTCGAAGGCAGCGCTTTGTTCACGTCAATCTGCTGGGCCAGCGATTTCGCATAGGCTTTACTGGTCAGCGCCTGCCACGGCACTTTCACAAAATCAGGATCGCCCAGATACTCAGAACGATCGGCGTAGGCATGTTTTTCCGCTTCCGCCATCACCTGCATAGCGTCGGCGCTGCCAAAGCCCATTTTCGCCAGATCGAAGTTTTCCAGGATATTGAGGATTTCCACTATATGGATCCCGCCGGAAGAAGGCGGCGGCATAGAAAAGACTTCATAACCGCGATAGGTGCCGCTGATGGGCTTACGCTCGACCGCTTTATAATTGGCCAGATCCGCTTTGCCGATCAGGCCGCCGTTCGCCGCCATTTCCGCGGCGATTTCCGAGGCGATCTCCCCTTTATAGAAAGCGTCCGGGCCTTGCGTCGCAATCAGCCGCAGGCTACGGGCAAGATTATGCTGCACCAGCTTTTCGCCGCGCGCGTAGGGCTGGCCGTCTGCTTTATAAAAAACGGCTTTACTGTTGGGGTGCGTAATCAGCACTTCTTTGCCGTACACTTTCAAATCATCAGCCAGCGCTTCGTTAACCACGATGCCTTTTTCCGCCAGCCTGATGGCCGGTGCGATCAGCTGCGCCAGCGGCAACGTGCCGTACTCTTTATTCGCCAGCGCGAAACCGGCCACGGTGCCCGGCACGCCGGAAGCCAGATGGGAGGTCAGCGACTTTTTACCGTCGGCGTTGCCCTGGGCGTCTAAAAACATATCGCGACTGGCTTTAATCGGTGCCATTTCACGAAAATCGATGGCGGTAGCATGGCCGGAAGCGGTGCGGATTAGCATAAAACCGCCGCCGCCAAGGTTACCGGCCTGCGGATGCGTGACGGCCAGCGCATAGCCGACGGCGATGGCGGCATCTACCGCATTGCCGCCGCGTTTCAGCACGTCCACGCCTGCCTGGGTGGCGAGCGCATCTACCGAGGCGACCATGCCGTGCTGCTCTTTTACCGGATGGAAAGTATCGGCGTCCACGCCGTACGAGATTGGCGGCGCGGTGGGCGCTGCCGTCGCGCCCTGCCAGAAAATCAGTCCTGCTATCAGCGATGCTGCCAGCGTCACTCTGCCCTGCCCCATATTCACCTCTTATTAGAATTATTTACGTTTGTTTACCGTCTCTAACTATGCACAAAACAAGCGAAAAGGCGAGAAAACCTACAAATTCAGACTGGCCCTCAGGCCAGAACAGCGCGGCTGACATACACTGGATAGACAGCTTAGGGAGGTATTTGATGAAATGGTTACTCGTGTGTGCCGCGCTGCTGCCGTTAAGCGGCATGGCCAATATGCTAAATAATAATCAGCCTAACCAGCCGGGCTATAACCCCAGCTCGCAGCGGATGCAGCAGCAGATGCAGACGCAGCAGGTTCAGCAACAGCGGAAACTGCAGCAGGATCAGCAGCAGCAAAGCCAGCAGCTACAGCGAAAGGTGCAGGATCAGCGTAACAGCGCTTCCCAGCGCGTGTTGCAGACGCAGCCCGGCAGCACTACTCAGCCGTCGGTGCAGCAGAATACAAATTAAGGTCAGGCCAACAGCCGGATTGCCCCAGTTGGACGATCCGGCGATATCAATCACCGCCCGGTAGCATTACTCAGCCGTTGGTGCAGCAGAATAGGGATTAAGATGGGACTGTAGCCGAATCGCGTCGGTTCGACGATTCGGTGCTATCAATCGCAGCCCGGCAGCACCACTCAGCCAGAATACACATTAAGGTCAGGCCAGCAGCCGGCGCGCGTTCAGTAAGGCGCTAGCTGTATCAGCGTCTTCAAGTGAAATCTGCGCCTATCAGGTCAATGCGGTCGGTACAGATGGCGTCAACGCCCCAGTCCAGCAGCTCTTTTGCCCTTTCGGGTTGATTAACCGTATAAACCAGAATCCGCAGCTCCGCCGCTTTGAGTGCCGCCACTCTCTCCCGATCCAGCACCTTATGATTGAAATGTACCGAGACGCAATCCAGCCGCTGCGTCAGCTGCTGCCAGTCGTCATGCCATTCGTGCAGCAGCAACCCGCGCGGCAGCTCCGGCGCGGCCTGCATGGCGGCTTCCAGCGCTTCAAAAGAGAACGAGGAGAGCAGCGGCGCGGTCTGCCGATGCCACAGCTCGCGCGCGGCCAGCGCCACCACGCGTCCGGTTTCCGCTTCCAGACCTGTTGTGGGCTTGATTTCAATATTTGCCATCATGCCGTAAGAGGCGCAGCGCTGCGCCACCTGAGACAGCAGCGGCAGACGCTCGCCGGTGAAATCTTTGCCAAACCAGCCGCCCGCATCCAGCTGGATCAGCTTTTCCCATGGCAGCTGTCCGGCGATGCCCCAGCCGTTGCTGGTTCTGTCGAGCGTGTCGTCATGCAGCAAAAAAATTTCGCCGTCCAGCGAGAGCTTGACGTCGAACTCAATCATCTTGTGCCCCAGCCGCGCGCCGGTATCAATACCGGCGAGGGTGTTTTCCGGGGCCAGCTTGCCGCCGCCGCGATGCGCGACGATGGTCGGGTAAGGCCAGGCTTTAGCAGTCATTCGAGCCGTTGTCCGTTGTCAGTATCAAAGAAGTGTAGCGAATCAGCCGGCAGCTGTAGCCACAGCAGGCTGCCGATGGCCGGGCGCTCGATGTGCGGCAGCCGCACCACCATATTGTGGCCGCCCCAGCGCCCGTGCGCCAGGTTGTCCGCGCCCAGCATTTCCAGCGTATCCACCGTCAGCGCCAGCCCGCTTTGCCGATCGGCCAGTTTAATATGCTCTGGGCGGATCCCCAACGTCAATCGGCGTCCGGCCCACTGCGGCCTGGCCTGAGGCAGCGTCACGGCGCTGTCGCCCAGCAGCAGCCGCGTGCCGGTCGGATCGATCTCGCCTTCCAGCAGGTTCATCGCAGGCGCGCCAATAAAGCTGGCAACGAAGCGCGTGGCCGGACGCTCATAAATCTCTACCGGCGTGCCCAGCTGCTCCAGCACGCCTTTGTTCATCACCATCACCCGCTGCGCCAGCGTCATCGCCTCCACCTGATCGTGCGTCACGTACAGGCTGGTAGTCTGCAGGCGACGATGCAGCTGCTGTAGCTCCAGCCGCATCTGCACCCGCAGCCGCGCGTCCAGATTCGATAACGGCTCATCAAACAGGAAAACCGCCGGTTCGCGAACGATAGCGCGACCCATCGCCACCCGCTGCCGCTGACCGCCGGAAAGCTCGCGCGGACGACGGTGCAGCAGCGCTTCCAGCTCCAGGCTTTTCGCCGTTTCCAGCACGCGCTGGCGGATATGCGCTTTGCCCATGCCGCGAATTTTCAGCCCCCATGCCATGTTTTCTTCCACGCTCATATGGGGATAAAGCGCATAGTTCTGGAAAACCATCGCGATGCCGCGATCTTTCGGCTCTCGCTCGGTGACGCGTTCGCTGTCGATATAGATATCGCCGCTGCTGACCCTTTCCAGCCCGGCGACCATGCGCAACAGCGTCGATTTACCGCAGCCGGAAGGGCCAACCATCACCATAAACTCACCGTCGCGAATATCGACGTCAAGCGGCTGAATAATCTGGTTTTTACCGTCGTACGTTTTGGTAACGGCCTGAAATTTTACCCCTGCCATGCTATTTCTCGCTCTCTACCAGCCCGCGAACGAAAGCGCGCTGCATCACTAAAACAATCACTACCGGCGGGATCATGGTCAGCAGCATTGCCGCCATCACCAGATTCCACTGCGTGGGCGTGCCGTCGCCGGTGCCGATCATGCTGCGAATGCCCGCCACGGCGGTGCCCAAATCAACATCATTAATAATCAGCAGCGGCCAGAGATACTGGTTCCAGCCATAGATAAAGGTGATAACAAACAGCGCGGCCAGATTGGTTTTCGACAGCGGCAGCACAATGTCCCAAAAGAAGCGCATTGGCCCGGCGCCGTCGATGCGCGCCGCTTCGACCAGCTCGTCAGGCAGCGTCATAAAAAACTGGCGGAACAGGAAGGTGGCGGTGGCGGAGGCCATCAGCGGCAGCGTCAGCCCGCTATAGCTATCCAGCATCTTCAGGTCTGCAATCACTTCTACCGTCGGGAAAATGCGCACCTCGACCGGCAGCATCAGTGTGATAAAAATCATCCAGAAAAACAGGCCGCGCAGCGGAAAGCGAAACCAGACCAGCGCAAAAGCGGAGAGAATGGAAACCGAAATCTTCCCTGTGGTTATCGCCAGCGCCATCAGCGTGCTGTTAAACAGCATCCTGCCGAAAGGCGCGCTGTTCTGTCCCACGCCGTGCTGCCAGATAAAGCTCACGTTGTGCCACAGCGAACGGCCGGGGATCAGCGACATCGGTACCCGGAACACCTCGCTGTCGTTCAGCGTAGCGGCCACAAAAGCGACATAGAGCGGAAACAGCACGGTAAGCGCGCCCAGACCCAGCATGATCTGACTGAAAAGGGCCAGCCCGCGTCGGTTTTCAATCATTGGTAGCGCACCTTTTTCTCAACAAAACGGAACTGGATCACCGTCAGCCCGATGACCAACACCATCAGCACCACCGACTGTGCGGAAGAAGAAGAGAGATCCAGACCGGCAAAGCCTTCGCGATAGATTTTGTAGATAAGCGTGGTGGTGGACTGCACCGGCCCGCCGCCCGTGGCGGCATCGATCACCGGGAAAGTGTCAAAGAAGGCGTATACCAGATTGACCACCACCAGAAAGAAGCCCACCGGCGTAATCAGCGGCAGCGAGAGGTAAAAAAAACGGCGTACCGGGCCTGCGCCGTCGATAGCCGCCGCTTCGATCAGCGATTTGGGAATGGACTGAAGCGCCGCAAAAAAGAACAGGAAGTTATAGCTCATTTGCTGCCAGACGGAAGCCAGCACGACCAGCGTCATCGCCTGGCCGCTGTTTTGCGCATGGTTCCAGCTATAGCCCAGCTGCGCCAGAAAATGCGTAATCAGGCCCTGCCCCGGACTGAACAGGAACATCCACAGCACCGCCGCTACCGCAGGCGCTACTGCATAAGGCAGCAGAAACAGCGTCTGGTAAAAGCGCTTCAGGCGCAGGACATGATCGGTCAGCGCGGCAAAAAACAGCGAAACGATCAGGCCGATGACCGTAACCAGGCCGCTAAAAATCAGCGTGGTTTTAAAGGAATCGAGATAGTACTCATCGTCCAGCAGCCTGGTGAAATTTTCCATGCCGACAAACGTGCTGGAAAGACCAAAAGGATCGACGCGCTGCACCGAATACCATAAGGCTTCACCAGCGGGCCACAGGAAAAAAATCAGCGTAATCAACAGCTGCGGCAACATTAATAAATAAGGCAGCCAGCGTGAACGAAAAACAGGGCGTGAAGAGGACATATAAAGCTCGATAACGGTGCGGCGCGAGGGTTTTAGCGAGGCGCTGCCGTACGCTGTATAGCACGGCAGCGCTACAGATTATGGCTTAACGGTTTGCTCAAAGCGCCTGAGCAGGAGATTGCCACGCTTCACTGCGTTATCCAGCGCGGCCTGCGGCGTTTTTTTGCCGGTCCAGACGCCTTCCAGCTCCTCATCCACGATAGTGCGGATCTGCGGCATATTGCCCAGCCGCATCCCTTTAGTGAACGGCAGCGGCGGCTTGTTCAGCATCTGACGCGTAGCGATATCGGCGCCCGGATTTTTCTCGTAGAAGCCCTGCTGACGGGTCAGCTCGTAGGCCGCCGTGGTGATCGGCAGATAGCCTGTTTTCTGGTGCCATTCGGCGGCGATTTCCGGCTGTGTCAGGAACTGCATAAACGATGCCACGCCTTTATAGGTCGCTTCATCTTTCCCTTTCATTACCCACAGGCTGGCACCACCGATAATGGCGTTTTGCGGGGCGTTCGGCACCGTCTCATCGTACGGCATCATGCCAACACCATAGTTAAATTTGGCATAGTGACGGATATCGGCCAGCGAGCCGGAGGACGCCGTGGTGATACCGCAGTCGCCGTTATAGAACTTGGCGGTGGATTCGTCTTTACGGCCAAAATAGGTAAAGTCGCCTTTTTTATTCATCTCTGCGAGCTGCTGAATATGGCGTACCTGGGTCGACTTATTAAATTCCAGCTCTGCATCGGTGCCGTCAAAGCCATTATTTTTTGTAGCGACCGGCAGGCCGTGCCAGGCGCTGAAGTTCTCGATCTGGATCCAGCCCTGCCAGCCGCTGGCATAGCCGCAGCTCATGCCTGCTTTACGCAGCGCTTCGGCATCTTTAGCCAGCGCCTGCCAGGTTTTCGGCGGCTGCTCCGGATCCAGACCCGCTTTTTTGAAAGCGTCCTTGTTGTAATAAAGCACCGGCGTAGAACTGTTGAAAGGCTGGGAGATCAGATGGCCGGTTTTGGCGTCGCTGTAATAGCCCGCTACCGTCGGCACAAACTGTTTTTCATCGAAGGCAATACCCGCGTTTTTAAAAACCTCGTACACCGGCACAATTGCCTGTGAAGCCATCATCGTGGCGGTGCCGACTTCATAAACCTGAAGAATGGCAGGTGCGCGGTCAGAACGCACGGCGGCGATCCCCGCAGCCAGGCTTTGCTCGTAGTTACCTTTATAGGTAGGCACGATTTTGTAATCAGGGTGCGATTGGTTAAAGCGCTGCGCCAGCGAATTGACCTCTACGCCCAGCTCGCCCTCCATCGAGTGCCAGAAAGGGATCTCGGTGACAGCCAGCGCCTGTGCGCTAAAGGCCAGCCCCAGTGCAATACATATGGTATGTCGGAAGAACAATGGCATGTCGGTTTCCTGTACCCGGTGTTGTTACGCGCAAAGCCGCGCCCTGTAACGCTTCGGCAGGTAAAATGACATGCAAAAATGACGGAAAGATAACAATGGCATGACAGCCGGATGACGGGCTGGTGACGGAGAGAAGACGGAGGTAGCGACGATAACGGCGATAACGGCGATAACGGCGATAACGGCGATAACGGCGATAACGGCGATAACGGCGATAACGGCGATAACGGCGATAACAGGTTATCGTTACAAATACAGCTAAGCACAGCATGAAATTCTTCTGCGCGGTTTGATTGAGGAAGTATCAAATATTCATCTCGCCTTCCTCGCTAAAAATTTTGTTAAAACCCTCACGACCATTTTTTTTATAAATGGTTAAAACCCATTTACTCAGGTCTGACTGATTGTTTAATCTTGTCTCTGGGCGATATATTTCATACTTATATTTTCCTCGATAAAAATTATATCCTCTTAGATTATGCCCGAATCCTGTTGTAATAGTCTCCCCAAAGACGCTATACTTTTTCTTTTTCCCCTTATCAACTATTTCAGCTTTAACTTTTTTGCAATCAGTCAAAACCTGGCAGTCACTATCGTTGATATATATATTATAAGCACCTCCGATAAAGTTCACCTGTTCAAACTCAACCTGCGCGTTTACAGTGCAAGGAAAGGTATAAAACAGTGCCAACATAATTATAAAAATCAACTTTATTTTCATTTTCTATTTTCCAATAAATATTTTATCCTTTGCCGATTTTCATCATCTTTTTTTAGTCGGGAGTGCGTTTTTATCAGCCTGACAACATCATTCTTGTCATTATTTGAAAAAAATCTGACCATGTCAGTACGAAGCACGCCCTGGTACTTCATATCAATAAAAACATCTTTAATTCTTTGGTCTAAATCCAACCATGAGATCGAGGCAGGCTTGCAGTACTTATTGTAAAATCTTTTTGCATCAATGATATATTCATCATAGACTGCTTCAAACAGCTTCAGTTGCTGCACTTCTGTTATCTCACCAATTTCATTTTTATGCTGTCTGACGAATTTTTCAGCCTCACAAAATTTAAGCCGGCTACCTGTAGAAATTTTTTCTGTTTTTTTCGCCTCTACCCCGGCCTTTATCAAATAACCATAGGATTCGGCTTTGGTTCTGCTGCCCATATCGAATCCGCGTCCAATCGTCACGCCCGACGCATCCCCCTGACAAGCTGAGGCATTGCCAGGCCAGTGAATAAATCTGGAATAATAACGACTTCCTCTGAAATTATCGCCTTCCGCGCGAAAAGTCAGTAGCCCTTCCTTTGGTTCCGACATAGCCTCTTCTTGTGCTTATTCGTCATTCAAATATGAACAAAAATCATACGCCTGCTTCGTGCATATCCGCAATAAATTTTCGATCAGTTCAGTATTAAGAGTCGTTAGTTATATTCGTCACCATTCCAGAAAAATGATTGATATCACTTGGGTTTTAAGGATTTTGACCAGGTTTAATATAAGAAATTTGCGTTGATTGCTATCCATAACTTGCCTGCCTTTGTAGTTAATAAGAGAATAGAAAAAGCAGGGTATTACACAAATCTAATTACACCCTATAATAATTATCGACCGATCGTATTCGGCAATTTTTTCGTAATGAACTTGACCGTTCACAAACATCCCTGAAATAAAACCTGTGATTTATTGAAAGTCATATTTGTTATAAAAATTTATGCGTTGCTCATAAAATCTTATCATGCACTGACTATAAAGCGTATGCCATGCTGGCGAATCTATTATAACCTGATCGGCCCAGGCCTGACATTCACTTTGCATATATTTATCAAAATAGCCTTTAGCTTTTTTGGTTTTCTGAAGAAATCCATTGTAATTCAAAAAATTATTTTTATTTTTTATTATTTCATTAATAAACGTTTGGTAAGTGCGATTGTAATCCACATTACGTTTTAACTCCAGCGCCGTAAAACAGCCCGCTATAGCGCTAACAGGGCCTTCATTAAGGCAGAATGCTATGGTACTCTCTTCTACTGTAGACGCCTGAGAAAATAGGGGCAGTGGCACAATACTCATCATAATAACAATCATCAATTTTATTTTTTTATAAAGCATTTTTTAACGCCTCCCTTCTTCTTATATATCTGTCCTTGCCATATAAATCCCCAATCGATTCAATTAATTTTAAAGCACTGCCAATATCGTTACGCTTAAAAGAGGATACATAACCAATTGTCATTGCCCCCTGATAGCGCATATCAATAAATACCTCTTTTAAAACCGGATGTAGCTCCCGCCAGGCTACCGCATTAGCGCCCTTATATTTATTATAAAAACGCTTAGCTTTATTGGTATATTCAGGGTAAACAGCTTCAAACAGCATCAGCTGCTGCACTTCTGTTATCTCACCAATTTCATTTTTATGCTGTCTGACAAATTTTTCAGCCTGACAAAATTTAAGCCGGCTACCTGTAGAAATTTTTTCTGCTTTTTTCGCCTCTACCCCGGCCTTTATCAAATAACCACAGGATTCGGCTTTGGTTCTGCTGCCCATATCGAATCCGCGTCCAATCGTCACGCCCGACGCATCCCCCTGACAAGCTGAGGCATTGCCAGGCCAGTGAATAACTCTGGAATAATAACGACTTCCTCTGAAATTATTGCCTTCCGCGCGAAAAGTCAGTAGCCCTTCCTTTGGTTCCGACATAGCCTCTCCTTGTGCTTGTTTTCCATTCACTGCTGAACAAAAATCATACTCCTACTACGTAGCTATCTGCAATGTTTTAAGGCGGCATTTTCTAAGGTTACGCAGCGTTGGCTTGAAAAATAAATACAGAAAACTTCAGAAAGAGAATAAGCGGGAGAACATTTTAATAACGTGGAAAATAAGCAGACTATTAATTAAAAAGTACCGGAAATAATAAAGGGGCCGGTAAACCAGCCCCGTAATCTCAGCCGCCCAGATAGGCGCTGCGTACCGCTTCGTTAGCCAATAGCGCCTCGCCGCTGTCGCTCAGCACCACGTGGCCGTTCTCCAGCACGTAACCGCGATCGGCCAGTTTCAGCGCCTGATTGGCGTTTTGTTCCACCAGGAAGATGGTCATTCCCTCCTGACGTAGCTGCTCGATGGTGTCGAAGATCTGCTGAATAATGATCGGCGCCAGCCCCAGCGACGGCTCGTCCAGCAGCAGCAGGCGCGGCTGGCTCATCAGCGCGCGGCCAATCGCCAGCATCTGCTGTTCGCCACCGGACATGGTGCCCGCACGCTGCACGCGGCGTTCATAAAGTCGCGGAAAAAGCTCGTAGACGCGCCTGATACGTGACTGATACTGCTGACGATCGGCAAAAAAACCACCCATCGCCAGGTTCTCATCTACCGTCATGCGGGAAAAGACCCGGCGGCCTTCCGGCACGATGGCTATCGCCTCGCGCATAATGCGCGCCGTTTGCCAGTCGGTAATATCCTTGCCGTCAAAAACCACCCGTCCCTGAGTCGCACGCGGTTCTCCGCAGAGCGTACCCAGAATGGTGGTTTTCCCCGCGCCGTTAGCCCCAATCAACGTAACGATTTCGCCCTGATTGATATGCAGACTGACGCTGTGCAACGCCTGGATTTTTCCATAGTGCGCGCTGACGTTTTCCAGAGAAAGCATAGCCATTTTATGCTTCTCCCAGATAAGCGCGGATCACGTCCGGGTTGTTGCGGATCTCTTCCGGCGTGCCGTTTGCCAGCGGCGTGCCCTGATTGACCACATAGATGCGATCGGAAATGCCCATGACCAGTTTCATATCGTGTTCAATCAACAGTACCGACACCTTGTGTTCGTTGCGCAGCTCGGCGATCAGCTCGTCCAGCTCCAGCGTCTCTTTGGGGTTCAGGCCCGCCGCCGGTTCATCCAGCATCAGGATTTGCGGGCGCGTAACCATACAGCGGGCGATTTCCAGGCGACGCTGCTGACCGTAGGCCAGATTGCCCGCCTGACGGTTAGCGAGCGTCAGTAATCCTACGCGATCCAGCCAGCTGGCCGCCCGGTCCAGCGCTTCGCTTTCCGCTTTACGGAAGCCCGGCGTTTTCAGCAGTCCGGCAAACACGCCGCTTTTCAGATGTTGATGCTGCGCTACCAGCAGGTTTTCAATCACCGTCATTTCACGGAACAGGCGAACGTGCTGGAAAGTGCGCACGATACCCATCCGCGCGATCTCCTGCCCCGCCAGGCCCGCCAGCTGGCGCTCGCCCAGCCTGATACTGCCGCCCGTCGGCCGGTAAAAACCGGTCAGGCAGTTAAATACCGTAGTCTTACCCGCGCCGTTGGGGCCAATCAGCGAGACGATCTCCTGCTCTCGCAGCTCCAGCTCGACGTTGTTGACCGCGAGCAGGCCGCCAAAGCGCATCATCAGGCCGTTTACGGCCAATAAAGGCTTCATGGCTGCTCTCCTTTTTTCACGCTTTTTAACTTCAGGTGCGGACGCTGCATCGGCAGCAGGCCTTGCGGTCGCCAGATCATCATCAGCACCATCAGGCCGCCCAGCACCAGCATGCTGTATTCATTCAGATCGCGCATCAGCTCGCGTGAAACCACCAGCAGCACGGCAGCGAGGATCACGGCGAACTGCGACCCCATGCCGCCTAACACCACGATAGCCAGCACAAAGGCCGATTCGGCGAAGGTAAAAGACTCCGGGCTGACAAAGCCCTGCCGCGCAGCGAACAGACTCCCCGCGAAACCAGCAAAAGCGGCGCTGATGGTAAAGGCGGTGAGCTTGATGCGCGTCGGGCTGAGGCCCAGCGAACGACAGGCGATTTCATCCTCGCGCAGCGCTTCCCAGGCGCGACCCAGCGGCATTCTCAGCAGCCGGTTGATCACAAACAGCGTCAGCACAACCAGCAGCAGCGCCACCATATAGAGAAAGATAATGCGGTCGCTGGGATCGTATTTCAGGTTAAAGAAATGGTGGAAGGTGTCCCAGCCGCCGTCGCGCACGCTGCGGTTAAACTCCAGACCGAAAAACGACGGTTTCGGGATCTGGCTGATGCCGTTTGGCCCACCGGTGATCTCGGTGTTGTTCAGCAGCAGAATACGGACGATTTCGCCAAAGCCCAGCGTGACTATCGCCAGGTAATCACCGCGCAGGCGCAGTACCGGAAAACCCAGCAGCAGGCCGAACAGCGCGGCCACGATGCCCGCCAGCGGCAAACATTCCCAGAAGCCCAGGCCGAAGTAGTGATTAAGCAGCGCAAAGGTGTAGGCGCCGATGGCGTAAAAGCCGCCGTAGCCCAGCACCAGCAGGCCGGAAAGCCCGACCACCACGTTCAGTCCCAGGCCCAGCATTACATAAATCAGGGTCAGCGTGGCGATATCGACCGTGCCGCGAGACACCATAAAAGGCCAGGCCGCAGCGGCGACGATCAGCAGCAGCAAAAAGAGTTTCTGCTTTGGGGTGGAGCCGTCAATGCCCGGCAGCACCAGCGAAGGCGCGGAAATTTTCTTTAGCCCGCGCTGAAAAACCGGCCGCAGCAGCTGAAAGAAAAAGACCACGGCGCAGCCGAGGGCGATCCAGTTCCAGCGCACGCTGCCGGCGTTGTTAACCACCAGATGCGTGCCGTCCAGGCTAAGGCGCATCCCCATAAAGAAGGCGGCCAGCACCACCAGCATCAGCGCGGAAACAGAGGCGTTAAGCAGGTTTTTCATACCTTTTCTACCTCCGGACGGCCCAGAATGCCGGTTGGCATTACCAGCAGCACAACGATCAGCAGCGCAAAAGAAACCACGTCTTTATATTCAGTGCTGAGGTAGGCGGAGGTCAGCGCTTCGGCAATGCCCAGGATCAGGCCGCCCAGCATCGCGCCGGGAATGCTGCCTATGCCGCCCAGCACGGCCGCGGTGAACGCTTTCATCCCGGCCATAAAGCCGATGTAAGGATTGATGACGCCGTAGAACTGGCCCAGCAGAACGCCCGCTACCGCCGCCATTGCCGCGCCGATCACAAAGGTCAGCGAGATCACGCGATCCGTGTTAATGCCCAGCAGGCTGGCCATTTTCAGATCTTCGGCGCAGGCGCGGCAGGCGCGACCCATGCGCGAGTAGCGGATAAACAGCGTCAGGGCCAGCATAGCGACAAAGGTCACCACCCAAATCACTACCTGCATAGTGGAGATGGTGGCGGCAAAACCGTTACTGACGCCCAGCGTCCACTGCCCGCTGACCAGGCCCGGCAGGGCCAGATCGCGCGAGCCCTGAGTCAGGCTGACGTAGTTTTGCAGAAAAATAGACATACCGATGGCGGATATCAACGCGATCAGCCGCTTGGAGGAACGCACGGGCTTATAGGCCACGCGTTCGATGCTCCAGCCATAGGCGCTGGCGATAACGATAGCCACCAGAAAACCGGCGCCGATCAACAGCCAGCTGGCATCAATGCCCATCATCATCAGCGCGGCAATGACGATAAAAGAGACGTAGCTGCCGATCATATACACTTCGCCGTGAGCGAAGTTGATCATGCCGATGATGCCGTACACCATGGTGTAGCCGATGGCGATCAGCGCATAGGTGCTGCCCAACGTGACGCCGTTGAACATCTGCTGCAGGAAATAGAGAAACTGCTCGGACATAAAGAATACCTTACTGCTATCCGCCCAGGCGGAAAGAGAGATGCTTTAACAACACGGGCGGAAAGCAGTCCGTTATCGGGGCCGATCCGGCACCCCGATATTTCCACCCCTTCAAACCCTGGTAAGCAATGATGCGGGCAGCCCGTGAAGCATCGCGCTACGGACGTCAGCGTATGACGTCCGCTATTATTATTTTACCGCGGTAGAAGAGCCGTCGGCATGCCAGGTGAAGATGCCGAACTCAAAGCCTTTCAGATCGCCTTTGGCGTCCCAGCTTAAGTCACCCATTACCGTTGGCACCGGCGCGCCCTCTTTCAGGTTTTTAGCAATCTCTTCCGGCTCGGCGCTTTTGCTGCGCTCCATGCCGGTGGTTAAAGCCTGTAGCGCGGCATAGGTCGTCCAGACAAACGGGCCGGTTGGATCAAGCTTTTTCGCTTTCAGCGCATCGACAACGGGTTGGTTAGTCGGCACCTGATCGTAACGTTTCGGCAGCGTAACCAGCATGCCTTCGGAAGCCGCGCCGGCGATATTAGAGAGCGAAGCGTTGCCTACGCCTTCTGGCCCCATAAAACGGGTTTGCAGCCCGGCCGCGCGTGACTGGCGCAGGATCTGCCCCATTTCCGGGTAGTAGCCGCCAAAATAGACAAAATCGACGTTCTCTTTTTTCAGGCGCGCCACCAGCGTGGAGAAGTCTTTATCGCCTGCGGTCACGCCTTCAAACATCACCACGTTGCCACCCGATTTTTTCAGGCTCGCCTGCACGGAGCGCGCCAGCCCTTCGCCGTACTGCTGTTTATCGTGGATCACGGCGATACGCTGCGGTTTGATTTGTTCAAGAATATATTTCGCCGCGGTCGGGCCCTGATCGGAGTCCAGGCCCGTGGTGCGCATAATCATTTTATAGCCACGGGTCGTCAGGTCGGCGTTGGTGGCCGCCGGAGTAATCATCAGTACGCCTTCGTCTTCATAGATATCGGAAGCGGGCTGGGTGGAAGAAGAGCAAAGGTGGCCGATAACGTAGCGAATACCGTCGTTGATAACTTTGTTAGCGACCGCAACCGCCTGTTTGGGATCGCAGGCGTCGTCATACTGCACGCCGACCAGTTTATTGCCGTTGACGCCGCCTTTGGCATTGATATCGGCAATAGCCTGTTTCGCGCCGGTGAACTCCATATCGCCATATTGCGCGACCGGGCCAGACATAGCGCCAACGATGGCTACTTTAATGTCTTCTGCGGCGGCGGCATGACTGAGCGCCAACGCCATGCAGCCTGCTAAAAACGCGCTACCTTTCATTTTCATCCTGACTACCCCATCTTGTGTTTGCTGTTTTTTATACTGCTCCCGTCGATAAACGCCATAAGAAGAACAGGTTAACGCGGGATACAGCCATTTTTATTAATAAGACTATAAATTTCAGGTTATTAAACAGGAATTTTCTTCTGTAAATCAACTGACTTCATGTGATATTACCGCCAGCTTTAGCATAAATGACTGGTACAAATGCGGGCTGTTTGGGCATTCAGCCAGCGGGTTATTCTGCATTCATCGCATTAACTCAGCGTTTATCTTTAACTTTAAACGCCACCCTGACAGATTGCTTTGTTTTTATACAAAAAAAGTTACGCGCCTCTTCACGTCCGTTTTCGCTACAATCTGCCTCTCACGTCGGCACGGTAACTTTTTATGAAACTGACTATTCTCAGGCTGCAACGCTTAAGCGCTCAGGATCTTGTGGATCTGAGCAAAATCTGGCCGCAAGACGATCCGGCAGATCTGGAAAACAGGCTGGACGATCGTCATCGGCTCTATGCGGCAAAGTTCAACGATCGGCTACTGGCGGCGGTGAAAGTGACGCTGAATGAAGCGCAGGGCGAGCTGAAGGATTTTATGGTGCGGGAAGTCACCAGAAGGCGCGGCGTCGGCAGCTATCTGCTGGAAGAAGTGCTGGCGCAAAACGCGGCCGTAACACGCTGGAGGATGGCGAAGACGGGTGACGAAGGGCTTTCGACTTTTATGCGCAAGCAAGGATTTATCGCCGACGCAGACGGCTGGGTTTGGCAGCGGGCTTAGGCAGCAAGAGCCGCTTCAGGTATAAGGCCTCGGGCTGTAAAGTCCGGGTCAGGATTCAGGCCTCGGGCTGTAAAGTCCGGGCCTGGGGTCAGGATTCAGGCCCGGGATTAGGATTCAGGCTTTGGGCTTTGGGCTTTGGGGTTCGAACCTGAGGTCTGGCACGTCGGGCCTGGGGTTTCAGCATAAGAAAGCTTAGCAGCGTGCGGAGCCTGAAAACAAAAAAGGCGACCCGAAGGCCGCCTTTTTTACCGCTGCGAATTACGCTTCAATCGCGACGCGCAGTTTTTTCATCGCGTTCTTTTCAAGCTGACGGACGCGCTCGGCGGAAACGCCGTATTTGTCGGCCAGTTCCTGCAGCGTGGTTTTGTTGTCATCGTCCAGCCAGCGGGCACGGATAATGTCCTGGCTGCGCTCGTCCAGGCCCTGCATGGCGTCGCTCAGCTTGTCTGCGGCGTGGTTATCCCAGTTGTCTTCTTCAATGCCGTCGGCAAAGTCAGAAGATTTGTCCTGCAGATAAAGCATTGGCGCCATTGAGCGACCTTCGCCTTCGTCTTCCGGCGTCGGATCAAAGGTCATATCCTGGGCCGCCATGCGCGACTCCATTTCGAGCACGTCTTTGCTGGTTACGCCCAGCTCGCGCGCCACCATTTCAACTTCATCCTGATTAAACCAGCCCAGGCGCTGCTTGGCTTTACGCAGGTTGAAGAACAGCTTGCGCTGCGCTTTGGTGGTAGCGACCTTAACGATGCGCCAGTTACGCAAAACGTATTCGTGGATTTCGGCTTTGATCCAGTGCACGGCAAAGGAGACCAGGCGCACGCCCACTTCCGGATTAAAGCGGCGTACCGCTTTCATCAGGCCGATGTTACCTTCCTGGATCAGATCCGCCTGCGGCAGACCGTAGCCGGAATAGTTACGAGCGACATGAACAACAAAGCGCAGGTGGGACAGGATCAGCTTCTTGGCTGCTTCCAGATCGCCCTGGTAATGCAGCCGTTCAGCCAGCGCTTTTTCCTCTTCTGCCGTCAGCACAGGCCAGGCATTAGCCGCCCGGATATAGGAATCCAGGTTGCCTAAAGGAGCAATAGCTAAAGTTTGCATTTCTTTGGTCATTCAAACCCTCTCTGTATTAAGCAATATTGCCGCACTTTCCCTGAGCGGTTCACAAAACTACGTGAACGATAACGAGAAAGGAGAGCAATCTGTGCTACTTCGACTACAAAGTTATCCACAAGTTCACTATCAGCTGTGCGTAATATACACACATTTCTCGGGAAGGGGAGCAGGCCGGAAAGATTTTTACGAGGAGGACTTCCTCTGCGGCACGATGCTCATGCAACAGAGGAATAGTATACCAAAAAAAATGAGAAGAGGTTACTGCGGCGTAAATCGACGTAAATGTTGCACCGTCGCCAGCCAGGCGGCAACCCAGCCGATCATGGCCGAAATCAGCAGCAGCAGCAGGCTTTCATCCCAGGCCAGCCCGTGCAGGCTAAAGGTGGTGCCGAACACGGCGGCAACCTGGGTGACCACCGATTCCAGGCGGAAAACCAGGATTTCGGACAGCGCCAGCGACAGCAGCGCGCCGCAGAAGCCCAGCAGCGCGCCGCCATACAGAAACGGTCGCAGAATAAAGCCGTCGGTCGCGCCGATCAGCTTCTGCACGTTAATCGTGTCGCGACGAGCAAAAATACTGAGCCGCACGCTGTTGCCGATCACCAGGAAGACCGCCACGATCATCAGGATGCCGATCATGGTCGCTACCTGGCCGACCAAACCTGCCAGCGCCGCCAGCCGGGCAAACCAGCTGTCGTCCATTTTTACTTCATCCACGCCCTGCACTTTCGCCACGCGGGAGCTGAGGTTCTTCATGGTGTCTGAGTTTTGAAAATTGATTTGCGGCGTGATGATGGCTACGGCCGGCAGCGGATTCTGCTCCAGCATATCCATCGCGCCGCCAAAGCCGGACCAGTTGCGGAACTCGCCCATCGCTTCTTCGCGCGACAGGTAGTTAACCTTATCCACACCCTCTTCTTTTTTCAGCTGGGCCACAACGTTCTCCGCCGCGTCGTCATCCAGCGTTTTGCTCAGATACACCGTCAGCTGCGGCGCGGGATACCACTGCTGCGCCGCGCTGCTGACGTTTTTCCACACCATAAAGCACACGCTTGGCAAGGTCAGAGAGATGGCGATCACCATCACCGTCAATAGCGTCGCCAGCGGCTGACGCCACATGTCGGACAGGGTGCCGCGCAGCGCATAGCGCCACTGCTCCTGCCAGCCGCCCTTCAGCGCTTTGCTTTTGGAAGGCTGCTTCGCCGCTTTTGGCGCGGCCGGACGCGGGTTACGCTTATTCGCCATAGTTGCCTCCGTGCAGACGCCCCTGATTCAGCGTCATCAGACGATAGTTGCGGCGGGCGATCAGCGCCCGGTCGTGAGTAGCCATCAGCACGGTCACGCCCACGCGGTTGAACTCTTCAAACAGGCGCAGGATATCTTCGGACAGGGCTTCATCCAGGTTGCCGGTTGGTTCATCCGCCAGCAGCACCGCAGGCTTGTTAACCACCGCGCGAGCGATGCCAACACGCTGCTGTTCGCCGCCCGACAGCTGAATAGGATAACTTTTCGCTTTGTCCAGCAGACCGACTTTATCCAGCGCGGCAGACACGCGACGGCGGATATCTTCCCCGCTTGCGCCCGCGATAATCAGCGGAATAGCCACGTTGTCATAGACGGACCTGTCCATCAGCAGATGGTGATCCTGGAAAATCATGCCGATCTGGCGGCGTAAAAAAGGCACTTCCCGGCTCTTCAGGCGGCTGATGTCGTGCCCGCTGAACCAGATATGGCCGGCGCTGGGGCGCTCGATGCCGCAGATCAGTTTCAGCAGGGTGCTTTTCCCCGCCCCGGAATGCCCGGTCAGAAACGCCATTTCTCCCGGTTGCAGATGAAAATCCACTCCCTGTAGCGCTTGCCGACCGCCGAGATAAGCCTTACTGACTTCTTCAAAGCGAATCATCCTAACTAGTCCTCTCGGGCAAATAGTGCCTCTATAAAATCGTCTGCCTTGAACGAGCGTAAATCTTCAATGCCTTCGCCGACGCCGATGTAGCGAATAGGAATACCGAACTGATCGGCCACCGAGAAGATCACGCCGCCTTTGGCGGTGCCGTCCAGCTTGGTCAGCGTGATGCCCGTCAGGCCCACCGCCTCATGGAACAGCTTAGTCTGGCTGATGGCGTTCTGGCCGGTGCTGGCGTCAATGGTCAGCATGACCTCGTGCGGCGCCTGCTCGTCCAGTTTTTTCATCACGCGCGTGATTTTCTTCAGCTCTTCCATCAGGTGCGATTTATTCTGCAAACGGCCTGCCGTATCGGCAATCAGGACGTCGACGTTGCGCGCTTTCGCCGCCTGAATCGCATCGAAAATGACCGAGGCGGAATCCGCGCCGGTATGCTGGGCGACAACAGGAATGTTGTTACGCTGCCCCCAGACCTGGAGCTGTTCGACCGCTGCCGCGCGGAAGGTGTCGCCCGCCGCCAGCATGACCGATTTGCCTTCCGCCTGATACTGGCGCGCCAGCTTGCCGATGGTGGTGGTTTTACCCACGCCGTTGACGCCGACCATCAGGATAACGAACGGCGTTTTGCCGGTGACGTCCAGCGGCGCCTCGACTTTCGCCAGAATGTCGGCCATTTCCTGCTTCAGCAGCCCGTATAGCGCTTCGGCGTCGCGCAGCTGTTTGCGGCTTGCCTGAGCGGTCAGGTTGGTAATGATGCGGCGCGTGGTCTCGACGCCTACGTCGGCGATCAGCAGCTGCTCTTCCAACTCTTCAAACAGCTCATCATCGATTTTTTTACCGCGGAACAGGCTGACGAAGCCGGAACCTAAATTCTGTCGCGTTTTAACCAGGCTGCGCTTCAGGCGGGCGAAGAAGCCTTCTTTGGTCGGGCGCGCCTGCTCTTCCGCAGCCTGCTCCTGCTCTTCAGCGGCGTTAGCCTGCTCAACTTTAACCAGCGCGGCAGCGACGGATTCTTCTTCCTCAATGACCTTCAGCTCAGCTTGTGAGGCACCGGCAGAGAGCGCGGCGGCTTCCAGTTCTTCCGGCGTGATGTCATCGGCCTGTTCGGCGGCGATCGCAGCTTCTTCCGGTTCCGGCGCGTTAGCAACAATCTCTTCAGGCAGAGGTTCCGGCTCCGCCTGTACGGCCGCCGTCTCTTCCGGCAGCCATTCTTCTTCTGGTTCCGCCTTAGCGACCGCAAGCTCTTCCGGCAACGGCTCTTCTTCCGGTTCCGGCCTGGCGGCTACGCTCGCTTCCGGCAGCCACTCTTCTTCTGGCTCCGCCTTAGCGACCGCAAGCTCTTCCGGCAACGGCTCCTCTTTCGGCTCCGTCCTGGCGGCAGGTTTAGCGGCTGCGCGCGCTTCCGGCTCTGTTCTGGCCTGTTCGTTCGGGTCTCGTACTGCCTGCTCGCGAGCGACGGTTTCCGTCACTTCTACAACGGCTTCGGCGCGCTGCTCCACGTCAGGGGGCGTGGCGGCGTCTGCGGTTTCGCTCTGCTGCTGTTCTGACGTTTGGACCTCTTCCTCAGGCGCTTTTTCTTCGCGTCCTAATCCCAGCCAGGAAAAAAAGCCACGTTTTTTATTTTTTGCCATGGTGCAACCACACTCCTCGCGGGGAAAAAAACCGTCAGGTCTCTGAAAATAATCTTAATCCCCTAGTCTAACACTTTCCTGCTGACGCAACACAGCACCCTTTTTACGTTTCCTCTGCCCGGTAAGCCCGTTAAACTGTGCAACAAATTATGAAGAGTTAAGTCAGATGAATAAAAAACCTCGCGGCGGCAGCGCCGGACAGATCCGCATCATTGGCGGCCAGTGGCGCGGCAGAAAGCTGCCGGTGCCCGACAGTGCCGGACTGCGCCCTACCACCGATCGCGTGCGTGAGACGCTGTTTAACTGGCTGGCGCCCGATATTCAGGGCGCGCGTTGTCTGGACTGCTTTGCCGGCAGCGGCGCGCTGGGGCTGGAAGCGCTGTCGCGCCATGCGGCCTCGGCTACGCTGCTGGAGCTGGAGCGCCCGGTCGCGCAGCAGCTGGAGAAAAACCTGGCCACGCTGGGCGCGGCAAACGGCCGCGTGATTAATACCAATACGCTACAGTTTCTGGCGAAGCCTGGCGAACCTCACCAGATGGCCTTTATCGATCCGCCGTTCCGCAAAGGGCTGCTGGAAGAAACGCTGACGCTGCTGGAAAGCCAGGGCTGGCTGGCGGAAGAAGCCTTAATCTATGTAGAAAGCGAAGTGGAAAGCGGCGTGCCGCCCGTGCCGGTAAACTGGCAGCTGTACCGCGAGAAGGTCGCCGGACAGGTTGCCTGTCGTCTTTATGTTCGTCGTTCCCCTGAGAAGAGAGAAAGCCATGCTGATTAATCTGGGCAGAGCGCTGATGGTATGCGTATGGGCCTTTTTGCTGCTCAACCTGATCCATCCTTACCCCGCGCCGCTAAAATATTTTATTAACGTCGCGCTGTTCTTTATGGTGATTATGCACGGCTTACAGCTGGTGCTGATGCGCGCCACGCAGGCTAAAGAGGCGCCAAAACTGAGCGGCGCGCTTCAGGCTAAGATCTTCTTTTTTGGCGTGTTTGAACTGCTGGCCTGGCAGAAAAAGCAGTTTCCCAAACAGTAGGCGGCCGGGTCGTCTTTCCGGCCATGCCGTCAGCGCGGCCGGAAGGCGATAAATCGCGTGCCCTGTACCTGTAGTTCGCCCTTTTCTCCCCGTGCCAGCTGGTGATAGTCGCTGGCTTTCAGTACCAGCTTAAAATCTCCCGCGCCGTTCAGCGGATGGAACCACGCTTCGTATCGCATTGTTTCGACCGGAATATTTTCACGCTGGCGCGAGCGTAGGGCAGAGGTGGAGACTTCCCGTTTGTCTTTGATTTCGACCGGCAGGCTGCGTACGGGCGAAGCATCGTTGACCGCCACTTCCTGTCGCTGTTTGATAAATTGCCGGGTTGCCAGCACGGCGATAATGGCCAGCGTAATAAAAAAAATCAGGGGTGGCTTCACGACTTTTCCTCTTTTTTGCAGCGTAAACAGAAAGAATACAACCAGAGACCTCTCATTGTCACATCGTTGGCCCCTGTCCTAAACTAAAACCAGAACTGTGGAATTTAGCATCTAAAAACAAAGGGACACATTATGATCTGGTCGTTTCTGGCAGTGCTTTTTTCCGGCTGGCTGTACGTTGACGCTACTTACCGTGGCCCGCAATGGCAGCGCTGGGTCTTTAAACCGGTCACGCTTTTACTGCTGCTCGCCTGGGCCTGGCAAGCGCCAGCGTTAAGCGCCACGGATTATCTCATTCTATTTGGTCTGCTGGCGACGCTGGTCGGCGATGCGCTGATGCTGCTGCCCGAACGGCGGATGCTCTACGCTATCGGCGCATTTTTCCTCTCGCATCTGCTTTATACCATCTGCTTCGCCAGCCATATGACGCTGACGTTCTTCTGGCCGATCCCATTGACCGTATTGGTTATCGGCGCGCTGCTGATTGCGGCTATCTGGACAAAGCTGGAGGATCTGCGCTGGCCGGTTTGCACCTTTATCGGCATGACGCTGCTGATGGTCTGGCTGACCACCGAGCAATACGTTTTCCGGCCGACGGACTACGGTTTCTCATTAATGGTCGGAACGTCGCTGCTGCTGCTCGCCAATATCGTTTGGCTGGTTAGCCACTATCGTCGCCGCTTTGCCGCCGACAGTGCCATCACGGCCGCCTGTTATTTCGCGGGTCACTTTATGATCGTCCGCTCGCTCTATCTCTGATTTATGCCTTGACTCTGGAGTCAGCTCCAGAGTGTAAGATAAGCCTGGCGGGGAAGCAGCCCGTCAGGCTTATCTGGAGGCGTCATGCAACAACACCCATCTTCTCCCTGCCTTTGCGGGCAGCGCCACGCGGCCGGACAGCAAGGTTGCAGCAGGCCGCGTCCCGAACTGGGGAAAATCACCTCTTTTCACATCCAGTGCGCCACCGCCAGCGATCCGCTGCCTGAGAAAGAAGAAAGCATCGGCGCGGACTACAGCTGGCAAATCGGCGGCATGGACTGTCCGGGCTGCGCCAGGAAAATCGAAAACGCTGTAGGCCAGCTGCAAGGCGTCACTCAGGCTCGCGTCCTGTTCGCTACGGAAAAGCTGGTGGTAAGCGCCGATAAAGATGTGCAGCAGCAGGTTGAGCAGGCGGTTGCCAGAGCCGGGTTTACCCTGCGCTCTGCCACGCAGCCAGCGGCAAAGTCAGCCGGGTTCTGGCGGGAAAACGGCATGCTGCTGCTGCTCGGCGGGCTTCTGCTCGCCAGCTGGCTGCTACAGACGATCGATCCGCAGGCCGGGAAAGTCGCGTTTATCGTCACCACGCTGGCGGGCTGCTGGCCCGTTGCCCGTACCGCCCTGCGCCTGATGCGCAGCGGGACGCCTTTTGCCATTGAAACGTTAATGACCGTAGCCGCGCTTGGCGCGCTTTTTATCGGTGCGACCGCAGAGGCGGCCATGGTGCTGCTGCTGTTTATGCTTGGGGAACGTCTGGAGGCTTTTGCAGCAGGGCGCGCGCGCCGTGGCGTAACGGCGCTGATGGCGTTAAAACCCGAGCAGGCGTTGCGCATCCGGAACGAGGTGCGTGAAACCGTGGCCGTGAGCGCGCTACGGCCTGGCGATCTTATTGAGGTTGCCGCAGGCGGGCGCCTGCCTGCCGACGCCAGCCTGGTCACATCCTTCGCCAGCTTTGATGAAAGCGCGCTGACTGGCGAATCCATGCCGGTAGAGCGGCAGGCAGGCGAAGCCGTGGCGGCAGGCAGCCTGAGCGTCGATAGCCTGGTGAGGCTGAAAGTCACGTCAAAACCTGGCCAGAGCGCTATCGACCGTATCCTGCATTTGATTGAAGAAGCAGACGCTAACCGCGCGCCGGTCGAACGTTTTCTCGATCGGTTCAGCCGCATTTACACGCCGCTGGTGATGGCTGTCGCGCTGCTGGTGGCAACCGTGCCGCCGCTGTTCTTTGCCGGCGACTGGCCGTCATGGATTTATAAAGGGCTGACTTTGCTGCTGATCGGCTGCCCCTGCGCGCTGGTGATCTCTACGCCAGCGGCGATCACCTCCGGCCTGGCCGCTGCGGCCCGCCATGGCGTACTGATTAAGGGCGGCGCGGCGCTGGAAAGCCTCAACGGCGTGCGCACGCTGGCGTTCGACAAAACCGGCACGCTGACCGAAGGCAAACCCCGTATTGAGAGCATTCAGGCCTTTGCTGCCCTCAGCGAAGCGGAACTGCTGACTAAAGCCGCTGCCGTTGAGCAGGGTTCTTCTCATCCGCTGGCCAGGGCGATTGTGCGGCTGGCAGAGCAGCGCCAGCTTGTTATACCTGCCGCTACGGCGCAGCGGGCGGTGGCAGGAAGCGGTATAGAAGCAACAGTGAGCGGTCACAAACTTTTAATCTGCGCGCCCGCTGGACTAAGGCTGACAGCAGAACAGCTGAAGATTGTGGCGGAGCTGGAGTCGGCGGGAAATACGGCGGTCATTATCGTGCAGGATGCTATGCCGATCGGACTTATCGCGATGCGCGATACGCTACGTGCGGACGCTGTTGCCGCGCTGAGCGAACTTCATGCTTTAAACATAGAAACGATCATGCTGACCGGCGACAACCCGCGCGCGGCGGCCGCTATCGCCAACGAGCTTGCCATCAGCTATCGCGCGGGCCTGCTGCCTGCGGACAAAGTAGCGGCCATTCATGAGCTAAACCAACGGCGCGCCGTAGCGATGGTCGGCGACGGCATCAACGATGCGCCTGCGATGAAAGCGGCAACGGTGGGCATTGCGATGGGCGGCGGCAGCGACGTCGCGCTGGAGACCGCCGACGCGGCGCTGACGCATAACCGGCTGGCGGGCCTGGCGACGATGATCCGCCTGGCACGCGCCACCCATGCCAATATCCGGCAGAATATTGCGCTGGCGCTCGGGCTGAAGGGGGTATTTCTGGTCACCACGCTGCTGGGCATTACCGGGCTGTGGCTGGCCGTGCTGGCGGACTCCGGCGCCACCGCGTTGGTCACGGCGAACGCGCTACGATTGCTGAGTAAGCGCTAACTTTACAACCTGCCCGTGGTGATACGGGCAGGACGCGGCGCTACAACCCCTTTTTTAACAGATAGCGATAGGGTAATTCCTCGGTTGCCTGTGCCAGCAGCGTATGTTCCATAAAGCGGCAGAAACCGGGGATATCGCGCGTGGTGGCCGGATCGTCGGCGATAACCAGCAGCGTTTCGCCCTCCTGCATATGGCGTACGGCTTTACGCACCATCATCACCGGCTCAGGACAGCGCAGGCCCAAAGCATCCAGGGTTTGGTCGGGATTTGCGAACGGTTCGCTCATAACATTCTCAATCAGACAGGAAATGCCCCTATTTTACCCCCGACGTCGGTATGTGCAAGCCAGGCTCTGAACGACAACGTTTGCGCTAAAATTAACCATTGCATTAGCAGGCTGATTCGGTAAGATGCCGCGCAATCGCTCAGGCGAGACAATTTTTTGGGTTCCCTCACCCCATAGTTAAAAAAGGCTACATCGATGATCTCTTTCTCTTCTCGTCAGCGTACACATTCGCTGATCTGGCTATCGCTGTTCCATCTGCTGGTTATTACCTCCAGTAATTATCTGGTGCAGCTGCCCATTTCGATTTTTGGTTTCCATACCACCTGGGGCGCGTTCAGCTTTCCCTTTATCTTTCTGGCTACCGATTTAACGGTACGAATTTTCGGCGCGCCGCTGGCCCGACGAATTATTCTTGCGGTGATGATCCCGGCGCTGTTTATCTCCTATAGCATTTCTGCGCTGTTCTATCAGGGCGAATGGCAGGGACTGGGCGCGTTGGCAAGCGTTAACCTGTTTGTCGCTCGTATCGCCTGCGCCAGCTTTATGGCCTATGCGCTGGGACAAATCCTCGACGTGCACGTTTTTAACCGCTTGCGCAAGCTGCCGCAATGGTGGGTAGCCCCCGCCTCCGCTATGTTCCTGGGCAATATCAGCGACACGCTGGCGTTCTTTTTTATCGCTTTCTACAAAAGCCCCGATCCGTTTATGGCACAGAACTGGGTGGAAATTGCGCTGGTGGACTACAGCTTTAAGGTGCTTATCTGCATGATTTTCTTCCTGCCGGCCTATGGCGTGCTGTTAAACGCCACGCTGAAGCGGATAACGGAAAAATCCTCTGGCGCTCAGGTCAACTTCGGCTAGTCTGTCACTCTGTGGCGTCGCGCCCGGCCATGCATTTTGGCGGGCAGCGCGCCACGGCAGGTTGCTTTTAGCCGCTGATTACTATTGTATAAGTTGCTGAACAGCGCGAACGACTAACGTAAAAGGGATCACGATGCGTAACTTACTGAAATATGCCGGTATCGGTTTACTGGTGGTCGGACTGGCCGCCTGCGACGGCAAAGATGATAAAGCCGCCGCCGATGATAACGGCGTCAGCAGCAGCCAAAGCAGCCAGACCGTTACCCTGATGGACGGCAAGCTCAGCTTCTCGCTGCCGGCAGGCATGTCCGATCAAAGTGGAAAAATGGGCACGCAGGCCAATAATATGCACGTGTACGCCGATGCCAGCGGCCAGAAAGCGATTATCGTGATTGCGGGCGACGCCACGAATGAAAGCCTGGACGTGCTGGCGAAGCGCCTGGAAGATCAGCAGCGTAACCGCGATGCGCAGCTGCAGGTAGTGACCAATAAATCTGTCGAGCTGAAAGGCCAGCCAGCACAGCAGCTGGATTCGGTGATTTCGGCCAAGGGCCAGTCTTCCTGGTCGTCAGTGCTGCTGGCGAAAGTTGACGGCAAACTGCTGACCCTGCAGATTACGCTGCCTGCGGACAATCAGCAGCAGTCGCAGACCGAAGCAGAGAATATTATCAACACGGTAGTGCTGAAATAATTTCCCTTTAAAAAAATAGCGCCCGGCGGAAATATCGGGCGCTATTTTTATTTACGCGGCGGTTTTGCAACAGCCTTTTCCCGACCGCGCCGTTTACTAAGTCCTGTTGCCGTTGTGATGGGAAACGCATGCCTGACCATCACTTTCCCGGCTTACTCCTTACTGGCTAACATTTCCCTGTGGGCAATGCCTGACAGATCGGCTTACAGACCTGCGTGTTCGCGAATATATTTTCGGGCCTTAACGGCATATTCGAACGGATTCGCCAGCGCCGGATCCTGCTCCGCCTCCACCACCATCCAGCCTTTGTAACCCGACTCGTCCAGGATTTTAAACACCGGATCAAAATCAATCACGCCATCGCCGGGAACGGTAAAGGTACCTTTTTTTACGCCGTCCAGGAAAGAGAGCCGCTGGCTTCTGACCTGTGCCACCACCTCATCACGCACGTCCTTCAGATGTACGTGATTGATTCGCGGCAGATATTTTTCCAGAATGGCCAGCATTTGCGCCTGGCTGCCTTCCGAGTAGTAGGCATGGCCGGTATCGAACAACAGATAAACGTTGTCCTGGGTCAACGACATAAATTTGTCGATCTCTGCCGCAGTCTGAATGGCCGTCCCCATATGATGGTGCAAACAAACCTGCATGCCTTTTTCCGCCGCCAGCGCGGCCAGCTCGTTATAGCCCTCCGCCGTCAGCCGCCACTCCTCTTCGGTAAAATGCGGCTTCTCTTCCAGCACCGCCAGCGTGGTGCCCTGAATGCTTTTGCTCTGCTCGGAGCAGCCGATCACTTTAGCGCCCATCGCGTGAAGAAAGTCGCGATGGTTGATAAATTCATCAATGGTTTTTGCCCTGTCGCCATTGGCGAAAAAGGTGCTGAACCAGGCGTTGCAGATTTGAATACCGCGAATGTTCAGCATCGGTTTCAGCACCGCCGGATCGCGCGGATATTTACTGCCGACCTCACTGCCGGTGAAGCCAGCCAGCGCCATTTCGCTGACGATTTGCTGGAAAGTGTTTTCTGCACCCAGCTCAGGCATATCGTCATTGGTCCAGCCAATCGGGGCTATCGCCAGCTTTACGTTCTCTTTGTTCATGGTGGTGCCTCAGCGGTCTGTCATTAAGATGGCGCGGCGCGCCTGCCTGGGCTTTCCGCGCGTAGGATCGGCCTGTTGCGCCTGAAGGTTAGCGAAGCAGTTCGCGCTCGATCAGCTCACGGGTTTCCACGGCCTGATATTTCATTTTTTCCGGATAGCCAAACAGCGAGGCGGCAACTATCGACTCGCCGCCGACTTTATGAGTGCGGTTGGCAAAATCCATCTCGCGCAGGGTTTTAAACAGCGTATCGAAATCCACTTCGCCCTCACCCACGCCCACGTGCTGATGGATGGTGGCATCCACGCCTGGCGGATTGACGATATAGCGGCAGTGTTTGGTGTGGTTCATGGTATCGGCGATGAGCACGTGTGAAAGGTCGCCGCCCGCATATTCCAGCATGCTTTTTACGTCGCCTTTGCCTTTGTCGTAGAAGAAGGTATGCGGCACGCTATAAAGATATTTGACGTTTTCGCTGCGGAACGACTTCACCAGATCGGCAGTTTCGTTGTTTTCTTCGCAGAAATCCCAGGGGTGTGACTGAATTTCAATGCGAATACCTTCCCGCTCGACGATGGGCAGCAGCTCCTCCATAGAGCGGTAAAACATCTCTTCGCAGATCTCCGGTTCGTTCGGCGTGCCGGAAAGCTCGGTATTGATAACCTGCACGCCAGTTTCCACCGCGATTTCAATCATACGCTTCCAGTTGCGCACGGCCGCCTGGCGACGTGCCTCATCCGGGCCTGACCAACGGTAGACCACGATATAGGAAGAGATTTCCAGCCCGGTTTCACGCAGCGCGTTTTTGTATTCGGTGATGATTTCCCGGCTGGCCCTGGGATGTTTGTAGAACGGATTAATCTGCGGATGCGGCGACTGCTCAATATATTTGTAGCCCCACTCCGCCACCTGGTGAACCATTTTGGTGATGCCCAAATCTTTAATGACGTCTACATCAAAGGCGATTTTCATCGGTTTCTCCCTGCTAATCATTTGACAACCCCTCTGCCTGCGCAGAGGAGTCGGTCGGCATTATTTGTTGTAAAACGCCGGACGCGGCGGCAGCTCAACGCTTTCAATCGCCCCGCTTTCCTGCGCCTTCAGGCAGGCATCTGCCGCTACGGAAGCCGCATAGCCATCCCATGCGGAAGGGCCGTGCAGTTGGCCAGCCGTGACGTCATTGATAAACGCCTGTAGCTCAACGTCATAGGCATCGATAAAGCGATCCTTCCAGTCGGTCAGAATGGAAGTGGAGAGCTTCGCCTCTTTACGCAGCTGGACAGAGGCTGGCTCCGGCAGTCTGGCGATCCCGGTTTCGCCCACGACCTCACACTGGATGTCGTAGCCATAGGCGCAGTTAACGAAGATTTCGACGTCGATGCGCACGCCTTTTTGCGTTTCAAACAGCACGATTTGCGGATCGCGCAGCTTCGCATGCGTATTTTTGGTATCGCGCGGGAAAACCACCTGAACCGTTTTATAGTCGTCCTCGGTCAGCCAGCGCAGCACGTCCAGCTCGTGGATCAGCGTGCTGGTAATCGCCATATCGGTGGTATAGCTTTCTGGTACGCTTGGGTTGCGATGGGCGCAGTGCAGCATCAGCGGCTCGCCGATATCGCCGTTGGTGATAACCTGCTTTAACGCGCGATAGCCGGTATCGTAAGGACGCATAAAGCCCACCTGCACCAGACGCTTGCCGTGGGCAATTTCAGCCTCCACCACGCGGCGGCAGCCTTCAGCCGTCAGCGCCAGCGGCTTTTCGCAAAATACCGGTTTGCCCGCCGCGATGGCCGCGAGCGTAAATTCTTCATGCGTGGGATCCCAGGAGGTGACGATTAGCGCGTCAACGTCAGAGGAGCGAATAACATCGTGGCCGTTGGCATAGACTTCCGCCTCCAGACCCAGACGGCTAACCACGCCTTTAGCGCCTTCGATATTAATATCGGAGACGGCCACCACTTTCGCGCCCTGCAACACTTTGCTGCAGCGACGAATATGTTCCTGACCGATTGCGCCGGTGCCGATTACGCCAAGTTTCAGTGTCATAACTACTCCGTTCGAATGTAGGGTATAGGGGAGTCTTCCGGACGGGAAAACCCGTCCGGTTCAGGCCACAGAGAATGAATTAGTATTTACGTGCCTGGTCGAGATGCTCGTTCAGCATGTGGGCCACGGCGTTAATGCGTTCGGACTGCGATACCTGCGCGCCGCCCACGTGCCACCAGCTGAAATATTTGTGCACCATGGTTTTTGGCAGCACTTTAATGTCAATCAGCGTGGATACCGGCGACTGACGCGCTTCTTCCAACGCCTGCTTCAGCTGCGCCAGCGTGGTGACGCGCCATGTTTTACAGCCGTAGCCAGCGGCGATGGCGGCGAAATCTACCGGGATCAGGCCGCCGTCCAGCTTGCCGCCTTCGGCATTGCGGAAGCGGAACTCGGTGGTAAAGCTGTCCATGCCGTGTTCCATTTGCAGGTTGTTGATGCAGCCGTTAGTCATGTTGTCGAACAGCACCACGTTGATTTTGGCGTTCTCCTGGAGAGAGGTCACCAGCTCGGAGTGCAGCATCATAAAGGAGCCGTCGCCGACCAGCGTGTAGACCTCGCGGTGCGGCTCGGCCAGCTTGACCCCGAGCGAGGCGTTGACCTCGTAGCCCATACAGGAATAGCCGTACTCAACGTGATAGCCGTTGTAATCCTTATTGCGCCACACGCGTTGCAGATCGCCCGGCAGGCTACCGGCCGCGGCGACGATCACCGCATCCTTTGGGAGATTTTCATTTAGCGTACCCAGCACGCTGCTTTGCGTCAGGAACGAATCGGTCAGCCGGTTGAATTCGGCAAAAACGGCCTCGCGATCCAGACGATCGTCAATCTCCGGCACAAAACCCTCGTTGCTGTAAACCGCCTGATAAACGCGCTGCGTTTCCTTCAATAATTTGCTCTGTGCCTGAGCAATTTTTTCTCCCCAGCCGCTGGTGAAGCCCTGAGCGGCCAGCCGGTTATCCAGTGCGGTAAGCGCCTCGCGCGCATCGGCCACCACCTGTACGCCGTCCAGCTTCCAGGCATCAAAGCTGCTGACGTTAACGTTGAGATAGCTGACGTCCGGGTTCTGGAAGATCCATTTTGAGGCGGTGGTGAAATCGGTGTAACGCGTGCCGACGCCAATCACCAGATCGGTCTCCTTCGCCAGCAGGTTGGCCGCCAGGCAGCCGGTTTCACCCACGCCGCCGACGTTCAGCGGATGATCGGAAAGGATCGTGCCCTTACCGGCCTGCGTTTCCGCAAACGGGATTTGATGACGCTCGGCAAACTGGCGGAGCGCCTCGCCCGCTTCGGAATATTTCACGCCGCCGCCGCAGACAATCAGCGGCTTGCGTTTGCCGGCGATCAGCTTCAGCGCGGCCGCCAGCTGGGCTTCGGTCGGCAGACGGCGATCGAGCAGGTGCACGCGCTTCTGGAAGAAATAGTCGGGATAATCCCAGGCTTCGCCCTGCACGTCCTGCGGCAGCGAAAGGGTAACGGCGCCGGTTTCTGCCGGATCGGTCAGCACGCGCATGGCGTTGATGCAGGCGGTCATCAGCTGTTCCGGGCGGTTTATCCGATCCCAGTATTTGCTGACCGCGCGAAACGCATCGTTGGTGCTGATGCTAAGATCGTGACTCTGTTCAATCTGTTGCAGCACCGGATCGGGCTGGCGGGTAGCAAACACATCGCCAGGCAGCAGCAGTAAAGGAATACGGTTAGCGGAAGCGGTGCCCGCAGCGGTGATCATATTGGCCGCGCCAGGCCCCACGGAAGAGGTGCAGGCGATGATCTCCCGCCGCAGCTTCTGCTTGGCGTAGCCGATAGCGGCGTGCGCCATGCCCTGTTCGTTACGCCCCTGACGCACGATCAGATCGCCGCTGTCCTGCTCCAGCGCCTGCCCCAGTCCCAGCACGTTGCCGTGGCCGAAAATAGCAAAAATGCCCTTCACAAACTTGGTTTCGACGCCATCTACCGACAGATACTGATTGTCGAGAAATCTGACTAAAGCCTGTGCCGTGGTTAATCTGATCTTGCCCATTTGCTCTTCCTTACGGTACGGCGACAGACCGTCGGTCTGCCGCGTTTCGCCCGAGTAATCGCCACTGCGGTAATGGCCGAAAATGAAACGTGAGGCGATTATAAACAAATATTTTTTTCACTAAACCACATTACAGAAGAAACATTTCATTTTGCGAGTGAGATCAAATTATGCCCTGCAACGCACATCGCCGGAATGCCTGGCCGGGCAGCGGCAGCATGGCCGGATGCCAGCAACAAAAATGCGGATTATTTCTTTATATATCAAATAAATAATTAATATAAATACACATTTTTTAACCTGTCTGTTGCCTGGCTGAAACCATGAAAAGAGTGCCGTGACAGCGCCATATCGCCGCAAAATGCGAGAGTTTTAGCCACTTCACATTTTTGGGGTATAAATTTCATTCTTGGTTGAAGTTGAAATATTTATTCCCCATACTGATTTTCACTTCATATCCGGACGCCGCTATGCGTTCAGGAGGATGCGCTGACACAGCGCGGCTGGCCTATCACAGAAGGAAACAGAATGAGTACACAACAGAAGCGGCTTGATGTGATCTGTATCGGGCGCATTGCCGTTGACCTCTATGGTCAGCAGATTGGTGCCCGGCTGGAAGATATGAGCACATTTTCCAAATATCTGGGCGGGTCGTCCGGCAATGTCGCTTACGGTACGGCCATTCAGGGGCTGAAATCCGGTATGTTGGCCCGCGTGGGCGATGAGCATATGGGCCGCTTTCTGCGGGAAGAGCTGCAGCGCGTAGGTGCGGATACCGAATGCCTGATCACGGATAAAACCCGCCTGACAGGCCTGGTGATCCTCGGGATCAAAGATCAGGATACTTTCCCGCTGGTGTTCTATCGGGATAACTGCGCTGATATGGGCCTGACGCCTGAAGATATTCAGGAAGATTACATCGCCTCTTCCCGCGCCGTGGCGGTGACCGGCACGCATCTGTCTCATCCTGATACCCGCGCTGCCGTGCTGAAGGCGTTGGACATCGCTCGTCGCCACGGTCTGCGCACCGCGCTGGACATTGATTATCGTCCGGTTCTGTGGGGGCTGACCTCGCTCGGTGACGGTGAAACCCGCTTTATCGAATCCAGCCACGTGACGCAGCAGCTGCAGGAAGTGCTGCATTATTTCGATCTGGTGGTCGGCACCGAAGAGGAGTTTCATATCGCCGGCGGCAGTACCGATACGCTGACCGCGTTGAAAAACGTCCGTCAGGCAACTAAAGCGACGCTGGTTTGCAAACGCGGAGCGCTGGGCTGCGTGGTGCTGGAGGGCGAAATCCCGACAAGCTGGGAGCAGACGAAACTGCAAAGCGGCGTGCGCGTGGAAGTGTTGAACGTGCTGGGCGCGGGCGATGCTTTTATGTCCGGCCTGCTGCGCGGCTGGCTGAACGATGAGAGCTGGGAACAGGCGTGCCGCTACGCCAACGCCTGCGGCGCGCTGGTGGTTTCGCGTCACGGCTGCGCGCCGGCGATGCCGACCAAAGCCGAGCTGGATGACTTCCTGAGCCGCGATAAAGAAGTTAAGCGGCCCGACCTGGACAGCCGCCTGAATCACCTGCATCGCGTTACCACGCGTAAACAGCAGTGGCCGGAGCTGTGCGTGTTCGCTTTTGACCATCGTAAACAGCTGGTAGATATGGCGAACGAGGCGGGCGTGGACACGACCCGCCTGCCGGAGCTGAAAACGCTATTGCTGCGCGCGGCGCAGGAAGCCGCCACGGAAGCCGAGCTGGATCGCCGTAGCGGCATTCTGGCCGATACCACCTTCGGGCAATCCACGCTGAATGCGATTACCGGCAAAGGCTGGTGGATCGGTCGTCCGATTGAGATGCCAGGCTCAAGGCCGCTGCGTCTGGAGCATGGCAATATCGGTTCGCAGCTGGTGGACTGGCCGCAGGAGCATGTGGTGAAGTGCCTGGTTTTCTATCATCCGCACGACAGCGCCGAGCTGCGTAAAGAGCAGGACGAGCTCATCCTTGACGTCTGGCAAGGCTGTAATAAGACCGGCCATGAACTGCTGCTGGAAGTGATCCTGCCGGAAAATAATCCGGATAAACAAGAGTCTTACTATCTGGAGATGCTGAGCCACTTCTATTCGCTGGGCATCCAGCCGGACTGGTGGAAACTGCCGCCGCTGAGCCTGGAAAGCTGGCAGGCCATCAGCGGGCTGATTGAGCAGCAGGATCCCTGGTGTCGCGGCATTTTGATCCTGGGACTGGATGCGCCGGAAGAGAAGCTGAAGGCGGGATTCGCCGCGGCGGCGCAGGCTCCCTGGGTAAAAGGTTTTGCGGTAGGCCGCACTATTTTTGGCCAGCCTTCACGCCAGTGGCTGCAAGGTGAACTTAATGACGAAGCCCTGATCGCTGAGGTAAAAGGGAATTATCTGCGCCTGATCGACTACTGGCGGGAAGTCCGTCCTGCAACCTGACCTTCCGTGCCTGTACCGCCCGCCAGCTGCATTTTCCGTCCGCTGGCGGTGCGGTTAATTTCACCTGTTTTTTGACTTCCTCCCGGTTTACGTTTTTAAAAAAGGCGAACGTCGGCAAAGCCGCAGCGATCGTGTTTTTTTCTGTGATGGAATTCATATAGCGATGAAATAGAACCGCTAAATTTCGTTAGCAAGTGAAATTTTTTGTTCATCTGATAGAATAACCGCCAGAAGAATATGACTAAAATTTAGCGAGCCTGAGTCAATGACTATTACCCCAACACAGCTTTCCCTGTTACAGGACGATATTCGTCGTCGCTACGATACCCTGAGTAAGCGCCTTAAACAGGTGGCTCGCTATATCCTCGACAACAGCAACAGTATCGCTTTTGACACCGTAGCCTCGATCGCCCAGCAGGCCGACGTGCCGCCTTCTACGCTAATTCGCTTCTCCAACGCATTTGGCTTCAGCGGCTTTAACGAAATGAAGCAGGTGTTTCGTCAGCATCTGATGGAAGAAACCGTTAACTATACCGAGCGCGCGCGTTTGTTCCGCCAGACCTCGACGGATGAAACGGCCACGCCGCCGGAAAACCCGGCTGAAATTCTCAACGTCTTTACCATGGTTAATTCCCAGGCTTTGCAGCAGCTGGCGATGCAGACCAACCCGGAACAGCTGAATAAAGCCGTAGAGCTGCTGGCGCAGGCGGAAAATATCTATGTGATTGGCCTGCGTCGTTCGTTCAGCGTCGCTTCCTATCTGACCTATGCGCTGCGCCATCTGGAACGTCGCGCTTTTTTAATCGACGGCCTGGGCGGGATGTTTACCGAGCAGCTCAGCATGGTGAACCCTAAAGACGTGGTGATCGCTATCAGCTATTCGCCCTATGCGCGTGAAGCCGTCGAGCTGGTTGAGCTGGGTGCTAAACGCGGCGCGCAGCAGATTGCCATTACCGACAGCCAGGTCAGCCCGCTGGCCGCCTTCAGCGACGTCTGCTTTGTGGTGCGTGAAGCCCAGGTTGACGGCTTCCGTTCACAGGTTGCTTCGCTGTGCCTTGCGCAGACGCTGGCCGTTTCTCTGGCGCTGCACAACGTCAAGGACTGATCGGCCGCCTGATGGCGTTAGTGTAAAACCAGGCAGCGGCTGCCCGGGAGTTTAAAGCCGCTGACCCGAGGGTCATAAACCGCCAGGCCTGAAGGTTAGACACAGCCAGACCCGAAGGTCGCAAACCGCCAGGCCTGAAGGTTAGACACAGCCAGACCCGAAGGTCGCAAACCGCCAGACCTGAAGGTTAGACACAGCCAGACCCGAAGGTCGCAAACCGCCAGACCTGAAGGTTAGAAATAGCCAGTTTTGCGAGTTAAAAGCCGCGGATCCGAGGTTGTAAACCGCCAGACCCGAAGGTCGCAAACCGCCAGGCCTTACGTCAGCGGCGCCGCCGCTTTCGCCAGGCGATCCTTCATTTGTCGATAGCGCTCCGTAACCTGCTGTTCCGCCCACTGCGCATCGGCGATTTTCTCTACCCTGACAGCGCAGTGTTTAAACTCCGGCGTTTTCGCTACCGGATCGACATGATCGAGGGTCAGCTCATTACAGGCACCTATCCACCACTGATAGGTCATATAGACCGCGCCCTGATTTGTTCTGTCGCTGACTTCAGCTCTGCTAAGCACCCTGCCGCGCCGCGAAGCTACCCATACCAGTTCGCCGTTATGAATATTCAGCGCACGCGCGTCTGCCGTATTCATCTGGATCCTGCCGGGTTCATCGGCCTGAGCCGCCAGGGCGTGGCAGTTGCCGGTCATCGAGCGGCAGCTGTAGTGGCCCACTTCACGCACCGTACAGAGCACCAGCGGCCAGGCTTCATCGGTTGCTTCGGCGGGCGGCTGCCAGTCGCAGGCAAACAGCAGCCCTTTACCGGAAGGACGCGAAAAGCGGTTTCCTTCATAGAGGTAAGGCGTGCCGGGATGCGCTTCATCAGGACAGGGCCACTGCACGTAGCCGAACCCGGCCATTTTCTCCCAGGTGACGCCGGTGTACAGCGGGCAAAGCGCGCGCAATTCATCCCAGATCGCTTTATTGTTTTCGTAGCGCATGGGATACCCCATCGCCTGCGCCACGCGGCAGATAATTTCCCAGTCCGGCAGGACGTCGCCCTGCGGCTCTACAGCTTTTTCAAAGCGCTGGAACCCTCGATCGGCACTGGTATAAACGCCCTCATGCTCGCCCCAGCTGGTGGCGGGCAACAGAACATCCGCCAGCTCTGCCGTTTTGGTCATAAAAATATCCTGCACCACGATCAGATCCAGCTTTGCCATCGCCTGACGCATCAGGGCAAGATCCGGTTCGGTTTGCAGCGGATCTTCGCCCATAATCCAGTAGGCACGCAGCTTGCCCTCCAGCGCTAAATGGGGAACATCGGTAATGGCGTATCCGGGTTTATCACTGAGCGAGTCAACGCCCCAGGCGGCGGCAAATTTTTCGCGTACCGCCTTATCCGTTACGGGCTGATAGCCGGGGAAAACATCTGGCAGAGCGCCCATATCGCAGGCACCCTGCACGTTATTTTGCCCTCTGACCGGCCCCACGCCGACGCCCGGCCGCCCGAAATTGCCGGTAGCCAGCGCCAGGCTGGCCAATCCTTTCACCACATCCACGCCCTGCCCCCACTGGGTCACGCCCATTCCCCATAAAATAGTGGCGTTGCGGGCGCTGGCATAAAGGCGAGCAGCCTGGCGAATAAGCTCCGGCTTGAGTCCTGTGATGGCTTCCACCGCTTCCGGCGAATAGCGCTGGACGCCTTCCCGCCACGCTTCCAGCCCTTCCGTATGCTTATCGATATAGCTTTTGTCCCACAGTTTTTCAGCGATCAGCACGTGAGCAAGCGCGTTCACCAGCGCCATATTGCTGCCGTTTTTTAGCGGTAGCCACAGATCGGCCAGCCGGGCGCTTTCGATATAGCGCGGATCGCAGACGATAATTTTGGCCCCTTTCTCTTTGGCATGCAGAATGCGTCTGGCCACGATCGGATGAGAATCCGCAGCGTTATAACCAAAGATAAGCAGGCAGTCGCTTTCTTCAATATCCTTCATGCCGTTGCTCATCGCCCCATTGCCCAGGGTCGCCCGCAGGCCAGCGACGGAAGGGCCGTGGCACACCCTGGCGCAGCAGTCGATGTTATTGCTTCCCAATACGGCGCGCGCAAACTTCTGCATAACATAGTTGGTTTCGTTTCCCGGCCCGCGTGAAGATCCGGTAACCATAATGCTTTCAGGCCCTGAACGAGCGCGAATTTTTTGCAGCCGCCTGCTGACAAAATCGATAGCTTCCTGCCAGCTGACTTTTTCAAAAGGCCCGCCTCGTTTACGACGAATGGCAGGATGCTGCAAGCGCGGCGTCAGCAGGCGGGTATTATTCAAAAACTCCCAGCCGAAGTAGCCCTTCAGGCAAAGCTTTCCCTCATTGGTTACGCCGGGCGCGCCTTCCGCGCCAACGACTTTCCCGTCTGCAATCTGCAACGCAATTTTGCAGCCGCAGCCGCAGTAGGGACAAACAACAATCGCTTTATCCATGTGTCTCCACCTCCTGTAAATAAGGGCCGTTCAGCTGGCTTTCTGCTGCGGCTCGCTGCTGCTTTTGCTGCTGTCGTTGTGTCAGTCCGGCGGCGGTCATCAAAGTCAACGCGCCGGTTGGGCACACGTGGATGCAGGCAGGCCCATCGGATTGATCCGCGCAAAGATCGCATTTCACTATCAGCGGCTTTTCTTCAGGCTTGCTGACGATTTCAATGGCGCCAAACGGGCAGGCGATAACGCAGCTTTTGCAGTCAATACAGCTGTGACGGCGGGTTGTTATCATACCCAGCTCGCCCTTATACAGCGCCGCAACAGGGCACGCAGAGACGCAGGGCGCGTTATTACACTGATGGCACATAACGGGTACGCTAACCTGCGACGATTTAATAACCTTCAGGCGAGGGAAATAGCGCTGCGCAGCCAGTAACGGCGTGCCCGTATGCGCCACGGCGCAGGCAACCTCACAGGTATGGCAGCCGATACATTTTTCAGGCTGGGCGACGATAAACTGGCTCATAAGGCCCGCTCCTTTCTTTCTGCGCGGGTCATTTCCGCGCTCTGTTCAAACATCGCCAGCATCTCTCGCGCGCTGCGACGCCCTTCCGCCATAGCCGTTACCACCAAATCGGCACCGTGCACGGCGTCCCCGGCGGCAAACACTTTTGGATGATGCGTTTGCGTTGTGCGGCCCGCCTGGCCTGTTTTAATCAGCCCCCAACGATCGAAACGAATCGCCTGTCCCGCCAGCCAGGGCATCTCGTGCGCCTGAAAGCCAAAGGCCAGGATCAGCGCGTCGGCAGCCAGCACGAATTCAGATCCTTTGACCGGCTGCGGTCGTCGACGCCCGTCGCTGCCTGGCTCACCGGCAACGGTGCGGATCATCCCTATGCCGCTCAGGCGACCGCCCTTATCCAGCTCGATATATTGCGGCAGCAGGTTAAACATAAATTCCACGCCTTCTTCGCGCGCGTTGGCGACCTCTTTTTTAGAGCCAGGCATACTCTCTTCATCGCGTCGATAGGCGCAAATTACCTGTTTCGCCTGCTGCCGGATGGCGGTACGCACGCAGTCCATCGCCGTATCGCCGCCGCCCAGTACTACGACTTTTTTTCCCTTCAGCGAGACATAAGGCTGCTGTTCATCCTCTGCCAGCCCCATGACCCGTCGCGTATTAGCGGTCAGATAGGGCAGCGCCTGAATAACGCCGGGCGCATCCTCATGCTCAAGGCCCGCCTGCATCAATTTATAGGTGCCCACGCCCAAAAAGACGGCGTCGTAATCCGCCAGCAGACGAGAGAAAGGAAGGTCGCGGCCAATTTCGCAGCTAAGGTGAAACTTAATTCCCATTTCGCTGAAAATAGCGCGGCGGGTTGCCATCAGCTGTTTATCCAGCTTGAAAGAGGGGATCCCAAAGGTCAGCATCCCGCCGATTTCGGGATGGCGATCGTAGACATCCACCTGAACGCCGCTGCGCGCAAGGATATCGGCACAGCCCAGCCCGGCAGGCCCGGCGCCCACCACCGCTACCTTTTCACGCCGGGCCTCAATCGCTGGCGGCGTCGGGCGCCAGCCCTGCCTGAACGCTTCATCAGTGATGTAACGCTCGAGGTTACCTATCGAAACCGCGCCCGACCGACCGCTGAGCGTACATGCGCCTTCGCAGAGCCGATCCTGTGGACAGACGCGCCCGCAAATTTCCGGCAGGCTGCTGGTCTGGTGCGACAGCTCTGCCGCATCGATAATTCGCCCCTCCTGCACCAGGCGGATAAAATCGGGGATGGCGTTGTGCAGCGGGCAGGCCCAGCCGCACCACGCTTTTTGCGCGCAATAAAGGCAGCGCTCGGCCTCATAGCCCGCCTGCGACGGCGAGAGGCCCTGATAAATCTCGCAGAAATGCCTGGCGCGCTCCGTGGGTTTAAGCTTGCGGGCGCCAATGCGCGGCAGCTTATCCAGCGCCTTTGCGGCGCGTCCGGCTACTGGCCGCAGCGCTTTATCGTCAGCGGTGGCGTACTGACGGTATTGCCGAAGCCGCGTCAATGTATTTTCATCCATCACCTGCAGCGCCTGGGTCGGGCAGGAAGCCACGCAAGCGGGCTTGCCCTGCTCGGTTTGCTCACAGAGATCGCACTTACTCATTACGTCTTCAGAAGCAGCCGGTTCAATCGCACCAAACGGGCAGGCCAGCAGACAATTTTTGCAGCCTATGCACTTTTCCTCATGCAGCCGCACGCTGTTGTATTGAAAAACAAGCGCCTGAGTTGGGCAACTGGCGACGCAGGGCGCTTTGTTGCACTGACGACAGGTAACGGGGCCACGGCCTTTGACAAGATGAATGCGCGGCCGAAACTGCCCACGATGGGCTGGCCATTCGCCATCGCCGTGCGCTAGTGCGCAGGCCACTTCACAAACATGACAATCGATACACTCGCTGGGATTAACAGTGACAAACCGGTTCATTTTTACTCCTTTTTATGCCGCACAGATCCCTTTCGTCGGGTTATGCAAAAAAAGGGCACATTTGCGGAAAAAAGCTATTCAGAACTGATTTTTGTGAGGCATTACGCAGTTGCTGACGAGAACGTCGGTTTGACAGAGGGATGTCGCCGCTATGGCAGATGTAGACAGGAGAATTACCGTCTCATTTTGAGAAAAAAACCTCAAAGTGAAACGACTCCAGCGACACACGCGCGAGCAGCGGACTTGTTTTAAATCAGTTTCTTCGAGATGCCTCACAGCCCTGTCGCTTGTCGCGGACATCTTCACACTCTGGCATATCACTTGCTTAGGGCTGTCCCGGGAAGCATCTGGAGGGCCAAAATCCGTGAAAACTCTTTTAGTGGGCAATGAAGTACCGCGCGTCGACGGCAAGGCGAAAGTCAGAGGCGCAGCCGTATATGGTGACGATATTGTGCTGAAAAACATGCTTTATGGCGTGTGTCGCTACGCTGATATCGCCGCAGGCCAAATCGCCTCGCTGGATATCTCGGAAGCGGAAAAACTACCTGGCGTGGTGAAAATCGCCACCTGGAAGGACATCCCAGGCCAGCGCTGTATCGGCGTGGTTATCCCGGACTATCCGCCTATCGTTGAGAGCGAAATTGCTTTTCGGGGGGACGTCATTGCCGTGATCGCGGCGGAAAGTTATGAAATAGCCTGCCAGGCCGCCGATAAAATCCGCGTAGCCTATACGCCCTGGACACCGATAACATCGGTGAGAGAAGCCATCAGGCCGGGGGCACGGCCCATCCACAGTGACAAAGAAAATAATATTATTAATCATCACCATACGATTAAGGGCGATATTGAGGCGGGCTTTGCGGCCTCCAGCTATATCTTTGAGCGCGATTTTGAGGTCGGCTTTCAGGAGCACGCCTATATTGAGCCGGAGTCGATCACCGTTGGCTACGACGATAATGAACAGATCGTCACGATTTATGGGTCAATACAAAACGCGCATCGCGTGCGCGGCATGGTGGCGAAATATCTGGATCTGCCGCAGTCGAAGGTTAACGTGAAGCGCTCCGTACTGGGCGGCTCTTTCGGCGGCAAAGACGATATTATCGATCATCTTGCCTGCCGCGCGGCGCTGCTGGCCGTGCTGACTTCGCGCCCGGTAAAAATGACCTATAACCGCGAACAGTCAATGCGGGAAAGCTATAAACGCCATCCTTATCAGATGCATTACAAAATCGGTCTGGACGATCGGGCGCGTATCCAGGCAATAAAAATAGATATCCTTGCGGATGGCGGCAGCTATGCCGGGCAAACGCCTTTTGTCACCTGGCGTAGCTCCGTACAGGCTGCCGGGCCTTATAATATTCCCAACGTGCGCGTCGATATTACCGGCGTCTACACCAACAATAATTATACCTCCGCCTATCGCGGCTTTGGCGCACCGCAGGTTATTTTTGCCAACGAATCGCTGATGGACGAGGTAGCGGAAAAAATGGGGCTGTCGCCCGTCGAGCTGCGCCTGAGAAACGTACTGCGCCAGAACGACACCAGCATGGCTGGACAGGTTTTCAGCGAGCATCAGGTCTCCGCGCAGGAAGTCCTGCAAAAGGCTATCGACAAAACCGAGTTTTTGGCGAAGCGGGAGCACTATCGGCAGCTCAATCAGCTGGGCGGGCCGATTAAGTATGGTATTGGGCTGGCGCTCAGTCATCGGGGCTGTTCGCTGGGCGCCGAGGGGCTGGATGCCTCTTCCGCGCTGATACAGATCAATGCCGACGGCAGCCTGAATCTTTCCACCTCCGTGTCTGAAAACGGCCAGGGATTGCAGACCACCATGTCGCTTATTGCAGCGGAAGCGTTTGGTCTGGATCTGACACAGATTCATTTCACCGATCCGCCGACCGCCATGATTGCCGATGGGGGATCTACCGTCGCGTCGCGCGGCACGCTAATGGGCGGACAGGCGGTGCTTAGCGCGGCGAATACCATCAAGCGACGCATGGCTAAAGCGCTGGCGCAAACGCTGGATGTAACCGATCCCGACGATCTGGTATGGGAAAACGGCACCGTATTTCACCGGCGACAACCCTCTAAGCGACTGCCGTTCCGGCAGGTCGTTGACGTGACCAAAGCTGCCGGTGCCAATCTTTCGGCTTACGGCTGGCACGTCGCGCCGGCTATCCACTGGGACGAAGAAAAAGGAAGCGGCAGCCCCTACTTTACGTGGGTTTACGGCTGTCAGGTCGCCGATATCGCGCTGGATACCCGCACCGGAAAAATTACGTTCAACAACGCCACGGCCGTGCATGACGTCGGCAAAGTGATCAACAAAGTCGGCTTTGAAGGGCAGGTCTACGGCGGTCTGGTTCAGGGCATGATCGGCTACGCCATGCTGGAAGAGTTCAATACAGAGCAAGGCGAGGTTAAGTCTGAGAACTTTGATACCTATCTGCTGCCCACGATTAAAGACGTGCCGAATATCGACATCGTCGCGGTAGAAAACCATGACAAGGCTGGCCCCTATGGCGCCAAAGTTATTGGCGAACCCGTGCTGGAGCTTGGCGGCGCGGCGCTAAATAACGCCGTGAGCTTCGCGCTTGGACGTCGCAACTATACGCTGCCGCTGACGCTGGAGCAGGTTCGCCTGGGCTACGCGTTGAAAAAACCGGTCCGCCAGAGCGAGCTACAGGCTGAATCGGGCGGTAAAAAACAGGTTTTACGGCTGAACACGCTACAAATTTACCGCCCGGACACGCTGGATGACGCGCTACGGGCGCTGGCCGACGGCCAGGCCAGGCCGATTGCAGGCGGAACGGATGTGCTGGTACAGGCGCGGCTTAGTACGGTGCCGCTGCCGCTGGTGGATATTTCAGGTTTGAAAGAACTACAGCGTATCGCCCTCTGCGATGAGGGCGTGACCATTGGGGCTGGCGTTTGCTTTAGTGATTTGACGGCTGACCAGCGGCTTCAGGAGCACTATCCGCTATTAATTAGCGCCTGCAACACCATTGGTTCACTACAGCTCCGTAATCGGGCGACGCTGGGTGGCAATATCGTTAATGCCGCGCCCTGCGCAGACTCCGTACCGCCGCTGATTATCTATGACGCTATCGTCGTGCTGCAGAGCCAGCAGGCGCAGCGCCGCATGCCGCTGTCGGACTTTATTACCGCAGGCTATCGTACCCGGCTTCAGCCTGGCGAGTTGCTGACAGCGGTGATACTGCCCGCGCCCTATCGCGATCCTGGCCTTGAGCAACGCTATCTACAGCTGGGTCGTCGCAATGCGCTGAACATTACCCGTCAGAGCTTTACCGGCCAGTTTACCTTCAATCATGCGGGGATGCTGGTTCGCTGTCGTCTGGTAGATGGCGCGTTGTTGAGTAAACCTCAACGCTTGATTGCGGTAGAGAAAGTTCTGACCGGACAGGCGTTGACGGTCGCACAGATAGAGGCGGGTGCCAGCGCGCTGGAAGCCCTGCTAATGGCGGCGATAGGCAACCGTTGGTCCGCCGCGTACAAGGTGCCGGTAGCGTTAAATATGCTGCGTCAAATGTTGCAGGAAGCCCGTGAAGCCGGGACAAAATAAGGAGCAAAAAAATGAACAGGATCGGGCTGACAGTAAACGGGGTTCAGGTTGAGAAAACGGTTGAGGATAATCGCCGCCTGCTTGATTTTTTACGGGAAGATTTACAGCTGACCGGCACCAAAGAGGGCTGCTCGGTAGGCGAGTGCGGCGCCTGTACGGTGATCATGAACGGTAAGGCTGTCTGTTCATGCCTGGTGCTGGCGGCGCAGTGCGATGGTGCGACGGTCAGCACTATTGAAGCACTACACCAGGATGAAACCGGTAGAAAACTGCAGCAGGAATTTGTGCGCCACGGCGGCGTGCAGTGTGGCTTTTGCACGCCGGGCGTGCTGATGAGCACCAAAGCGCTGCTGGATAAAAACCCTCGCCCGAGCGACCAGCAGATTGCAGAAGCGCTGGAGGGAAATCTTTGCCGCTGTACCGGTTACAAGCCAATTATTAAATCAATTAAGGCGGTGCTGAAGACGGAGTAAAGCCATTATGAAGGAATGTATTATGCTGGCGGCCGGACGCTCATCGCGTATGGGATGTTGGAAAATGCTGCTGCCATGGCAGGATACGACGGTGCTGGACAGTGCCATCCGCAATGCGCTGGCGTTCTGCGACAGAGTTATCCTGGTAACAGGCTATCGTGCTGAAGAGCTTCATCAGCGTTACGCCCATTGGCCTGCCGTGGATGTTTGCCACAACGCCGGTTACCAGGCAGGGATGTTCTCTTCGGTACGCTGCGGTGCCGCCGTGCTTTCCGGCGGGCGCTTTTTCGTTGTACCCGGAGATATGCCCGCGATTGATCCGACCATCTATGCACAGCTGTGGCGGCATCAAAGTCTCTGCTGCCAACTGCCCTGCTACGCGGGCAAAAATGGGCATCCGGTGCTGCTGCCTGCCGGGATGGCGGCGCGAATAACCGCAGCGCCTGAACAAAGTACGCTGCGCAAGCTGATTCAGGAATATGGCTGCATCAGCGTACCGATCGACAGCCCAACCGTTCACTGGGATTTAGACACGCCCGCACAGTATCAGCAACGCCTTAGCAACGCCTGCTGAAGCTCAGGCCTGCAGGCCATATTTTTTTATTTTCCGATACAGCGTCGCTACGCCAATGCCCAGCTCTTCCGCTATCTGCTTCTTATTACGGGTGCGCTGCAGCGCTTCTTCTATCAGGCTTTTTTCTACTGATTTCAGCTTTGCCCCTTCCTCTTCCTCTTTTTCGACCGGGCCGCAAACCGTTTTCGGCGGGTACGCCATCAACGGCACAGAACGAATTGTGGTATGGAACAGCGGAGGCAGTAAGGCGCCGTCTATTATCTCCCCTTCAGGAACGATATTGACCAGATACTCCACCAGATTGCTTAACTCGCGCACGTTGCCTGGCCACAGATAGCGTTGTAACAGCTCTATCGCTTCCCGGCTGATACCCGGATAGGCGCAGCCGATGCGCTGCGAGTGATGATTAAGAAAATAGTGCATCAAAAGTTCGATATCCCCTTCGCGATCGCGCAGCGGCGGCACCTCCAGCGGAATAACGTTCAGGCGATAGTAGAGATCCTCCCGGAACTTTCCCTCCTCAATAAATTGCCGCAGGTTTTGATGCGTAGCGGAAATAATTCGAATATCGACAGACACAGGGCGGCTTGCGCCAACGGGCAGCACCTCGCGGTTTTCTATCGCCCGCAGTAAACGAGCCTGCAGGCTCAGCGGCATATCGCCAATTTCATCCAGAAACAGCGTGCCGACATTGGCTGACTGGATCAGCCCCGCCCGTCCGCCGGGCGCCGCGCCGGTAAAAGCGCCTTTTACATAGCCGAACAGCTCGCTTTCCAGCAGGTTTTCAGGAATGGCCGCACAGTTTATCGCCACAAACGGCCTGTCGTGCCTTTTGCTGAGCCTGTGGATAGCCCGCGCCACCACCTCTTTTCCGGTGCCGCTTTCCCCCAGTATCATCACGCTGGAAGGGCTGGAGGCGATGCGCATAATCAGCCGTTTCAGTTTGTGGATTGCTTTGGATTTTCCTACCAGCCGTTCAATGCCGGGCGGCTCGTTTTCAGTCAGCAAAGAAGCAGCCAGCGCGTCCTGATGAAAAGCCATTAAAAAGAGTTTTTGCTGACCGATATGATGTAGCTGCCCCGTCAACAGCATCTGCTGGTCGCCCATAATCACGCGGTGCTGGGTATGACCGTGAGCCGCTTTCCGCTGACGGGTGAGCGGCTCAATAGCCAGGGATCTTCCCGTTAAACTTTCGTGAGTGGCATCCAGCTGGCTGAGCGCACGATCGTTAACGGCTTTCACTTTACCGTCCCGATCCAGCAGGATCACCCCTTGATCCATACTGTCTAACAGCGTGTGCCAGACGGCATCGCTTTGCGTTTGCCGTGGCTGAGCGCTGGCGAGATTAGCCACCAGCAGTCGGGAAACGTGCCGCATATACTGCACAAACATATCCGCGTTATCGCTGAGTTTTCGGTGCTGCTCATTATTGACGGCAATAAGGCTGATGACGCCCAGACAACGGTGAGGGGCCAGGATAGGTACGCCGATAAAAGCTCGCTCTTTGCAAAACTGTCGGTGCTGACAGGCTTTGCACAGGGGGTTGTACCGCGAGTCGACGACAACCATTTCCTTTTGCGTTTCGATGACGTTTCTGAGCAGATGGTTATTGCTTTCCGGACTATGTCCGAAGCGATAACTGTAAGGGCCGGTGCCGGCAATGCGAATGAGGTGGCGATCGACAACCTCCACTTCCATTTCCAGCACGTTAGCCAGCAGGCTGCTGAAATTCAGAATGGTCGGCTGTATGGCCATCAGACCAGAGGGTAACGATGGAGCTTCATCCATGACGTGCATCCTTTTGTTCACAATCCCTTCTCTCATCCTGGAGAGTCATGTGCTGAATCTCATTTTGAGAGAAACAGCAGGCTTTATCATTTTGAGCGCTGAGAATCCAACGATCGCGTAACACCATACTCCGTCATGCCCTTGGCTGTCATGCCCGTTACCCTGCTCAAGCCCTCTTCATTAACCACATCGTTTTAAAATTGCTACATATCTCGCAAATTCGGCGACAGATCACGTTTTTCTGCCACCGATAGCCGCGTCTCCCACTCCTGGCACAGAAGTTGATTACAGCGGTCAGGCTTCCTGCCATGTCGTTAGCGGCAGGGATAACGTATCGCTATAAGGAATCGCTTAAATGGAAGAGACAGGCGCACTGCTACGGACCATTGGCCAGAGGAAAACTGGCCTGGCCAGTAAAGATTTTTTGCTTACCTGGGAGCAAACCCGCGAAGAACTTGAGCAAGTGCTGGATATTGCTCAGGTGATGAAAATCATGCGTGAGAAAAACATCGATACCCGGATTTTTAATAGTGGGCTCGGTATTTCGGTTTTCCGCGACAACTCCACCCGTACGCGTTTTTCCTACGCCTCGGCGCTGAATCTGCTGGGGCTGACGCAACAAGATTTGGACGAGGGCAAATCGCAGATCGCGCATGGCGAAACGGTACGTGAAACCGCCAATATGATCTCCTTTTGCGCGGATGCGATCGGCATTCGCGACGACATGTATCTGGGCGCGGGTAACGCCTATATGCGGGAAGTCGGTGCAGCGCTGGATGAGGGCTTTAGCCAGGGCGTTCTGCCCCAGCGACCTGCCCTGGTCAATCTGCAATGCGATATCGATCACCCCACGCAGTCCATGGCGGATTTGGCCTGGCTTAAAGAACATTTCGGCGGGCTGGACCAGTTGAAAGGCAAAAAAATCGCCATGACCTGGGCCTATTCGCCCAGCTACGGCAAACCGCTTTCGGTACCTCAGGGCATTATTGGATTGATGAGCCGTTTTGGTATGGAAGTCACGCTGGCGCATCCCGAGGGCTACGACCTTATCCCCGACGTGCTGGAAGTGGCCCAGCGCAACGCCAAAGCGTCCGGCGGCAGCTTCCGTCAGGTCAGCACGATGGAAGAGGCGTTCCGCGACGCCGATATCGTCTATCCAAAATCCTGGGCGCCCTGGCAAGTGATGCAGCAAAGAACCATGCTGCTGCGCAATCAGGATACCGCCGGACTAAAAGCCCTTGAGCAGCATTGTCTGCAACAAAATGCGCGTCATCAGCAGTGGCACTGTACGGAAGAGATGATGAAGCTGACCCGCGACGGCAGCGCGCTCTATATGCACTGTCTGCCCGCCGACATCACCGACGTTTCCTGCGAGGCGGGCGAGGTCGCCGCCAGCGTTTTTGAGCGCTATCGCATTGCCACCTATAAAGAGGCCAGCTGGAAACCGTGGATCATCGCCAGCATGCTCCTGGCCCGAAAATTTGCCGATCCCGCTGCCGTGCTGACCCGCCGCCTCCAGGAAGCGCAGCCAAGGATTAAATGCTGAAAAAACCACGGTTCCCGATCACTTTTTTGAGGAAAGGTCAGCTATGTCCAGCTTCGAGTTAAAAATGGTTATTGAAGACAACGCGGCATATGCGCCTGAACGGTCCGACCTGTTCAACCGCCGCACCGCCAGGGCCGCACGGGCTTTTCACAGCAAGCTGCCGGGCTATCGTCCGACTCCGCTGCTCTCTTTGCCCGCTCTGGCCGCCGCGCTCGGCGTTGAACAAATCCTGGTTAAGGATGAGTCGCAACGCTTTGGTCTGAACGCTTTCAAAATGCTTGGCGGCGCATGGGCTATTGCCCGCCTGCTCTGCAAAGAAACCGGCAGCGATATTAACGAATTTTCCTTTGCCGCCTTTCGTCAGCAGCAGCGCGTACCCATGACGTTTGCCACCACCACAGATGGCAACCACGGGCGCGGCGTTGCCTGGGCGGCGCGCCAGCTGGGACAACATGCCGTTATCTATATGCCTAAAGGCTCCTCGCCCGCCCGCGTCAAACATATTACCGACCTGGGCGCCGAGTGCATCGTTACCCAAATGAACTACGACGACACGGTGCGTCTGACCATGCGCAATGCCGAAAAGCAGGGCTGGAAAGTCGTGCAGGACACCGCCTGGGAAGGCTATAGCGAGGTACCCACCTGGATTATGCAGGGCTACGCCACGCTGGCGGATGAAGCCGTAGAGCAAATGCAGGCGCTGGGCACTTCGCCGACCCACGTTTTTTTGCAGGCGGGCGTGGGGGCAATGGCTGCTGGCGTGCTCGGCTATTTGTGCGACGTATACGAGGCCGCCAGCCTGCATGCTGTGGTCGTAGAGCCGGACAAAGCCGACTGTCTCTTTCGTTCCGCCAAACGGGGCGAAATGGTCAACGTGGGCGGCGAGATGAATACCATTATGGCCGGGCTGGCCTGCGGCGAGCCAAATCCGCTTGGCTGGCCGCTATTGCGCGGCTGCGCCCGGCAGTTTATCTCCTGCGAAGATCGCGTCGCCGCTTTGGGGATGCGCGTGCTGGGTAATCCGCTGGGCGACGATCCACGCATTATATCCGGCGAATCGGGCGCGGTCAGCGCAGGCGTGCTGGCTGCCGTTCTGCATCATCCCCAGTCGCAGGCGCTAAAAGAAAAACTCAGGCTTACCCCGGCTTCGCGCGTGCTGCTGCTCAGCACCGAAGGCGACACCGATCCTCAGCACTACCGGGAAGTAGTGTGGGAAGGAAAAGACGGCATTACCGCTTAATTAACAGGAGTTAACTATGAAATCCGTTCCGTTCGACGATATTCTTGCTCTGGCAAATAAATACCAGCCGGAAATGACGCGCTTTCTGCGTGAGATGATCGCCATTCCCAGCGAAAGCTGCGATGAAAAGCTTGTGGTCGCGCGCATACGTCAGGAGATGGAAAAAGTAGGGTTCGATAAAATCGAGATCGATCCCATGGGAAATATTTTGGGCTATATCGGCCACGGCCCACGCCTGCTGGCGATGGACGCCCATATCGACACGGTGGGCATCGGCAATCGCAAAAACTGGCGTTTCGATCCTTACGAAGGCATGGAGGATAACGAGCTGATCGGCGGGCGTGGATCCTCGGATCAGGAAGGCGGCATGGCGGCAATGGTTTACGCAGCAAAGATCATCAAGGATCTCCGGCTGGAAGATGACTACACGCTGCTGATTACCGGAACGGTTCAGGAAGAGGACTGTGACGGCCTTTGTTGGCAATATCTTATTGAGCAGATGAATATCCGGCCCGAATTTGTCATCAGTACGGAGCCTACCGACTGTCAAATCTATCGCGGACACCGTGGCCGCATGGAAATACGGGTAGAGGTACAGGGCGTCAGCTGCCACGGCTCTGCGCCGGAACGCGGCGATAACGCGATTTTCAAAATGGCGCCCATCCTGACCGAGCTGCAGGCGCTGTCCGGCAAGCTGGGCAATGACGAATTCCTGGGTAAAGGCACGTTGACCGTTTCGGAAATCTTTTTCACCTCGCCCAGCCGCTGTGCCGTCGCAGACAGCTGCGCCATTTCCATCGATCGTCGTCTCACCTGGGGCGAAACATGGGAAAACGCGCTGGAGGAGATCCGCGCTCTGCCTGCCGTTAAGTCGGCTAAGGCAGAAGTCTCGCTTTATACCTACGAGCGCCCTTCCTGGACGGGGCTGGTCTACCCAACCGACTGCTACTTTCCTACCTGGAAAGTAGAGCCTGACCACATCACCGTCAAAACGCTTAGCGCGGCCTATCGGGGCCTGTTTAAACGCGAGCCGGTGGTGGATAAGTGGACCTTCTCCACCAACGGCGTTTCCATTATGGGCCGTCATGGCATTCCCGTTATCGGCTTTGGGCCAGGTAAAGAGCCAGAAGCCCACGCGCCGAATGAAAAAACCTGGAAAGCGCATCTGGTCACCTGCGCCGCACTCTATGCCGCCACGCCTTTGACCTGGCTACAGCAGCAGGCCTGACGGCAACCGGCGTCGACAGGAGGAGGGGGATGAAAACGTTACTGAAGGGAGGCACCCTGGTAGATGACGCCGGGGAATACCGCCAGGATCTGCTGATCATGCAGGGAAAAATCGTTCGTCGCGCGCCGCAAATCGAGGCGGACGAAACCATGAACATTATCGACGCTCGTGAGCTACTGGTAATGCCGGGCGGTGTGGATGTGCATACCCATTTTAATATCGACGTCGGCATCGCGCAGAGCTGCGACGACTTTTTTGCCGGTACGCGCGCCGCAGCCTGCGGCGGTACCACCACTATTGTCGATCATATGGGCTTTGGCCCGCCAGGCTGCACGCTGCACCACCAGCTGGAGAAATATCATCGCGACGCGGTCGAGGCAGTTATCGATTACAGTTTTCACGGCGTGATCCAGCATGTGACGCCTCAAATTCTGGAGGAGATCGCGCCGATGGCGCAGCATGAGGGGATCAGCAGCTTCAAATTTTATCTGACCTACGATTATATGCTGCATGATGAAGATGTCCTGAACGTGCTGCAGCGCCTTAACGAAGCGGGCGCGCTGGCCACGGTGCACCCGGAGAACGATGCGGCCATACGCTGGCGACGACAGCAGTTTAAGCAACAGGGGAAAACGGCGCCCGTCTGGCACGCTCACAGCCGTCCGCTGGCCTGCGAAGCGGAGGCGATCGCGCGCGCTATCAACCTGGCCAGGCTGGCGGACAATGCGCCTTTATATATCGTTCATCTCTCCAACGGCCTCGGGCTGGATTATGTCCGTATGGCGCGCGCCAGCGGCCAGCCGGTATGGGCAGAAACCTGCCCCCAGTATCTGCTGCTGGACATCAACCGCTACCTGCGGCCTGACGGGCTGAAATACATCCTCAGCCCGCCGCTGCGGCCATGCAGCGAGCGGGATAAATTATGGGTTGGTATCGCCAACGGCGCGATTGATACCCTGGCTACCGACCACTGCAATTTTCCTTACCGGCAACGCCAACAGATGGCGGCCAACGATTTTACCCGCTGCCCCAACGGCCTGCCGGGCGTAGAGAATCGCCTGGCCCTGCTTTTTTCCGAAGGCGTGATGAAAGGGCGTATCAGCCGTTCACGCTTTGTTTCGCTAACCAGCACGATGCCCGCAAAACTGTTTGGTCTGTGGCCGGAAAAAGGCAGCCTACAGCCCGGCGCGGATGCCGATCTGGTGCTTTTCGATCCCCGACGTCAGCAGATTATCCACCATGCCGATCTGCATGATAACGGCGACTATACGCCCTATGAAGGCTTCTGCTGTCAGGGCTGGCCGGTTATGACCCTTTCACGTGGAACAGTGGTCTGTCGGGAAGGCCGCTTTACCGGTCAGGCAGGACACGGCCGCTTTATTTCTCGCAAGCCATTTGTAACAGGGAGTCACCTATGAAAAAGAGGATAGTACTGGCGCTGGGCGGCAACGCGCTTGGCGCGGGGCTGATGGAGCAGATGCAGGCCGTGCAGAATACGGCGGAAACCATTGTGGCGTTGATAGCCGAAGGCCACGAGCTGGTGATCACCCACGGCAACGGCCCACAGGTAGGGATGATCCATCAGGCCTTTGAAGCGGCGGCCCACACGGCGGCGCATTCTCCGGTATTGCCGATGTCGGTATGTGTGGCGCTTAGTCAGGGATATATCGGTTACGATCTGCAAAACGCGCTGCGGGAAGCGCTGCTTAATCAGAACATGGATAAAAACGTGGTATCGCTGATCACGCAGGTGCGCGTGGACGCGCGCGATCCCGCTTTCACTCATCCCGACAAGCCGATCGGCTCTTTTCTGTCAGAAGAGGAGGCGCGCAAGCTGAAATCAACAGGGATGCTGCTGATGGAGGATGCCGGGCGCGGCTGGCGACGGGTAGTTGCCTCGCCCAAACCGTTGGAGATCGTCGAAGCGCGCGCGGTAAAAACCCTGCTGGAAGCCGGTCAGATTGTGATTACCGCTGGCGGCGGCGGCATCCCGGTGGTCGCCCAGGGAAATCATCTACAGGGCGCAAATGCCGTTATTGATAAGGATCTTGCCAGCGCGGTGCTGGCTCAGGATATCGATGCGGATATGCTGATTATTCTGACCGCGGTCGAAAAAGTTGCTATCGATTTCCGTAAGCCGACGGAGCGCTGGCTGGACACGCTGACGCCGCAGGAAGCTTTGCACCATATTACTGATAATCAGTTCGCGCCAGGCTCGATGCTGCCGAAAGTCGAAGCGGCCGTCGCATTTGCCGAATCAAAGCCTGGCCGTCAGGCCCTGATTACGCTGCTTTCTAAGGCCAGAGAAGGGATTGTTGGCCAGACCGGCACGCTTATTCAACAGTAGCGGCAGAGCGCGCATCGGCGGCTGTTTCAGGCCTGCCCTGCCGCCGACGCGTCGGATGGGCGCGGCCACAATGCTTACCGCTATCTCTTCCGGCGCCAGACGTTCAATCATTCCCCCTCCAATCGTCCCGTCCGTTTTGCCCTATTCTCGCACCAGCATGGTGGCTACGTGACGCGGTGCAGAGCCGCGACTCTCGACGACATGTAATAGCGTAAAAGCGCGGTTTTCCTTCCCCAGACGGCTGGCTATAGCAGACAGGCTCACCTCCTTCTCCTGAGTGTGGATCTTTTAGTCTGCTGCAACCGTTGCGCCGCTTTTTTCAGCGCGCCGGGCAACCGGCCAGGGCAAGCCTTCTCATAATGAGAGCTTACGTTCTTATATTGCGAAGATTTCCCCATGTCGCGCCAGGCCTGGCCATTCTGGATGCTACTCATTCTCACTACCCGCTTTTCTGCGGGCAGGCAGACGATGATTTTGCGAATAGTGTCACGAAACCTGCATGAAAAGACATCGCTAAACGCCTCTGGCTCACTTGTTGCTAAGCACTGACAAAACTGCATTTGTTTACACGAGCGGCATCGCTCAGCAGCATTAAGGAGCTACTTATGGGTGACATCATGCGTCCCATCCCTTTCGATGAACTTTTGATGCGAACCTGCGCGGAATATCAAGAGAATCGTTCGATTTTCGGCATCCCGGAAACGGAATTTTATCAACGGGATCCGCGTCGCCAAATCGCTTTGTTTGGCGAAAGCTGCGACACGCCTGTCGGCCCGGCCGCCGGGCCGCATACGCAGCTGGCGCAAAATATCATCGTGTCCTGGCTGACCGGCGGCAGTTTTATCGAGTTGAAAACCGTGCAGATCCTGGACAGGCTGGAGCTTGAAAAGCCCTGTATTGATGCCAGCGACGAAGCTTTTAACACCGAGTGGTCCACCGAATTTACGCTGAAGAAGGCCTGGGACGAATACCTGAAGGCCTGGTTTATCCTGCACCTGCTGGAAACGATTTATACGCCACGGCGCGACGGCGCAAAACGCTCTTTTATTTTTAATATGAGCGTCGGCTACGACCTGCAGGGCATAAAGCAGCCCGCTATGCAGACCTTTATCAATGAGATGCTGGACGCCGCTCAGAATGAGAAATTCGCGCTTTATCAACAAAAGCTGCAGCGTTTTATTACTCAGGGCGACTGGCAGCTGCTGCAAAAAGCCCAGCCCGCTGATTTACAGGCGTTGCCCGCACGCATTTCCAGCCGCATGGTCAACAGCGTGACGCTTTCCACCATGCATGGCTGCCCGCCTGACGAAATCGAGTCTATTTGTCGCTATATGCTGACAGAGAAGCAGCTGCACACCTTTGTTAAGCTGAATCCCACGCTGCTGGGATATCAGCGCGTGCGTCAGATCCTCGATAACAATGGTTTTGACTATATCGAGTTGAACGAGGCGTCTTTCAGCCACGATCTGCCGCTTGGGCAAGCATTGGGAATGCTTGAAAGATTAATGGCGCTGGGGCGGGAAAAACAGCGGACTTTCGGTGTAAAACTGACCAATACGCTGGGCGCTCGTAATCATAAGCATCGCCTGCCGGGCGAAGAGATGTATATGTCGGGGCGCGCCCTCTATCCGCTATCGATTAACGTTGCGGCGCTGCTTTCAACCCATTTCGCCGGCAGGCTGCCCATCTCCTATTCGGGCGGTGCCAGCCAGTACAATATCGCCGATATTTTCGCGACTGGCATCCAACCGATCACCCTGGCTACCGACCTGCTCAAGCCCGGCGGCTATCTGCGGCTGAAGACCTGCGCGCAAATCCTGGAAAACAGTCAGGGCTGGGAACGCCAGTGCATCGATGTTGCCGGGCTGCAAAAGCTGGCTGATGATGCCCTGTCCGCCCAATGGGCGCAAAAGTCATGGAAATCTCGCGAGCAGATAGACGTAGGCGGCCCGCTGCCGCTGACGGATTGCTATGTCGCGCCCTGCGTCACCGCCTGCGCTATTCATCAGGATATTCCGGAATACCTGCGGCTGGCGGGAGAAGGCCGTTATGTCGAGGCACTGGATCTTATCTATCAACGCAATGCGCTACCGGCCATTACGGGCCATATTTGCGACCATCAGTGTCAGAACAACTGCACCCGACTGGATTACGACAATGCGCTGAATATTCGGCGTATCAAAAAAATTGTGCTGGAAAAAGGCTGGGAGACCTATCGTCAACGCTGGCACAAACCGGCAGGCTCGGGCGATAAACACCCCGTTGCGATCCTGGGTGCCGGCCCGGCAGGGCTTGCCGCCGCCTTTTTTCTGGCGCGGGCGGGCCATCCGGTTACGCTGTTTGAGCGGGAAGCCACGCCAGGCGGCATCGTGCAGCATATCGTGCCGCGTTTTCGCATTCCGGCGCACCTGATTGAGCAGGACATTCAGTTTATTGCCGACCACGGCGTGAGGTTCGTTTTCAACTGTGACCCTCATCTGACGCTTGAGCAGCTTCGTCAGCAGGGCTTCCGCTGGATCTGCATAGGTATTGGCGCGAGAAAAAGCAACGCGCTGTCGCTGGCAGGCGGCAATCCGCACGTGTTCGACGCCTTTGGCTTTTTGCAGCAATTTAACCAGCAGCGAGTCGATCCGGCTATTCAGGGCGATGTGGCGGTAGTCGGCGCGGGCAATACGGCAATGGACTGCGCCAGGGCCGCGCTGAAGGTGCCAGCCGTGCGATCGGTAACGCTGCTTTATCGTCGGGAAGAGCGGGATATGCCCGCCTGGCCGGAAGAGATAGCGGAAGCCAGGCAGGATGGCGTGCAGTTTATGACGTTGGTGAATCCGGAAACTTTTACGCCTGACGGAGGCCTGACGCTGCGAGTGATGCAGCCCGGCGAGCCTGACTCACAGGGGCGCCGTCGTCCGTTAGCCACATCACAAACGCTGAACCAACGCTTTGACGCCCTGATAGCCGCTACCGGAGAAAAACCGGACGGCGAAATACTCCGGCAAATCGGCCTGCCGCTCTCCGCTTCCGGGCAGGTTGACGTTGACCCGCATACGCTGGAAACCAGCCTGCCGAACGTTTTTTTAATCGGCGACGTACAGAGCGGCCCCGCTTCGGTCGTGGCCGCAATTGGCGACGCCCGTAAAGCGACCCGCACTATCCTCCAGCGGGAAAATATCCACTGCGACGACGAGCACAAGCGCTGGCTGAACAGCAATCCCCTCACCATTTATCAGCGACGCGGCATTGTTGCCGTACGGCAGATTGATGCAGACGACCAGGAAGCTTTTGCCAGGCAGGAAGCGGCCCGATGCCTGGAATGCAACTACGTCTGTGCGCGCTGCGTTGATGTCTGTCCAAACCGTGCCAACGTCGCGCTTGCCGTGCCGGGTTTCAGCAGTCGTCAACAGATCCTGCATCTGGATGCGCTTTGCAACGAATGCGGCAACTGCGCACAGTTCTGCCCGTGGCGGGGCAAACCTTATCAGGACAAGATTACCCTGTTCAGTCGTCAGGATGATTTTGACAACAGCAGCAACCCCGGATTTTTGTTGGATAAGCAGAGCGTGCGGCTACGCCTGAACAACCGTGTCTGGCAGCTAAACGTTGACGACCGGGGCGAAATCACGGAAGCGCTGCCTGAAGACTTAAAGACAATGGCCCGCATCATCAGCTACACGCGTCAGCAGCATTCTTATCTGCTGAGCAGAGTGGAGGAATAACCATGCTGCTGCTAAAAAACTGCACCCTAATAAATTTCAATCCCGCCCGGGTTGTCGAAAACGGTGATATCGCCATCGATGGCGAAAAAATTATTGCCGTCGGCGGCGATTTGTCGGCGGATTATCCTCATGCGCAATGCAAATATCTGCACGGCAAACTGGTTATGCCAGGGCTGGTCTGTGCGCATAATCATTTTTACTCCGGCCTCTCGCGGGGGATCATGGCGCCGATAGCGCCCTGCCCGGACTTTATCTCTACGTTAAAAAACCTCTGGTGGCGGCTGGATCGCGCACTGGATGAAGAGTCGCTCTATTACAGCGGCCTGATCTGTTCGCTGGAGGCCATCCGCCACGGCTGCACTGCGGTTATCGATCATCATGCTTCGCCAAATCTTATCAAAGGATCGCTGGCGATCCTGCGGCGCGGCTTTATTGAAGCCGGACTGCGCGGCATGACCTGTTTTGAAACCACGGATCGCAACGGCGGCCTGAAGGAGCTGGAAGCAGGCATCGCGGAAAATATCGATTTTGCCCGGCTGATTGACGCCCGGCGAAACGATAGCCTGGAAGAGCGCCTGGTGGAATGCCATATCGGCGCGCACGCTCCCTTCACCGTGCCGGACAGCGGCCTGACGATGCTGGCCGAAGCGAAGCAGGAAACGGGGCGCGGCCTGCATATCCACGTAGCGGAAGATCGTTACGATGTTTCACACAGTCACGACAGATACGGCATGGATCCTATTGCCCGCCTTGATAAATTCGGCCTGCTGGATGAGAAAACGCTTATCGCCCATGGACTCTGGCTCTCGGCCGATGAGATTGCGTTGCTGAACCAGCGTAGCGCCTGCCTGGCGCACAATGCGCGATCCAACATGAACAATCATGTCGGCTACAACCATCATCTGGCTGATTACCAGCTGGCGGCGCTTGGCACCGACGGTATCGGTGCCGACATGTTTGAGGAGCTGAAATTTGCTTATTTCAAACACCGGGACGCGGGCGGCCCGCTCTGGCCTGACAGCTTTTTGCGCATGTTGCATAACGGCAATATTTTGCTGGAGCGTAATTTTGCCCAACCTTTTGGTCAGCTGGCGGCGGGCTATACCGCCGATTTGACCATCTGCGACTACGTTTCACCGACGCCGTTGCAGGCGGAAAATCTCGCCGGGCATCTGGCTTTTGGACTTAACAGCGCGGCGGTGCACAGCGTCATTATCGCCGGCCGGCTGGTCTATGAAGATCGTCAGTTCCCCTCCGACATTGCACCGCTCTATGCGCGGGCGCGCAAAGCCGCAGCCAGGCTGTGGCAAAACATGGCAAAGCTGTAGATCTGTACGCCTTCGAATCGTAGCCGGGTGCGTTCCCGGCCGTAAGGGAGATACATTAATGAACGCTTCTGTCGCTCGTCCTGAACCGCTTCCGGTTTCTGCGCCGCCTGTCGATCGGGTATTGCCCGCCGGACACCCGACCCTCTTTGGCCTGGAGCATGTGCTGGTATGCCGTGCCGCTGGCCATCGGCACGGCGTCTGGCATAGCCGGTAAACGGATTATCGTGCCGTCCGGCTGCGCTTTGGTGGTCTGTCGCTTTGCCACCTCGCTGCCGCCGCAGCATTTCTTCCGCAGGCAGTGTGAAATCGCGGCCTGCAAGGCAGACAGTAACGGGGCTACTCCCCGATAAAGGACAACTGTTATGAGCATCGATCGCGTCAGGCCAGAAGATACACTTTATCCGGTAGGCAAATCCTTTGTCTGGGGATTGCAGCACGTATTGACGATGTATGGCGGCATTATCGCGCCGCCGCTGATTATCGGCTCGGCAGCGGGGCTGCATGCTGCCGAACTGGGCATGCTGGTCACGGCTGCGCTGTTTGTCAGCGGCTGTGCCACCTTATTGCAGGCGCTGGGCGTGCCCTTCTTTGGCTCCCGTTTGCCGCTGGTACAGGGCGTCTCTTTTGCGGGCGTGGCGACCATGATGGCGCTGGTGGCGGGAGACGGTGGCTTACCGGTAGTGTTTGGTGCAGTAATAGCCTCGTCGCTGATTGGCCTGCTGATTGCGCCGCTGTTTGCTCATGTCATCCGCTTCTTCCCTCCCGTCGTTACCGGGACGGTGATTACGGTCATCGGTCTGTCGCTGATGCCGGTTGCCGCCCGCTGGGCGATGGGTGGCGATGCCGACGCGCCGGAATGGGGATCGCCAGGCAATATCGGGCTGGCCGCGCTGACCTTAGGTCTGGTGCTGCTTTTTCATCGCGTGGGTAATGCCGCGATGAAAAGACTGGCCGTTCTGGCGGCAATAGTTCTGGGCACGCTGTTTGCCTTTGTCAGCGGCAAAGCGCATTTTACTGATGTCCTGCACGGCGAGATGATAGCGCTACCGGGTATCCTCAGCTTTGGGCTGCCGGTTTTTAACGTAGCGGCCATTCTGTCCATGACGCTTATCGTGCTGGTTCTGCTGACGGAAACCACTGCCGGACTGATCGCTATTGGCGAGATTATCGACACGGAGGTCGACGGCAAACGTATCGCCAGCGGTCTGCGGGCGGATATGTTAGCCAGCGCGCTCGCGCCGCTGTTTAACTCCTTTCCACAAAGCGCATTTGCACAGAACATTGGTCTTGTTGCCATTACCGGCATCAAAAGCCGCTATGTAGTGGCGGCGGGCGGCATTATCCTGGTGCTGCTTGGCTGTCTGCCCGTGCTGGGTCGGATAGTCGCAGCCGTTCCGGCTCCGGTACTGGGCGGTGCGGGCGTGGTACTGTTTGGTACCGTGGGGGCATCCGGTATTCGTACGCTGGCAAAAGTCGATTATAAAGACACGATGAATTTGGTAGTGGTAGCAACGGCTATTGCGTTTGGCATGATCCCCATTGTGATGCCCACGTTTTACGATTGCTTCCCGGATTGGATCAGAACGATTTTCCACTCCGGCATTAGCGCCGCCTGCGTGGTTGCCGTGCTGCTGAATATTGTGTTTAACACCATCAAAGGAACGCCAGACGTGCAGGAAAGTCAGTCCGGCTGAAAAATTCGTACAGCTAAAACCGGGTAGCAATTAACCTGAGGCCGCTATTTCTGGCATCTTATCCAGAGAGCAGCCAGCTGCAGAGGCTGGCTTCAGGAAAGAATAAATATTAGCCCTGCGTATCGCCATGCTGTCAAAGTTGTGACGCAGTATTTTGATACCGATAGCCTGTGCCGACATATTTATATTCATTATCCCTGACCGACACGGCTCAAACACGACCAGGAGCGACTGAGTGCGTGACCCGTACCGGCAAGCCATATCGTTTAGCGGAAAAACGGTCAAAACGGTCAGGATGGCCAGAACAGTCAGAAAGGTCAGGCTTGATGATTACGCCAGCAAGCACAACAGGAAGAGGTAAAATAGCCGGAAGCCACGGTGAAAAGATAAAACGGGTGGCGAGCGGCCACCCGAAAGGGTTCTTAACCTTCTTTACGCGGGTAATCTTCGCTGTTTACCCAGGCATGATCTTTTTCCCAGCTGAATTTCCACAGGCGAACCGGCCCGGCCATTACGTTCAGGTAATAATTGTCGTAACCGGCGATAGTCGCCACCGGATGGTAGCCTCGCGGCACCATTACCACATCGTGGTTATAGGCCGCCATGCACTCATCCAGCGAGCGGTCGTCGGTATAGACTCGCTGCATCGCAAAGCCCTGTTCCGGATTAAAACGGTGGTAATAGGTTTCCTCCAGATAGGTTTCGGTTTCTGAATCCTCCCTGTCGTGCTTATGGCTGGGATAAGAACTGGTATCGCCCTCGTCGGTATAAACCTCGACCACCAGCAGGCTGTCAGCGGGCTGGTCATCCGGCAGAATATTATGCACCAGCCGTTTATTGCGCCCTTTGCCGCGCCTCTCCACGCCCACGTCACCAGGCGCAATCAGGCGTGCCGGCAGGTTACCCTTGCCAGGCGCGCGACAGACCGCCAGTTCCAGATCGGAATCGGCCCGAACCTCTACCCGATCGTTATGCGGCACGTAAACGGAGTAAGGCGGCGTGCGTTCAAAAGGCGACATGCGTCTGCCGATATCCGGAAACTCTGCGTCGCGGGTTTTTACCGACGCCAGCCCGGCCACCAGCACCAGGCACAGCTCCTGACTGCCGCTTTCCAGCTGCAGGGTCTGGCCCTTTTTCAGCTGCCAGGCCTCGAAGCCGACATAGCGCCAGTTTGCGCTTTCCGGCGTAATCTGCTGGATACGTCCCTGCGCATCCGGACGTTGTGCTTTGGACAGCAATGACATGGTGCTCCTCCTTATGCGTTATCCCAGCGTTGGCATACTAAATTCAGAAACGGTCTTTTGTCCGCTCGGCCAACGAACGGTCGCGGTTTTCATTCGGGTGTAGAAACGCACGCCGTCCGGCCCATGAACGTTCAGCGCACCAAACACGGAACGCTTCCAGCCGCCGAAGCTGTGGAATGCCATCGGTACGGGAACCGGTACGTTAACGCCTACCATGCCCGCCTGCACCTCGCGTACAAAGTCGCGACCTGTATGACCGTTACTGGTAAAGATCGCGCTGCCGTTGCCGAACTCATGGCTGTTAACCAGTTTTAGCGCCGTCTCGTAATCCGGCGCGCGCATGATGCTCAGCACCGGGCCAAAAATCTCTTCGCGCCAGATAACCATATCGGCAGTGACGTTATCAAAAAGCGTTCCGCCTACGTAGTAACCTTCCGCATAGCCCGGCACCTGGAAATTACGCCCATCGACAACCAGTTTCGCGCCTTCCTCTACCCCTTTGTCGATATAACCCAGCACTTTTTTCTGGTGTGCGGCGGAAACTACCGGCCCCATTTCGTTTTCTTCACTGCCTTTCTGCATGCCGGGCCCGACACGCAGAGCCTTGACCAGCGGCGTCAGCGCGGCAATCAGCTTATCGGCCGTATCATCGCCCACCGCGACCACTACCGGCAGCGCCATGCAGCGTTCGCCCGCAGAACCAAAGGCACCGCCCATAATGGCATTGACCGTGGCGTCTAAATCCGCGTCCGGCATGACAATCGCATGGTTTTTGGCCGCGCCGAAGGCCTGCACGCGCTTGCCATGTGCGCTTGCGGTTTTATAAATATGTTCTGCCACGCCCGAAGAGCCAACAAAGCTGACGGCCTGAACGCGCGGATCGGTATAAAGCTGTTCAGCATCTTCATTGGAACAGTGAATAACGTTAAAGACGCCATCCGGCAGGCCGGCTTCCGTCAGCAGTTCAGCCATACGCACGGAGGCGGAGGGATCCAGCGCCGGCGGCTTAAGCACAAAGGTGTTGCCGCAGGCCAGCGCGATAGGGAACATCCACAGCGGCACCATCGCCGGGAAGTTGAAAGGCGTAATGCCGGCGACGACGCCCAGCGGCTGCATCAGCGAATAGCTGTCCACGCCTGTCGCGACGTCCGCCGAATTTTCGCCTTTAATCAAATGAGGAATACCGCAGGCAAACTCCACGACTTCCATACCGCGCGTCAGTTCTCCCAGCGCGTCTGACCAGACTTTACCGTGCTCGCTAACGATTAGCGCAGCCAGCTCGTCGCGATGCTGCTCCATCAGGGCCTTGAAATTAAACAGGACGCGGGCGCGGCGCAGCGGTGATGTGCGGGACCAGCCTTCAAAGGCGTTATGCGCGACTTCGATGGCGTGAGCGACCTCTTGTGCCGTGCTTTGCGTCACCTCACGCACCGGTTTGCCGGTCGCCGGATCGTAAACCGGAATTGTTTCGTTACTGGCGCTCAAAGACGTTTTTCCGCCGATAAAGTTTCCTGTAATAGTCATGTTCTGGCCTCTTAAATGGTGGTATTCCCTGTGGGCGGCTGCCTTTTAGCGGACGGCCCAACCGGACAACTCCCGAATGCGTGCAAAGACACTATTATATTGGAATAAATTTTTCAAATATTCCACTTTAGAAAATCTGTTTTTAGCGGCATAGATCGCATTTTTCTTTTTGCGCTGCCAGCTGATTTTATGCTGCGTCAGCGCGGAGCGTTAAAATAAAGAATCCAGTTGTGATGGGGGCCAGGAGCTTTAATAGAGGCTTTTTTCCTCGCGCATTCATTTGATTTCACTTGCTCCGGAAGGAGCGGGATTTCATGTATAAAGCCTGCTCAAAACGAAATTTTGCGAGGAAGATCTAAAAATTTAAGTTTCATCATTCCCCACTAATGAAATAAATGTTCTTCTGTTACACAACGTTCGACAGGTCGCGGTACAGGCTGAAAGTTCAGGTTATCGGGGCTGGTCTGATTGCTGATGGTGCAGGCCAGGCAAAGCCCTTGCCAACAGTCCGACATTTATCTCTTTTACTTTGCAGGAGCTGCAAGATGGCGATTGATCCAACCCGTATCTGTATTAACCGTAAAATTGCTCCCGGCCTTGGCATTGAGCAATTTTTCAAACTGGTTCACGGGCTCGGTCTGAATAAGGTTGAGCTGCGCAACGATATGTCCAGCGGCAAGGTGACGGACAATCTGAGCCACGAAGAGGTGCGCGAGCTGGCGCAGCGATACGGTCTGGAAATTGTTACCATCAACGCTGTCTATCCTTTCAACCAGGTGGACGAAGCCCTGCTGGCAAAAACGGAAGCGCTGCTGAAGGACGCCAGGGGCGTAGGCGCAAAAGCGCTGGTGCTCTGTCCGTTAAATGACGGTACGCCAATTTCTGCGGAAGAAACTATCAGCGCGCTGAAAAAACTGGCGCCGCTGTTTGAGCAATATGGCATTGAAGGCCTGGTTGAGCCTCTCGGCTTTCCGATCAGTTCATTGCGTTCCGCCGTCCACGCCCAGGCGCTAATCCGCGATGCCAACGTGCCTTTCCGCCTGTTAGTGGATACCTTCCACCATCATCTGTACGAAAAGGCGGAAGCGGAATTTGAAAGCGGGATCGATATCGACAATATTGGCCTGGTCCACCTTTCGGGCGTCGAAGATACAAGGCCAACGGCGGAACTGACCGACGAAGAACGCATTATGCTGAGTGAAGGTGACCTGCTGAGAAGCGTGGCTCAGGTACAGCGCCTGGAACGCATGGGGTATCGGGGCGTGTACGCGCTGGAACCTTTTTCTTCTGTTATGGAAAACTGGCGCGCTGCGGATATTGAGCGGGAAATCCGTCAAAGCATTCAGCTGTTGCAGGCATAAAATTTTTTAGCGCGCGGCCCGGTGCTGTGGCTGCGCTCTGCCCCTGATTCCCTCTCTTTTATCTGTGTCGTATCTTGCGGTCTGATGACCGCCCTTTTTTTAGCGCTTTTGCGGTATCAACAGCTTTCCCACGCAGCACGCGGCGTCGACAGCTTTCCGCGTGACGAGCGTTATCAACAACCTTCCTGCGCAACATGCATCATCGACAGCCACTCAACGCCGCGCCCTGGCGCCTGATCAAAAAGTCTTTTGCATAATATTTACAATGTTCAACCGTATCTGGCGCCCTGCGCAACGGAAATGCTGCTCAGGCGCTTTCCGCTGTTGCATGACGGGCCTTCAACGTCAGCAACATCGCCAGACAGACCAGCAGCGCGCTAACCAGATAAATAACCGGGACGCCGGCATAGCTCATTACCAGCCCGGCCAGCGGCCCGGTGATGCCCAGCGCAAGATCCATAAAGGCCGTATAGGTTGCCAACGCGCTGCCCTGATTCTGCGCGGGCACGGCCTTCACCGCCACCACGCCAATCGCCGGGAAAACCAGCGAGAAGCCGGCACCGGTCAGCAGCGCGCCCAGCTTTGCCATCCACGGATCCGCCGCACCCCAGACCAGAAATAAACCGACGGCTTCTACCGCAAAGCAGACCGCCGCCACCATCAGTCCACCGTGCCGGTTAATGGCGTTGGGAAACAACAGGCGCGTACCGACAAAAGCGCCGCTGAACAGCGTCAGCGCCCAAGCCGCGCCGTCCCAGCCTTTGTCCTGGTAGAAGAGCGTAATAAAGGTAGCGATCACGCCAAAGCCGGCGGATCCCATCGCCAAAAGGGTACCGAAGCGCCAGATCTTGCCCAGCACGGCGCGAAAAGGCAGCGGTCTGCCCTTGCTGCTTTTGACGGCAGGTCGTGGCAGCGCCATCAGCACCGCCAGCAGCGCGATAGCCGTTACCACGCCGGCCAGCAACAGCAGGCCGCCCCAGCGATAAATGCCCACGCCCAGCGGCGCGCCAATCGCCATCGCGCCATAGGTGAAAATGCCGTTCCAGGAAATTACGCGTCCTATATGAAGCGATCCCACTACGCCGACGCCCCAAAGCGTGGAGCCGGTTCCGGCAAAACTTTGCCCTATGCCAAGCACGATCCGGCCAAAGCAAAGCAAAAGCAGGCTAACCATCGGGAGCGTTGCGGTTAACGCGGCAAGCGCATAGCACAGCCCGCTGATCAGACAGCCGCAAAGCCCAGCCACCACGACTCTTTTCGGGCCCAGCAGGTCGGCAAAGCGCCCCGCGTGCGGACGACTGACCAGCGTGGCGAAATATTGCAGGCTTACCACTAATCCAGCCCAAAATGCGCTGTAGCCCATCACATCGTGGACATAGCCAGGCAGCACTGCCAGCGGCAGGCCAATAGTCAGATAAGCGGCGAAATTGAAAATCACAACGGAAATGATGCGCAGATTCAGACGTAAAGCGCCCGGAGCCTCCGGGGCGGGTTGTTCAGGCATAGCGAAGAATATCCTGTCCGAAATGACATGAATAATAACTATAACCTGATTTCCCGGCCCGCAGGCGGCCAGTGCATAAATTATGCGGCACGCTATTTTTAACACGGCCTGCAGCCAGACCAGCTATTGCTGACGTATCCTGCTCTGCGTTGAACAAAATATCCCGGTTCTGAGACCTTTCCTGAAATCAGAAGCCTGCCGGAAAACAGTCGCTACACTTAATCACAAAAAGCCTGAAGGAGAAGGAATGAACGCACCACAGCAGGAGAAGATGGGGCAGAATATGCTGCTAAAAATGGCGACGCTGGTCGTGGTTTTAGCCGGCATCAAGGCGGCATCGGCTATCCTGGTTCCCTTTTTACTGGCCCTGTTTCTGGCCATTATTTTAAACCCGCTGGTTACCATCCTGATGCGGCGCGGCGTCCGGCGCGGTATGGCTATCAGCCTGGTGATCGCGGCGGTGCTGGTTGCATTCGGGCTGCTGGTGGCGATGATTGCCGGTTCGGCGGATGAGTTCTCTACCGTTTATCCGCAGCTTCAGCAGCAAATGACGCAAAGGCTGGCGCAGCTTCAACATATTGCCGCGCCTTTTCATATTAATCTTTCTACCAACAGCCTGGCGGCGCGGCTCGATCCCAACGCCATTATGGGCATGGCGACGCTGATCCTCAGCCAGTTTTCCGGCGCGCTGACCAACCTGGTGCTGCTGATTATGACAGTGGTGTTTATGCTGTTTGAAGTGCATCACCTGCCCTACAAGCTGCGTTTCGCGCTGATCAATCCTAAAATTCGCATCGCCGGGCTGCATAAAGCGCTGAAAGGCGTTACCCATTACCTGGCGCTGAAAACGCTGATTAGCTTGATTACCGGGTTTTCCGTCTGGCTGGTGCTGATGCTGCTGGATGTGCAGTTCGCGCTAATGTGGGGCGTAGTGGCGTTCGTTTTAAACTATATTCCCAATATCGGCCCTATTATTGCCGGTATTCCGCCCACGCTACAGGCGCTGCTGCTAAACGGCGTGTATGAAGCGGCGCTGGTCGCAGCGCTTTTCAGCGCGATCCATATGGTGTTTGGCAATATGCTGGAGCCGCGCGTGATGGGAAAAGGGCTGGGGCTTTCCAGCCTGGTTGTGTTCCTGTCGCTGATTTTCTGGGGCTGGCTGCTGGGGCCGGTAGGAATGCTGCTCTCCGTACCGCTCACGAGCGTGTGTAAAATCCTGATGGAGACCACGCCGGGCGGCAGCAAACTGGCGATCCTGCTGGGCAACGGCAGACCGCCGAGGACGGCAAAACCCAAACTGCAAAAATAGTCGTCAGCGCGCGTCAAAGACGCTGGTATCGGTTATTGCCCGCACCTCAACCTTGTTGGGCAAGATAGCCAGCGAGGAGAAGAGATCGGCAACCTGCTGAACTTTAGCGATATCCTCTGCCGTAACCGGCCGTATGCCATGAGAAATACGGCCGGTAATGCCTTTCGACACTTCCGGCGGCAGACGAGTCAGCGACGAATAAACCTTATTATACTCAACCGGATGCGCTATCCCCCAGGCGCGAGCCTGCGCCAGTCGGCGCGCGAAATCGGCGATAGCCAACCGCTTTTGCGGATCTTTTAGCGAGCTGCCGGTAGCGGTGACAAATGAGAGCGAGGTGGTCAGCCCTTTGCTGTCGCGCAGCAGCCGCGCGCCGTGCTGTTCAGCAATGCCCAGATAGGGATCGAAAGTGGCCCAGGCGGCAATTTGGCCGGAATTAAAGGCGGCGCTGGCGTCGGTCGGCAGAACAAAGCGTACGGAAACCGCCGTTTGCGGCACTCCGGCCTCTTCCAGCGCTTCATAGAGCAAATGCTGCGAGATGCTGCCGCGTGCGGAGGAGACCACCACCGTTTTTCCTGCCAGATCCCTGACGCTGTGCAGCGGTGAATCAGCGGGTACGATCAGTCCATTGCTCGCGCTGTCGCCCACGTTGGTGGCGATAATTTTCAGATCGACGCCGCCCGAGGCCGCCATCAGCACCGGCAGGTCGCCCGCGTAAGAGGTATCCACTGCGCCAGCCCGCTGGGCTTCAAACAGCGGCGCGGCGCCCTGAAAGTTGGCCCAACGGTAGTCATAAGGCGCGTCTTTCATTACGCCGGAAGCCTCCACCAGCGACCGTAGATTCCGCGCCTGGTCGCCCAGTACCAGCGTCACTTTTTCCGCTTTTGCCGCACTGGCTATCAGGCTTATGCCCAGCAGCAGCGCCAGCGCGCTTTTTCCCGCTTTCATCTTTTTTCCTTAAAGCGCGTTACGCGCCAGCTGACGAATATAGGCATCCCAGTGCAGCAGATACTTTTTATTTTTTATGCCGTTATCAAAAACCCGCGCGGCTTTTTCGGCCACGCTGTCGGGCACAATGCTCAGCTCTGCGCCGCCAGACTGGGCCGCCAGCTGCGCCACGCACGCTCTTTCCAGGTAATAAAGGTTGTAGAAGGCCTCTTCCAGATTTTCACCGCAGGTCAGCAGGCCATGATTACGCAGGATCAGCGCGTTCAGATCGCCCAGGTCGGTGACGATACGCTGCTGTTCATCCAGATCCAGCGCGATGCCTTCGTAATCGTGATAGGCCAGCCTGCGGTAAAAACGCATACTGTGCTGCGAAATCATCAGCAGACCGTTTTTCTGCGCCGCCACGCCAATGCCCGCCGCCGTATGGGTATGCAGCACGGCGTGCGTGTGCGGGCGGGCGCGGTGAATAGCGCTGTGGATAACGTAGCCAGCCGGGTTGATGCCTGAGCCGACAGGATCGTCAATGATTTCGCCGTCCAGATCGACTTTCACCAGCGTTTCCGGCGCAATTTCGTCGAAGGTTTGTCCGTAAGCGTTGATCAGGAAATGCGGCTTGTCGCCCGGCACCCGCAGCGAAAAGTGGGTGTAGATATGATCGGTCCAGCGCAGCCGCGCGGCCAGCTGGTAACACTGGGCCAGTTTGACGCGAGCCTGCCACTCCGCGTCGGTAATTCGCGCGCGAAGCGATTCGGCGGAATGCAGTGCGCCACTCATAAAATCCTCCTGAATACAGCGTGATGGAAGCCCGAAGCCGGGCCAGGGCATCCTGACACAGAAGAAACGTATGGCGGAAACGATCAATCTGAGAATAAATTGCATAAAATTAGCTAAGCGACGGCGCACCTGATTTTTTTTTCCGCGCCATGCTACCTTTACCTTTTCAGGCGGCGCAGGGATGCCGCTAACAGAGGACAATGAATGGATCGGCCGAAAAGAAGCAGTGAAAAAAGAGGCGTGCTGCTGGCGGTCGCTGGCATAGTGCCGCTGCTCCTTTGTCTGATCTTTACTTTTATCGACGCCAGACAGATCGTTAAGCGCCAGCAGGCGGCGACGGCGGGTATGCTGCTGGCGCATGCCGAAGCAATCGGCGACCGGGCCTGGGATACCCTTGACGAACTTCAGGCGTTTCCGAAAAGACCCTGCGAAGAGATCAATGACGAGCTGAGAAAGTATGCGGCGCTGTCTCCCTATTTTCGCTCAATAGGCGTTATGCGTGAGGGTCGCATAACCTGCTCTTCCGCATTCGGCGGGATACATAACGATATCGCTACCGTTATTCAGCGTCAGCCGCCGACGGATCGAAAAGCGAAGTGGATGCTTTCGTTAAGCCAAACCTGGGCGGTGAGAGACAGGCCCGCCGTGATTTTTATGCACGATACGCCCGCGCATTCCGGCGCTTTTGTGATCGTTGACGGCCAGTATTTGCTGGATGTGATGAGCGCGGTCGGCAAAAGCCAGCATAACAGTATCCGGCTACAGTTCGGTGGCGGCTTCGCCTTGCGCAGCGGCGCAAACGGCAATCAGCCGTCGGGACTGCTCCAGCCCGTGACGCTCAGCGAACGTTCCAGCCGCTACCCTATCGGCGTCGAGGTGACCTCGCCCGCCAGCGATATTGCCTTTACCTGGCGTCAGGGTCTGTTTACCTTCGTGCCGATGGCGCTGATCCTGTCGCTGCTGTTGATGACCGTGACCAACAACTGGCTGAAACGTAAGCTTTCTCCCCGCGACCAGCTGCGGAAAGCCATACTGCATCGCGAATTCTCCGTTAATTATCAGCCTGTTTATCATATGGTTACAGGTAAAGCCAGCGGCGCTGAAGTGCTGATGCGCTGGCAGCGGCCCGACGGCCACTGGGTAAGGCCAGATATGTTTATCACCGCGGCGGAAGCGGAAGAGATGATCATACCTTTGACCCGCCATCTGATGGAGCTGGTGCTGGAGGATGCCAAACAGTGGAGTCTGCCGCCGGATTTCCGTCTGGCGCTTAACGTGGCCGCCGCGCACGTCCAGCACGACGATTTTGTCGAGGATATCCGCTATTTTGCTCGTGGCATGGCGATACATCGACCGGATATCACGCTGGAACTGACCGAGCGCAGCCTGCTTTCCGACGGAGAAGACGTCGTGCAAAAGCTCCAGCTGCTGCGTAATGAAGGTATCCATATCGCCATTGATGACTTTGGCACCGGCCACTGCTCGCTCTCTTATCTGCAAACCTTCCCGCTGGATTACCTGAAAATCGACCGCGGCTTCGTCAATGCCATCGAATCAACCACGGGCGAAGCGCCGGTGCTGGACGCCATCATCACGCTAAGCCACAAGCTGGGGCTGAAGATTGTGGCGGAGGGCGTAGAAAACGCCACTCAGCTTCATTATCTGCAGGCGCGCGGAGTAGTATTTATTCAGGGATATTATTACGCCCGCCCAATGGACAACCGGCTATTTATGTCCTGGATGCAGCAGGAAGGTCAACGCCCGCTGGTTTAAATAGTCGGATACAGGCTAAATTAACGCCGACGGCGGAAAAGCGTAACGATTTTCAATTTCATTTGCGTAGCTTTAGCGCCGCCCGCAATGCAATCCTGACGGCGTCGTCTTCGGGGAACGTTTTTTGTTCGCTATGGGTTATCCCTGCCTCTTCGTACCGGGCTTTCGTCCGTTCATTAATCCTGGCCAGCATTGTGATAATTTGAGACGAAACCTGCTGGTGCTCCTGATATATATCCCAATAGCTTTTTCGCTGATATTTCAGGAAGCGATACTTTAATATAAACCTAATGTTATCAATACATTGAATAACTTTCATTCGCATCAAGCCTGGCCACTTAGCCATTAGCAAAGCGCGTTCTTCAGACCCTGTTTTGTCTGTAATTTCTCCACTCTCAGGCTTTATCTGTTTTTGTGAATAAACCCTACCGTTATTAAGGAGAAAAGTTTGCTGAGGCCGGAAGAATTTTAAATTAGCTTCTGTGCTTTCCAGCCAATAGTTTTTAAAATGAACGTGTTTTTTATTATTCATTACCCCCCCGCAAGACTGCGAACGGCAGTATTACCGATCGAGCCAGCAGGCGCAATACTAATATTGGCAGGTAGCCTGACTTAATCTCATTATAAAAAAGTGGGCAATGTCTTCTTATTCCCCCTCACCTGGCTGGCCTTCGCCGTGAATTTTTCTGGCGTTTTCGGCTGCGTCGAGGGCGCGGTTGCGTCCGTTAACCGCTGGTTACACAATCTAATTTCAGGTAGAAATTATGTTACACAGCGCAGAAACGATATACTGAAAGCAGACGGATATTTGTTAACGAACGAACAAATTTGCTACTTATCTCCGTCGACAGGGCGAAAGCCCGTACGCTATTCGCTCTGCTTTCCCGCTGCGGCGGCGCGAGCGGAGCGGAAGATTTTTCCGGGAAACAGTCAATTACAGGGTGCTTTATATGAAGCTACGTAGGAAGCGTGTTAAGCCGATTGGCTTAAAAGACGTAACGATCATTGATGATGCCAGGTTACGCAAAGCCATTACCGCAGCGTCGCTCGGTAACGCTATGGAGTGGTTTGACTTTGGGGTATACGGCTTTGTCGCCTATGCGCTGGGCCAGGTATTTTTCCCCGGCGCCGACCCTGGCGTGCAGATGATTGCCGCGCTGGCGACCTTCTCCGTTCCTTTCCTGATCCGCCCGCTTGGCGGCCTGTTCTTTGGCGCGCTGGGCGATAAGTATGGTCGTCAGAAAATCCTTTCCATTACCATTGTCATTATGTCGGTCAGTACTTTCTGTATCGGCCTGATACCTTCTCATGCCTCTATCGGCATCTGGGCGCCCATCCTGCTGCTGCTGTGTAAAATGGCGCAGGGCTTCTCGGTAGGCGGCGAATATACCGGTGCCTCTATTTTTGTGGCCGAATACTCGCCTGACCGCAAGCGCGGCTTTATGGGCAGCTGGCTGGACTTCGGTTCTATCGTCGGCTTTGTGACAGGCGCAGGCCTGGTGGTGCTGATTTCTACCGTGGTCGGCGAAGCGAATTTCCTTGACTGGGGCTGGCGTATTCCGTTCTTCGTGGCGCTGCCGCTGGGCCTGATCGGCATCTATCTGCGTAACGCGCTGGAAGAAACGCCTGCGTTCCAGCAGCACGTTGAGAAACTGGAACAGGGCGATCGCGAAGGTCTGGCCGACGGCCCGAAAGTGTCGTTTAAGGACATCGCTACCAAACACTGGAAAAGCCTGCTGGCCTGTATCGGTCTGGTGCTGTCTACCAACGTCACCTACTACATGCTGCTGACCTATATGCCCAGCTACCTGTCGCATAACCTTCACTACTCCGAAGATCACGGCGTGATGATTATTATCGCGATTATGATTGGTATGCTGTTCGTGCAGCCGGTAATGGGCCTGATGAGCGATAAGTTTGGCCGTCGCCCGTTTGTGATTATCGGCAGTATTGCGCTGCTGCTGCTGGCGATCCCGTGCTTTATGCTGATTAACAGTAACGTGATGGGCCTGATTTTCGCCGGTCTGCTGCTGCTGGCGGTGATCCTGAACTGCTTTACGGGCGTAATGGCTTCGTCGCTGCCGGCGATGTTCCCTACCCATATTCGCTACAGCGCGCTGGCCAGCGCCTTCAATATATCTATTCTGGTAGCGGGCCTGACGCCAACGCTGGCGGCGTGGCTGGTGGAATACACCGCCAACCTGTATATGCCAGCCTACTATCTGATGGTGGTAGCGGTTGTGGGTCTGATTACCGGTATCATGATGAAGGAAACGGCCAATATGCCGCTGCGTGGTGCAACGCCTGCCGCCTCTGATATTGCCGAGGCAAGAGAGCTGCTGCAGGAGCATCACGACAATATCGAGAGCAAGATCGAAGATATTAGCGAGCAGATCGCCGAGCTGGAAGAGAAGCGTAAGCATCTGATTAACCAGCATCCCCGCATTAACGAGTAAGCCTACAGGTTTGCATTAGCAAGTCAGTTTAAAAGCCCGCAGCCGCGGGCTTTTTCTTTCACCTTCCGCTTTTTTCGCCGCTTGTCCAGTAGGTGCCGGTTTCCGGCAGCGGCAAAAATTCCTCGTTCATTTCACGCAGCGTGTCGGCCGGTTCCAGATCGTGGAACAGCTGCGGATGCAGCGTTTTAGCAATAACCTCGACCGCCAGCAGATGCCACGGGCTCAGATAAAAATTGTGCCACACGGCTAAGGTTCGGCCCTGACGAATGGCCGCCAGCTGGGCGATAACCCGCTCGCTCGCCAGCGCCTGCGAAAAACTTTGCTTTGCCGTGGCCGGCGCGACCTGCGGGCCAAGCTGTAGCCGATGCGGCTGCTGCGCATCGCCCAGGCCGGTTGCCAGAAAGAAATCGGGACGGGCAGCCAGCACCGCCTCCGCGCTTAGCTGACCAAATACGCTGCTAAACTGACCGGCCGCAATATTGTCGCCGCCCGCATACGCCAGCAGATCGGCCAGATTGCCGTGTCCCACCGTGGTACAGCACACTTCCCGCCGCCCTATATGCAGTTGCAGCATCACGCGTGGCCTGACTGGAGCCGCCTGACGCAGCCGGTCATGAATTAGCGCCATATGCCGTTGATAGAAGGCGATAAAGCGCTGCGCTTTCTGCTGGTCACCCAGCGCCTCACCCAAAATTTTCAGGCTCGGTACGGTATTTTTCAGCGGATCTACCCGCGTATCGACGTAGATAACCGGAATGGCCGCCGCGTCCAGCTGCATCAGCGTGCTGTCCTGCGCCGCAGGCTTTTTGGCGTAAAGCGGCAGGATCACCAAATCCGGCCGCAGCGCGATGATTTTTTCCACGCTGAGCTGGCCCGGATTAGCACCGCCAATCAGGGGAATTTTTTTGATGGCGGGGAAAGCGGCACTGTAGCGTGCCCAGGTCTGCCGATCGTAATGCGGCAGATCGCCAGGCCAGCCCGCCACGCGCCGCAGCGGGTTGCCCTGTTCCACCAGCGCCAGCGTATAGAGCAGCCGTCCTTCGCCCAGTACGATGCGCTGCGGATTGTCCGGCACCGTGACCTTGCGCTGCAAAATATCGGTAAGCATTTTTGCCTGCGGCGCGCTGCAGGCTAACAGCAGCAGCAGGATAGGCCATTTTTTCATGAGGTTTCCCATTACGATCAGAAATCAACGGATGCGGAAACCACGATTTCACGCGGCGCGCCTTCGCTAACACGCAGGTTGCCGCCGCTGGATCCGTAATACGCTTTATCAAACAGGTTGTTGACGTTGATCTTCAGCTGAGTATGTTTGCCCACCAGCTTGCTGTCCCAGGCGGCGAAAGCGTCCGCCACCGTATAGTCCGGCATCGTGAAGCTGTTTTCCGGGTCGCCCGCGCGGGAACCGACGTAGCGCCCGCCGCCGCCGACGCGCACCTCGCCCGGTAGCCAGGAGAAACGTATGGCGTGCGTCAGGTAGAGACTGCCGCTGTTGGTTGGTGCGTTGACCAGCCGATTGCCCTCGTTAGCCGGATTAACGTCATCCTCAACGATTTCCGTTTTATCGTGGCTATAGGTGGCTATCAGGTTCCAGTCCGGCGCCAGCTCACCGTTGATCTCCACCTCCGCGCCGGTAGAGCGCGCCTCAGGAATGTTGCGCGTACTGCCGTTGATTAACACCGACATATCCTTCTCGTCAATGCGATACAGCGCCAGCGTGGCGGACACAGCGGGCAACATTTGCCACTTTGCGCCCACTTCATAAGTCGTGCCTTTTTCCGTCGAGGCGACGTTGCCGTCGTCATCGGTTTGCGTTGAAGGGGTAAACGATTTGCTGTAGCTGCCGTAGAGTGAAAGATCGGGCCGCGCCTTATACACCAGCCCCGCCTGCGGCAGAAAAGCATCGCCGCGATCGTTGAGCGTGCTCTGCGGATCGGCCCAGCCGCTGCTGGCGGTTTGGGTGTAGCGCTGATAGCGGGCGCCCGCTACCGCTATCCATTTATCGGTCAGATGGATACTGTCTTTGGCAAACAGCGAACGGCTGTAAAGGTTGGTGCGCAGATTGCTCTGCGCATCGGCCACCGTGCTGGCGTTGATCGGCGGCTCTTCGCCATAGATCGGATCGTACATGTTGAAGGTTTTTGACACCTTGCCGCGATAGGACCAGGCCTTGTAGGTTTCATTCTGCTCGTAGTCAACGCCCAGCATAATATCGTGCTGCATGCCCCAAATCTGCGGGCTGCCGCCTATGTCCCAGGCAAGATAAGTGGTCTGGTGATTGAAGCCGCGGTTCGCGTCCGCGCGGCGAGAGACAATGCCGGTGGCGGCGTTGACCGCCGTAGCGCGGACTTCGTTACTGTCGTAGCGACGCTGCATCCAGGCGTAGTTGAGATGGGTTTCCCAGGTTTCATCCAGGCTGTAGGCGTAGCTGATATTCAGGCGCTTGTTTTTCCCCCAGGCGTGGTTGGCACTGTCGTCCAGACGCTGGTTATAGGGGATATTTACCGGTTTTTTATTGATAAACGCGGTGCCGCGATCGACCGGAATATCAAACTTATATTCGGTATAGCTGATGTTGAAAGCGGCTTTTTCGCCATACCAGCTCAGCGATGGCGACAGCAGCGTATGTTCATTAGCGCCAAAATTACGCCAGTAATCCTCGCGCTGGCGCTCGGCAATCAGGCGAAAGGCAAAGCCGTCGCCCAGCGGCCCGGTGATGTCCACGCTGCCCGCGCCGCCGCCGACGCTGGTGGTTTCGCCGGCAAGATGCGTGTGCCATTCATACTGCGGCTTTTTGCTGACCAGGTTGATAATGCCGCCAGGATTCTGAATGCCGTACAGCAGCGAGGCCGAGCCTTTCAGCACTTCCACATGATCGATGGTGCTGTCCATCGACAGCCCCTGGTTGCTGCGTACGCCGTCGATAAAGATCGAGCCGTCGGAGTTGCTGCCGAAGCCGCGCTTGACGAAGCCGTCCTCAATCGCGCCCAGCGTATTGCCCTGGCTGACGCCGCTGACGAACTTCATGGCGTCGTTCACGCTTTTCACCTGGTAATCTTTTATCACCTGCGGCGTAACCACGCTGACGGACTGCGGCGTTTCATTTCGCGGCAGCGGCATTTTGCTGGCCGCGCTCGCGGTATCCTGGCTGTAGCTGCCTGGCTCGCCGGTGCCGTCGGCGGTTACGGTCAGCGTCGGCTCTTTTGCGGTGCCCGCTGCCAGCGCGGCCGTGCTGAACAGTAAGCCAGGTAACAGCAGGGGAATTTTCCCGGTAAAATGCCCAACGGCAAAAGGAAGAGCGAAAGGTGTTTTCATCAATAAGCGCGCAGGTAGAGTTATAATTGCTGCGGATGATAATAATTTTCATTACCGTTAGCAATTTCAAAAAGCCGTCTGGCGCAACAAAAAAGGGCCCGCAGGCCCTTTCAGCAACCGCTGAAGCGGTCAGAACTTGTAACGTATCCCCATGTTGCCGGTATAGCCTTCCGTACCCGGCCCAAAGCTGTGGGCATATTTTACCTGAGCATACACGCTGAAGTGCGGATTGAGCTGGCTGCTGACACCGGCGCCCGCCTGCCAGTAGCCACGACGTACGTCCGGCCGCATCGTTTCGTTATTCATATCAACGCCCGGCGTGTGGCCCAGAAACTGCACCACGTCTGCCTGTAGGTAAGGCTTCAGCACGGGATTATCGTAATAGAACCGCAGACCTTCGCGCAGCCGGGCGACCATCAGGTTCTGATCCTTCAGCTTAACGCCGCTGGAATAGGTCTGGCTGATGTTCATGTACTGGCCCATCGCCTGTAGCTGGGGTTCCAGCCTGAACCGGTCGCCTAAAGTCAGCGGGATACCGGTTTCCACCGAGGCGACGACGCCGTAGCTGTCCATTTTGGCGCGGGTCAGGCTGGAGAACTCGTTGCTGTAGCGCGTAAGCTGCACAACGTTATCCAGATAAGCGCCGCTGTCGTTCCATGCCGTCAGATAGCCGCCGATGCCGTAAGCGTTGGTGGTCACTTTACCCACGTCAACGGACAGTTCCGACCTCAGGCTGCGCGCGGTGTCTTTGTTGTTACTGCGCTGATGGCCAAGCGTCATCATCGGGCCAGCCGTCAGATGCCAGCCGTCGGCAAACTGACGCGTGACGACATCGCCGCCCAGCTGGACGAAAGTGGTATTCACGTTGAAAGCAAAGCGTCCGGCTGCATACCTGTCGTGACGGCCTGAGACTCGCGCCCAGGCCGTGCCGCCCTGGTAAGCGCCCAGGCGTTCGTGCCAGGTGCCGATGGTGTCAAATCCGTAGGTCGAATTCAGATAAGGCGCGATAAGGTAACCTGCTGTTTCCGGGCGGTAAGCAATAACTTCCGGCTCTGGCGCCGCCGCGTCATTACCTGTTTCGTCGCTCTTATCCGTATCCGGCTCAACAACCTCATCCGTATCCGGCACATCAGGAATAATGGGATCCTCATCGATCTCTGCGGCGTCATCCGGTGGCGGAACGGGCGTCAGCGAAGATTGCAGGTACCAGTCCTTGTCACCGATTTTATTCAGGAAGTACTGATAATTACCGGCCACCACGGCGTTTTTCTGATTAAAGGTCGCGGCATCAGCATCGCCTTCCACGCGCACCAGCAGAATACCGCTGTGGGTCAGCGCGCCCGTGCCGCCTTTGTTGTTGACGCTGACATCATAGCTGCCCGAAGCGTTGCCGTTTACCAGCAGCCTGTCGCTGGGTGAATCGTCGCCGCCCAATTGGGTATTAAACGCAAACGAACCGGAGCCGGCCAGATCGCCTTTCACGGCGAGCGAGCTGAAGCCCGAAGCGTTGTTGAACACCACCGAGCCGCCGTCCATCGTCAGCGTGTTCAGGTTGGAATCGGCCGTTACCAGCCAGCTGCTGGCGCTGTTGAGGATTAGCTGATTAACGTTTTGCGTCGCCCCGCTCAGCGTGGAGCCGTCGTTCAGCGTCAGGTTAACGAGGCTATCGTCGCTGACGATAACATCGCCCAGCAGCTGCGAGGCGCCGTTCGCCGTCACGTTCACCGTCGAAAGAAAAACCTCGCCTTTGTCATTAACGTTTGCGCCAGCGCTGAGCGCCGTACCGTTGCCGCCATAAACAAGGCTACCGTTGCTGAGCGTCAGATCCAGCGCGGAGCCTTTAACCAGCACGCCGCTTCCCGCTTCGCTACGCAGCGTTGTGTTATTCAGCGTGACTGCGCTGCTCAGGGTATCGGAATAGATGTTCGCGTACAGCCCGGCCGCCTGCGGTCCTTTTGATGCTGTAGCCGTTCCCGTATTGGCGATGGTGCTGTCGGTCATTTCTATATTGCCAAGGTTGGCAATTAAACCAAACGCGTTGTTCCCGGAAGCGGTAACGGCGACGTTAGCGGCGGTAACGGTTGCCGCACTTCCGGCATAGATGCCCCCGGTGCCTTCGCCGGTAGTGACAATCTCGCCGCCGGTGATAGTAACCACGCTGCTGGCGGTAGCGGCAACGCCATGCGCCTCTTTACCGCTGGTGGTAATGGCTGGATTGACCAGTGTTGCGGTGCTGTTTGTCATAGCCAGGATGCCATAAGCACTGTCGCCAGAAGTATTTATTTGCGTGTCGTGCAACGTTAATTTGCCGGAGCGGGTAAGATAGGTGCCAACTGAAAACTCGCCGGCCGTAGTGATAGCGCTATTAGTCAGCGTCAATACGCCAGCGTCAGAGGCGACTGCGCCATACGCCTGGGCGTTACTTGTCGTTATGTTGCTGTTGTTAAGGTCTATTATGGCTCCCTGGGCAGCCCTCACGCCGTAGCCCTGTTCGCCAGAGGTATTAACCGTTATCCCGTCGCCCGTGACGTTTCCTGCATAGGAATAGCTTACCGTGGCATAAAGACCGTAGCTCCCACTACCTGAGGTAAGTAGCGTAGCGTCAGTCAGATTAACTTTGCCACCCGCCATAATCCCATGGGAACTGCCGCCGTGGGTGAGGATATTAACGCCGGTGGCGTCCAGTATAGTGCTGCTGAGCGGCATATAAATGCCGTGGGACTTGACCTTAGAGGTTTGAAACGTGCCGCCGTTAATGGTAGCGCTATCGCCCTGCCCGCTTATTTCAAGGGCGTTATGCGCATGATTGTTATCATTCACTGTTGTCGTGATATCAACGTTATTTAGGGTTGCATGACCGCCCAATGTACGGATGCCGACATAGGCCGCATTGATAGTGCTGTCGTTTAAGATCAACGTGCTGTTTGTACCGTTGCCGATCTCAATAGCCGAAAAGTATTCAGAAGCGGTATCGATAGTGATATTGGTGCCGGTAACATGGCCTCTGCGCGCAAAAATAGCCTGAATGGCTTTGTCACCGGTCAGCGTGAAATGGATATTATTTAGCGTGGCGTTGCCATACACGCCTTCATGTGCATAGACTTCAATGCCGGCAACAGGACTAGTAATAGTTAGTCCATCAGCTTTCAGCACCCCGCCCGATACTTCGATAGCGCCGTCAATTGTGTTAGTCGTAAGCGTAGAATTAATAATAGTAACATCACTGTTTTTGGCCCGGATCCCGCGGCTTTGACTGCCCAGTGTAGCGATCGTGCTGTCGGTGATGGTCAGCGTGCCAGAATCAGCATAGATCGCCGTGGAGTTTTCTTCGCTGGTTGATAACGTCACGCCATTCAGATTCAGGCTGCCCTGTTCGGTTACCCTGGCCCCTCTCGTCCCGGCGTGCGAAGTAGTAAAAGTCAGGCCGCTGTCGGTAGTAAGCTGGCTGCCCGCACCCGATACCACCAGCGGGACATCGTTTTGTTCCACAGAGGAATAATCGGCAGTAACCTGTAGCGTGGATCCATCGGTGACGACCCACGGCGAAGCCGCCGCAGCGTAAAGTGGTAAAGACAGCATAATACCGGGGATAAAAGGCCTTAATATCATAGCCATAATGCTTCCTTTCGTTAATATCCATAATAACTATAAATACATCTACCGTATCTGAGGGAGGGCGCTGTCTGCCGGAGAGGGTTTATATAAAAAGGCTGAAAGTAAAAATGGAAATATAGCAATGCTTCCTGCGCCATAATGCCAGCAGATCCGGTCATCCATGGGGTTATATTAGTTGATCCTATTAACAGCAAGAAGGCTTTTTTTTAAAAAATATTTTATATAATCAGAAGTGTTACTCAATACTGCAACAGGAAACAATGGAAATTAACCTAAAAAGGCATGCTTGTTATGGAGTGAAAACTCCAGTAAGCATCTTAATGACGGACTTAATATAGCCGCGTGAGCGGCAACGTTATTTTATTTATGGTATCGCAGACCAGGCCTGTTTAAGGCATGCCTTTCCCGAAAAAATTACATTACCTGATAACACAGTGTTGTTATTTAAAAGAAGACAGCAGGAAAGTAAAAAGGGAAATAGCCAGTCCTGCTGTTTTACATTTTTTAAAATTTATCACCCTTTTTCCAGGCGGTAAGCGTGATATTAAGCCGAATAAAGGGGCTGCCAGCCGCGCGCCGCTATCCCTCTGGCCGACTATGTCCGTTAATCAGGCTGCGCTGCTTATGGCAACAGCCGCCCGGCCTGAGTAACAGAGACTGGCCGGGAGGTCATTTACAACGCCTGCGCGCATGCCCAGGCGGAACTCCAGGCCCACTGGAAATTGTAGCCGCCAAGCCAGCCGGTAACATCCACCACTTCCCCAATAAAATAGAGGCCCGGCACGTCCCGCGCCTCCATCGTTTTTGACGAGAGCGCGTCGGTATCGACGCCGCCCAGCGTCACTTCGGCAGTGCGGTAACCTTCCGTACCGTTGGGCTGCACGCGCCAGCCGTGCAGCGTTTCTGCCAGCTCTGCCTGCTGTCGGCCGTTCAGCTGTTTCAGGGTACATTCCGGCACCATGCCCAATAGCTGCAGGCATTCCACCAGCCGGCGAGGCAGTACTTTAGCCAATGTATTTTTCAGGCTTTGATTCGGATGGATTTCGCGCTCTTCGCTGAGTAAAGCATTGAGATCGCTTTCCGGCGAGAGGTTGATGGTGACGAATTCGCCAGGCTGCCAGTAGCTGGAAAGCTGTAGCACCGCCGGGCCGGAAAGCCCGCGATGGGTAAACAGCAGCGCCTCTTTGAACACGGTGCCGTCTTCCGCCGTCATTACGGCAGGCACGGCGACGCCGGAAAGCGTTTGCAGCTGCTCAAGCAGCGGTTTGTGTAGCGTAAACGGAACCAGTCCCGCCCGCGTGGGAAATACCTTCAGGCCGAACTGTTCGGCAATTTTATAGCCGAAAGGCGAAGCGCCCAGGCCGGGCATGGAAAGCCCGCCGGAAGCGATAACCAGCCTGTCGGCCTGCACTACGCTGCCGTTCAGCTCCAGCGTATAGCCGTTGTCGCGCGTGACCTTCAGCACTTCGCTGCGCAGCCGCAGCGTCACCTGGCCGGTTTCACACTCTTTCAACAACAGATCCACGATTTGCTGAGCGGAGTCGTCACAAAAGAGCTGGCCCAGCGTTTTTTCATGCCACTGAATGCCGTGCCGATTAACCAGGTCGATAAAATCCCACTGCGTATAACGCGCCAGCGCAGATTTACAAAAATGGGGATTATGCGACAGATAGGCCGCAGGCTCGGTATAAAGGTTGGTGAAATTACAGCGGCCGCCGCCCGACATCAGGATTTTGCGTCCCGCTTTTTTGCCGTTATCCAGCACCAGCACGCGCTTGCCTCGCTGCCCTGCCTGGGCGGCGCAAAACAGGCCAGCCGCACCCGCACCGATAATGATAACGTCAAATTTTTCCACACTGCTCTCCGGCCTGCTGCTTAAAAAACGCTGATTGTAATGACAAGGCGCGCTTCCCGCCAGCGTCACAAAAGCGTCATGCGCGACCGCGTTTATAACTGAATGATTTTCATACGCTTCAGGGCCGCTATTTACTCCGCCTGACGCATTAATGTCAAAAAAAGTCTATATTTCACTTTCCCCAGGCGCGGTTTCTCGCTGATAATGCGCCGCGTTCATGTCCTCCAAAATGGCGTAACGCTTATGCTACATCTGTTTGCTGGTCTTGATTACCATACCGGCCTGTTACTCGTCCTTGCCCTGCTCTTTGTTTTGTTCTACGAAGCCATTAACGGCTTTCACGACACGGCAAACGCGGTGGCTACCGTTATCTATACCCGAGCAATGCGATCGCAACTGGCGGTGGTCATGGCCGGCGTATTTAACTTCTTTGGCGTACTGCTGGGCGGGCTAAGCGTTGCTTATGCCATCGTTCATCTGCTACCCACCGATCTGCTGCTTAACGTCGGGTCGGCTCACGGTCTGGCCATGGTCTTTTCCATGCTGCTGGCCGCTATCATCTGGAATCTCGGCACCTGGTATTTCGGCCTGCCTGCTTCCAGCTCCCATACCCTCATCGGGGCCATTATCGGCATTGGCCTGACCAACGCACTGCTGACCGGCACGTCGGTCGTTGATGCGCTGAACATCCCAAAAATGATCGGCATTTTCCTGTCGCTGGTTATCTCTCCGATTGTCGGCCTGGTGCTGGCTGGCGGCATGGTGTTTATTCTGCGCCGCTGCTGGAGCGGCAATAAAAAGCGCCGCCGTATTCATATGACGCCTGCGGAACGCGAAAAGATCGACGGCAAGAAAAAGCCGCCGTTCTGGACCCGTATCGCCCTGATCGTCTCGGCTATCGGCGTGAGTTACTCTCACGGCGCTAACGACGGTCAGAAAGGCATTGGCCTGATTATGCTGGTGCTGATTGGCGTGGCGCCTGCGGGCTTTGTCGTCAATATGAACGCCTCCGGCTATGACATCACGCGCACGCGCGATGCGGTCAATCATCTGGAGCAGTATTACCGGCAGCACGGCGATTCGCTGACGCAGATGGTGCAGATGGCGCCGCCTGCGCTGCCGACGCCGGAAGAGAATCCGGGTAGCCCGAAAGAGTTTCACTGCGATGTTTCGCGCGTGATGCCTGCTATCGAGCGCACCCAGAGCCTGCTGAATAACCTGCAAAGCTACGACGCGTTAAACGTCGAGCAGCGTGGCCAGCTGCGTCGCCTGTTGATGTGTATCTCGGATACCGCCGATAAAACGGCCAAGCTGAAAAGCGTTTCTGCTGAAGATCAGCGTTTCCTCGGCAAGCTGAAAGGCGACATGCTGAATACCGTGGAATACGCACCGGTCTGGATCATTATCGCCGTTGCCCTGGCGCTGTCGCTGGGCACCATGGTGGGCTGGCGCCGCGTCGCCACCACTATCGGCGAGAAGATCGGTAAGAAAGGCATGACCTACGCTCAGGGGATGTCCGCACAGATGACTGCGGCGGTTTCTATCGGTGTGGCCAGCTACACCGGGATGCCTGTTTCAACGACCCACGTGCTCTCCTCTTCCGTTGCCGGCACCATGCTGGTAGACGGCGGCGGCGTGCAGGGCCGCACGATTAAAAACATTCTGCTGGCCTGGGTCTTTACCCTGCCGGTATCCATCGTGCTGTCGGGTAGCCTTTACTGGCTGGCGCTGAAGCTGGTGCCGTAATCCAGCGAAAAGTAAGCTCAGGGCGGGGAAATTTCCCCGCCTTTTTTTATGCCTCAATGCCAGATAAGCAGGCCGATCAGGCTGATAAAAACCAGTCCGCACAGCGCGCTGGTCAGCAGAAACTGGCCGCGTACCCGTTCACAGCGGCGAATAAATTCTTCGTCGTGATGGTCGCGGTAGCGCTGCATCCAGATATAGCGTACCAGCCGCACCTGTTTGCCGGGCTGGCCGTGAGAGGTAAAAAAGCCCGCGCCGTCAACGTACTGATAAAGCAAAGGATCGCAGCCGCGAAGCACCACCAGCAGCGCGCGCAGGGAAGAAAAGTAACGCGCCATATTTACCAGACAAACCACGCAAAGAGCCCAAAAAAGTGCAATCGTGCTAATCATGCTCCCCTCCACGACGATACTCTGCCAGCCGCCGTCATGATGCTTAAACAGAGTGTAGCCAACCCCAGGACCGGGCTATGGTAACGGCAACGTTGCCGTCCAGCGTTTTTATTCTCTTCTTCAGTTTAGGAGATGGAAGGAAATTTTTTCCAGCATGCGCGAGTCTGGAGATAAAAAGAGGCGCAGATTCATTTTGATCCCGCTCGCAAAGGTGAGGCGCTGACCGGGATTTGTTAACATTTTTCGCTATACTGTAAAGATAAAAAACGCGTCGCGACAGGCGCGGGGAACCCTGCCACATCGCATTAATTCAATGTGTTATGATGCCAGACTGCCTGCATGTATGCAGCCGCACCGAATGGAAGGAGTAGCATTATGTCTTACAAACACATTCTGATTGCCGTGGATCTTTCACCAGAAAGTAAACTGCTGGTGGCAAAAGCGGTATCTATGGCCCGCCCTTACGACGCCAAAGTGTCGCTGATCCACGTTGACGTTAATTACTCCGATCTCTATACCGGCCTGATCGACGTAAACCTGGGCGATATGCAAAAAAGGATTTCCGAAGAAACCCACTCCGCGCTTTCCGATATTTCAAACAGCGCTGGCTACCCGATTTCCGAAACCCTTAGCGGCAGCGGCGATTTGGGTCAGGTACTGGTGGACGCCATCAAACGTTACGATGTGGATCTGGTGGTTTGCGGCCATCATCAGGATTTCTGGAGCAAGCTGATGTCCTCGGCCCGCCAGCTGATTAATACCGTGCATATCGATATGCTGATTGTGCCGCTGCGCGATGAAGAAGAGGATTAAGGTTTCTTTATCGTGCGATAAGCCGCTTCCGCTGGTTCAGGGGAAGCGGCTTTTTACTGCCTGCTACTGCCCGGTGTTCAGCGGCGGATAGATATCAAAACGGTGGCTTTTGGTGACCACGGCGGACTGCGTGGCGACGCCTGCCAGCGGCGGCGCATAGTCGGGCCGCTTGACCACCACGCGTTTTTTCGCCAGCCGTCGCGCCGGTTCCAGTAGCCCGTCGGCATCGTCATCCGCGCCTACCAGCGTCTGAAACACGCGCATCTCTTTCTTCACCAGCGCGCTTTTTTGCCGGTGCGGATACATGGGATCGAGATAAACCACGTCCGGCTTTTCGCCGATCGCTGCCAGCGCCTCCAGGCTGGAAGCGTGCACCAGCGTCAGGCGCTCCCGTAACCAGCCGCCGATTTCCGCGTTGCGGTAGCCGCGCTGCAGGCCGTCGTCCAGCAGTGCAGCGACCACGGGATGCCTTTCCAGCATCTGCACGCGGCAGCCCAGCGAGGCGAGGACAAAGGCGTCTCGTCCCAGTCCCGCCGTGGCGTCAGTCACCACCGGCAGATAGCTGCCCTTGACGCCGACCGCTTTCGCGACGGCTTCGCCGCGCCCGCCGCCAAAGCGACGCCGATGCGCCATCGCGCCGTCGACAAAGTCCACAAAAATGCCGCCCAGCTTCGGCTCATCGCGTTTGCGCAGCTCCAGACGGGCGTCGGTCATCACCAGCGCCATCGGCGCGTCTTCGTCGTGCTCTAACTGCCAGCGTGCGGCCAAAACAGATAAGGCGCCGTCTCCGGCGCCCGTTTCGTCAATCAGGCAGATCTTCACTCAGCAGGTTCCTGAATGCCGTAGTGCGCCAGCATCGCGTCCAGCTGCGGCTCGCGGCCACGGAAGCGTTTGAACAGCGCCATCGGCTCTTCGGAACCCCCGCGCGTCAGGATATTGTCCAGGAAAGACTGGCCCGTTTCGCGGTTGAAAATGCCCTCTTCTTCAAATCGCGAATAGGCATCCGCCGCCAGCACGTCCGCCCACAGATAGCTGTAGTAACCCGCCGCGTAGCCGCCAGCGAAAATATGGCTGAAGGCGTGCGGGAAGCGGCCCCATGACGGGGCTGGCACCACGGCCACCAGCTTTTTAATCTCTTTCAGCATCTCCAGGATCTGCGCGCCCTTCGCCGGATCGAACTCGGCGTGCAGGCGGAAGTCGAACAGGCCGAACTCCAGCTGGCGCAGGATAAACAGCGCGGCCTGGTAGTTTTTCGCCGCCAGCATTTTGTCCAGCAGCGCCTGAGGCAGCGGCTCGCCGGTTTCATAGTGGCCGGAAATAAAGGCCAGCGCCTCCGGCTCCCAGCACCAGTTTTCCATAAACTGGCTTGGCAGCTCTACCGCATCCCACGGCACGCCGCTGATACCGGAAACCCCCGGGGTGTCGATACGGGTCAGCATGTGGTGCAGGCCGTGACCAAACTCGTGGAACAGCGTGGTGACTTCATCATGGGTAAAGAGCGCCGGCTTGCCGTTCAGCGGGCGGTTGAAGTTACAGGTCAGATAGGCGACCGGTTTTTGCAGGCTGCCGTCGGCACGACGCATCTGGCCGACGCAATCGTCCATCCACGCGCCGCCGCGTTTGTTTTCACGCGCGTAAAGATCCAGATAGAAGCTGCCGCGCAGCTCGCCACTCTCGTCGAACAAATCGAAGAAGCGCACGTCAGGGTGGTAAACATCCACATCTTTACGCTCTTTAGCGGTAATGCCGTAGATACGCTTAACGACTTCGAACAGGCCGTTGACGGCGCGCTCTTCCGGGAAGTAAGGACGCAGCTGCTCGTCGCTGATGGCGTACAGGTGCTGCTTCTGTTTTTCACCGTAGTAGGTCAGATCCCACGGGTTCAGCTCGTCGATCCCGTGCTCTTTTTTCGCGAAGGCGCGCAGCTGCTCCAGCTCTTTTTCCGCCTGCGGACGGGCGCGCTTCGCCAGATCGGTCAGGAAGTCGGTGACCTGCGCCGGGTTCTCGGCCATTTTGGTCGCAAGGGATTTTTCGGCATAGGAAGAGAAGCCCAGCAGCTGCGCCAGCTCATGACGCAGCGCCAGCGTTTCCGCCATCACTTCGCTGTTATCCCACTTCCCGGCGTTCGGCCCCTGATCGGAGGCGCGGGTGGAGTAGGCGCGATACATCTCTTCGCGCAGCGCCTGGTTGTCGCAGTAGGTCATAACCGGCAGATAGCTTGGAATATCCAGCGTCAGCAGCCAGCCTTCCTGCTCTTTGGCTTCCGCCTGCGCTTTGGCCGCGGCCAGCGCGCTTTCCGGCATTCCGGCCAGCTCGCTTTCGTCGGTAATCAGCTTGCTCCAGCCCATTGTGGCGTCGAGCACGTTGTTGCTGTAGGTCGAACCAAGCTCGGACAGGCGAGCGGCGATTTCACCGTAGCGCTTCTGCTTCTCTTTCGACAGGCCGATGCCGGACAGTTCGAAATCGCGCAGCGCGTTATCTACCGCTTTTTTCTGCGGCGCGCTCAGCGCGTCAAAGCTGTTTTCTTTCAGGTTGCGGTAAGCCTGATACAGGCCTTCATGCTGACCCACCCAGGTGCTGTATTCCGACAGCAGCGGCAGCGTTTGCTCATAGGCCTGACGCAGCTCCGGGCTGTTTTTGACCGAGTTCAGATGGCTGACCGGCGAGAACAGGCGGCTCAGGCGATCGTCGGCTTCTGACAGCGGCTGCACCAGGTTATCCCAGGTATAAGGCGCGCCCTGGGCGACAGCCTTTTCCACCGCCGCACGGCACTCTTCCAGCGCGGTCGTTACGGCTGGCACCACGTGTTCTGGCTTAATAGCGGAAAAAGGCGGAAGCGTAAAAGAAGTCAGCAACGGATTGGTCATAGCGCAGTCCTTGTTATCGATGTATGGGGCGCGTTGCCGCGCGCGATTAAGCTAACATGAGGTTAAGTGTAGCGAAAATCAATGGGGCACCGGCGGGCTTAAAAAAGGCAATTGCCTGCAAAGCGCAGCGGGAGCATACTTTTTCCGCAATTTATTCTGTTGACTCACAGGGAGCGTCTTTATGTGGTACTGCCTTGCCGCATCGTTGTTCTTTCTGCCTTTTTACCGCCGCGTTTCGCTGACCCTGCTGGCTGTCTCGCTGGTTGTGGGCGTCAGCAATCATACCGTGCAGCTACCGGCGCTCGGCGCGCTGGCGGCAATGGGCGCCGTCGCCTTTTTTTGTTACAGGCAGCAGGCGCGAAACGCTTTGGGCGCGGTCGGAGAAGCCTTGCTGTTGCTGAGTGCGGTTGCGCTGATGCTGCATCTTGTGCCGGGCTTTAATAATTTGCGCATCGTTTCCGGCGTGCAGGTTGGGCCAGAGAGCGCGCCTTTTACCTTCTATTACAACTTTGACAAGGCGCTGATCCCCTTTGTGCTGCTGGGCTGCCTGCCAACGCTGCTGAAACGTCCGGCCGCGCCGCCCGCTAACCGGCTGTGGTGGCTGGTTTTGCTGCTCTCTATGCCCACGCTGCTGCTGATCGCCACGCTGGCTGGCGGCCTGCAAGTGGAGCTGCATCAGCCGGCCTGGCTCGGCGCTTTTATGCTGGCTAACCTGTTTTTTGTTTCGCTGGCCGAAGAAGCGCTGTTTCGCGGCTACGTGCAGCAGCGCCTGAGCCAGCGGCTCGGCAACGTGTGGGCGCTGCTGATTACGGCCGTGCTGTTCGGCCTGGTACATTACCCAGGCGGGCCGATGCTGGTCTTTTTTGCCGCGCTGGCCGGCGTGATTTACGGCCTGGCCTGGCTGTGGAGCGGACGCGTCTGGGTTTCCACGCTGGTGCATTTTGCTTTTAATCTGTTGCAGCTGCTGTTTTTTACCTATCCCTTCTGGCTGCATCAGCCCGGATAGCGCATTTTTTCCGCCAGACGGTTATACTGGGCAGGAATCGTGCCGCTCGTGCGGCACACTTGCTTTTTTCCCACCGGACAAATCCCACGACATGCTGAGTTATCGCCACAGTTTTCACGCCGGCAACCACGCCGACGTTCTCAAACATACCGTTCAGAGCCTGATCATTAACGCGCTTAACGAGAAGGATAAACCCTACCTCTATCTCGATACTCACGCGGGCGCCGGACGCTATCAGCTGGGCAGCGAACATGCCGAACGGACCGGAGAGTATCTGGAAGGGATTGCCCGAATCTGGCAGCAGGACGACGTGCCGGAAGAGCTGGAAAGCTACCTTTCCTGTGTGAAAGCGCTTAATCCTAACGGCAGGCTGCGTTTTTATCCCGGCTCGCCATTGATTGCGCGCCATCTGCTGCGCCCTTACGACAAGCTGAACCTGACCGAGCTGCATCCCAGCGACTATCCGCTGCTGCGCAATGAGTTTCAGAAAGACGAGCGCGCGCGGACGGAAAAAGCGGACGGCTACCAGCAGCTGAAATCCAAACTGCCGCCGCCGTCGCGTCGCGGTCTGGTGCTGATCGATCCGCCTTACGAAATCAAAACGGATTACCAGGCGGTAGTGAAAAGCATTCAGGAAGGCCACAAGCGCTTCGGCACCGGCGTGTTCGCCCTGTGGTATCCGGTGGTACTGCGCCAGCAGATCAAACGTATGTTTGCCGAGCTGGAAGCGACGGGCATTCGCCGCATTCTGCAAATCGAACTGGCGGTACTGCCGGACAGCGATCGCCGTGGCATGACCGCATCGGGCATGATCGTGATTAACCCGCCGTGGAAGCTGGAGCAGCAGATGAAAAACGTGCTGCCGTGGCTGCATAAGCGGCTGGTGCCAACGGGCACCGGCCATACCAAAGTCAGCTGGATCGTACCGGAATAAGCCCGGCCTGCCGGTCGGGCGCTGCCCGACCGCGTTAGCTATAGCGGAAACAGCGCAAAATCGTGCGCCATTTCGGTAGCCGGAAAAATCGCCCGACACTCCGCCAGCAGTCGTTCCGCATCCTCACGCAGATAGCGCGAGCTGAGATGGGTAATAATCAGCTTTTTCGCCCGCGCGTCCTTTGCCATGGTGGCCGCCTGCACCGTTGACGAATGGCCGCGACCGTTGGCTTTCTCCTCCATGGCGGCTTCCAGCGTCGCTTCATGCACCACGACGTCAGCCTCAGCCGCCAGCGCGCTTGCCGCCGCCGTGGGCGCCGTGTCGCCGAAAATCGCCAGCGTCCGCCCTTTAATCGCCGGGCCAAGATAGCGGCTGCCGTCCACTACGCGCCCATCCTCCATCGTGACCGTTTTGCCCAGCTTGAGCTGTTGGAACAGCCGTCCGGGCTTGATGCCGTCCGCCAGCAGCCGTTCCGCGTCCAGCGTGCCGGGCCTGTCATGTTCTTCGATGCGAAAGCCGTAGCACTCCACCGGATGCGTCAGCGGAAAGGCCGTGACGCGGAAATGCTCGTCGCTGAAAAGCTCTCCGGCGCCGATTTCCACAATCTCCAGCGGAAAAGTCAGCCATGAGCCGCTCAGGCTGAGGGACATCTCCACAAAGGTTTTGATGCCTGGCGGCCCGTAGAGCGTGATCCCCTCGCTGATGCCGTTCATCGAGCGGCTGGTCAGCAGACCCGGCAGGCCGAAAATATGATCGCCGTGCAGGTGAGTGATAAAAATCTTTTCCAGTTTGCCGGGCTTGACCGCGCTGCGCAGGATCTGATGCTGCGTTCCTTCGCCGCAGTCAAACAGCCAGCTGCCGCTGCGTACGCCCTGTAAATTTAAAGCGATGCTGGTAACGTTGCGCTGGCGGCTTGGCGTCCCCGCGCCGGTACCTAAAAAAAGCAGTTCCATTCCGTCTCTCTTTGCCGGTTTTTAAATCAAAAATAGCGATTTACGTCACGCTTTATGCCGTTTATCCGCGCTTCTGACGCGCCCGCCCTATCACAATCATAGACGCAAACTTTGCGGCATTTGACCGTCAGGCGTTACACTAGTGCCAATTAATTCGACCCTTATGGAACTCTTTCGATGACCAGACATTATGACTACCTTGCTATCGGCGGCGGCAGCGGCGGCATCGCTTCCATTAATCGTGCGGCCATGTATGGACAAAAATGCGCGCTGATCGAGGCGAAAGACCTTGGCGGCACCTGCGTGAACGTCGGCTGCGTGCCGAAAAAAGTGATGTGGCACGCCGCGCAGATCGCCGAAGCGATTCATCAGTATGGCCCTGACTACGGCTTTAATACCACCGTCAACAGCTTTGACTGGGCGACGCTGGTTAAGAACCGTAGCGCCTATATCGACCGTATTCATACCTCGTACGATAACGTGCTGGGCAAAAATAACGTAGACGTCATCAAAGGGTTCGCTCGTTTTGTCGACGCCCATACGGTGGAAGTGAACGGTGAGAAGATCACGGCGGATCATATTCTGATCGCGACCGGCGGCCGTCCAGTCCATCCGTCTATTCCGGGTGCGGAATACGGTATCGATTCTGACGGTTTCTTTGACCTGGACGCGCTGCCAAAACGCACTGCCGTGGTCGGCGCTGGCTATATCGCCGTTGAGATCGCAGGCGTGGTTAACGCGTTAGGCTCTGAAACTCACCTGTTCGTGCGTAAACACGCGCCGCTGCGTACCTTCGATCCGCTGATTGTGGATACGCTGGTGGAAGTGATGAACGCGGAAGGCCCGACGCTGCATACCGAATCGATTCCGAAAGCGGTGATTAAAAACGCCGACGGCAGCCTGACGCTGCAGCTGGAAAACGGCAAAGAGCAGACCGTAGACTGTCTGGTCTGGGCCATCGGTCGTGAACCCGCTACCGACAACCTGAATCTGAGCGTGACCGGCGTTGAGCTGAACGAGAAAGGCTATATCAACGTTGATAAGTATCAGAACACCAACGTGAAAGGCATCTACGCCGTGGGCGACAACACCGGTGCCGTCGAGCTGACGCCGGTAGCCGTAGCCGCCGGTCGTCGTCTTTCCGAACGCCTGTTTAACAACAAGCCGGACGAGCATCTGGATTACAGCAACGTGCCGACCGTGGTCTTCAGCCATCCGCCTATCGGCACCGTGGGCCTGAGCGAGCCGCAGGCGCGCGAGCAGTATGGCGATGACGAAGTGAAGGTCTATAAATCCGCCTTTACCGCTATGTATACCGCCGTAACGCAGCACCGCCAGCCGTGCCGCATGAAGCTGGTTTGCGTGGGCAAAGATGAGAAGATCGTCGGCATCCACGGCATTGGCTACGGCATGGATGAAATGCTGCAGGGCTTCGCGGTGGCGCTGAAAATGGGCGCGACCAAGAAAGACTTCGACAATACCGTGGCTATCCACCCAACCGGCTCGGAAGAGTTTGTCACCATGCGCTAACGGCGCATCCCATAAAAAAAGGCCGGCCTTCGCTGGCCTTTTTTATTGCCCGTTTGCCAGCGCCTTTAACGAGCAGCTGTTGATAAAACGCGGCAGGGTGTCCGCAGGCAAATAGCGCAGCTGCCCGTTTTCCGCCTTTAACAACGCCTGAAAAGACATGGCCGGAAACCCGTTAAAAACCATTGTCAGCGCCATCACCGGGCCGTCAGCAAGCTGCCGTTCCGAAACAATCGGCTGGCTCATCCGCCAGCGACGGGCCAGATCGGATTTAACGACGTTAAGCTGCCAGGCAGGGTTTTGCGCCTCCAGCGTCGGGTTATAGCGCCCATAGCGGATGCGATAAGCACGCTGCCTTAGCGAGCTGGCCTCCGGGGACTGAAGCTGCTTATCCAGGCTAATTTCGCAGCGCAGCTGGTAGCTGTTGGCAAAACGGTTTTTTCCGTCGGCTTCGGTAAGCAGCGATGTCATCACGAAATCGATCGCCAGCGTATCGGTTATAACCGCTGTCGGACGGGTATTCTCATTCTGCCAGCGATCCGGCGCGACGCGGGTCAGGATCATCAGCGGCGCCTCCTGCGTGCTCAGGCGGGCCATAATCGGCGGCAGGCTGATGTAGCCGTTAGGCACGGGTACGGGCACCCTGAGCGCCTGCGGTACCGGATCCGGCCTGGCGCCGTTTAGCGGCAGCCGCCAGATTTTGACCAGCGGCGGATGGTTTGCCGGTTTTCCGCTCTCTACCCGCCGCAGATCGGCTGCCGACCACGCCAGCGCCAGCAGCGCCGTGCCCTGCGCTTTACCCAACCGAACCGACGATAGCGGCTCATCCGTCTCTGCGGCATTTAAAAAGAAGCGCTGGATCTCTCCCGTGTGGCCGTTGCCCAGCCTCTGCCGCGCTACCGCCACGCGCGTGGCGTAATCTTCCCCGCTGTCATCGCGAATAAACTGCCTGCCGTCTGCCGAAACCCCTACGCCGCGAGCAAAAACCAGCGCATGAGTGATATGGCCGACGTCGTCCCGTTCAAACAGCATATCGTGTGACAGGAAGCGATACTGATTGTGGACGGAGGTTGACGGGCCGTTCAGCGCGTAATCGGTCATGGGCTTTCTGACATCGCCCGGCATAAACGCGTTCTGCTCGATTTTTACCGTGGTTTTGTTGCTGCTCAGTACGCCGCGATGGGTCAACGAAACCAGCACCGGCTGATTATCAATAACGGCCAGCTTATTGATTGAGGCGTCGGCATCCTGCGAACAGGCATCCTGAGCACAGCCGGGAAAGCTCAGCGCATGGCTCGACTTCTGCGGCGTTTCCTGCCGGGCGATGGCAAACGGGATCAGGTGAACGCTGGTATCGCTATAGGAGTTACGAGCCAGGGAAACCAGCGGCGGCAGCGCGGCATCTTCACCTGAGGGCCTGTCCGTTACTATCGGCGGCGTGACCACCAGCACGCCGGGAAAAGGCAGCGCGCTGACGCGGCTGCTTTCCGGCGGCGTCGCCAGCACGCGCATTTTCACGGTGTTGCGCCGAAAGTAGAAGGTGCGAACGCCAAAATCCCGCCCCGGATCGCTGACGGTTTCCTGGGGTACGGCGCGTCCTACAATGTAATCGTCGGCCCTGGCCGGCTGCGGATCGTACTCAAACCAGGTCGAGCTTCTTCTGCTGTGAAAAGAGCCTGCTCCGCCCAGCGTTACGCCCAGCAGCACTTCTTTCGCCTCGTGTTCGCAAGCCGCGTACGCCGACAGCGGATCCTGAGAGTTTCCCTGCCGGTTGATCTGTCGGCATAAACGATAGGCGGACTGCTGGAGCTGGCTGTCGCAGTCCGCCTGGGTATAACCGTAGGTCGCATAGCCATGGCGGTAACAGAGGTCGTGCATCACGCAGGCCTGACGAAAGCGCAGAGAAATAGCCGACCCGTCTTCCGCAGGACTGAAAGCAATTTTTTCCATCAGTTTCGGGATGGAGCAGTTCAGCCCCGTGCCCTGGCCGCCCAGAATCGCTTCCGTAGCCAGCGAAGCGCGGTAGGTGGTAAAGGTGGAAGGCGCTTCCGTCTCTTCCGGCTGCGCCAGATCCGGAAAAACTTTTTCAGCGGCCATGCCGCTAAATAAACGGCAGACGATAAGCGTCAGGGCCAATAATATGAAGCATCCTGCCAGTAAAGTTAGCCAGCGATGGGAACGAATAAATGCTTTTAGCCTGGCCATAGTGGACGCCCCTTGTTAAATCTGCCGCTGCGTTGGTAGTAAGGCGATTAGGGCCTTTTTCTGAGGATATTGAAGGGAGTATAGGCACGCTTATATTTACGCAGGGAACGACCTGCAGGGGAAAAGGTAATTTCAAAATAAAAAACGAATGTGGCGGCCGCGTACGCGATCAATCACCAGCGGCGAAGGGAAATAAAAGCCAGCCGGGGCTGGCTTTATCCGTGCTTAAAACGAAAGCGTAACGCCCGCGTACCAGGCGCGGCCAGGCTCGTTATAGGTCGAAGCCCCTTCGTTTTCACGATAAATACGCTTGTCGAACAGGTTGTTGATGCCCGCTTTCAGCTGTACATCCTTTATTACGGCATAGTTCACGCCAACGCCCACGATAGAGTAAGGCGCAACTTCTTTATCGGAAAGTGAACCATTTTCGGTATTACTTTCAGCGTATTGACGAGGTTTTTGCTTGCCGTAGAACGTCCAGTTCAGGTTGGTAGAAAGCTTGCTGGTCACCTTATAATCCAGCATTGTATTAATGGTGTATTCAGGAATAATCGACAGCGGATTGCCGGTGTCTTTATTTTCCGAAGTGATCATATAGGTCGCATTGGTACGCCATTCCAGCATTTCTTCGATCAAAGGAATAGTCAGGTTACCTTCCAGTCCTTCCACCAGCGCCTTGCCGCCGTTTTCCCAGCGCAGAACATGATAACCATCCGAAGCTATGCCAATAAAATCCGTGCCGGAGACGATTTTATTTTTGTAGTCGTTACGGAAATAGGTAATGCCTGCCGCATAGCCCGCGTTAGCAAACTCCAGACCAACCTCTTTATTGATGCTGATTTCCGGATCCAGATCGTCGTTGCCCATCAAATAACATTTGCTGTCGATCCCGATCGGGCAGCCGTTGCCCCGCGTTTTTAGCAAATAGCCTTCGCTGGACTGATAGAGGTTAGGCGCTTTAAATACACGCGCGATACCGGCTTTCAGCTTGAAGTGTTCACCTAATGCCTGAGAAGCATTGAGGCTGGGGCTGTAGTTAGCGCCAAACTTGCTGTGATAGTCAACGCGTAAACCGGGGATCAGGTTGGTGCCGACGACCGGCTCAATGTTATCTTCCAGATAAAACGCGCTCATCTCCGCGCTGTTTTTAGCGCTGCGGTTGTCCGTGATGCCGCTGCCCGATACGCCGCTGGCATTGGTAGCGCGCATCGAAGCGGGGTCGTTCAGCACTTCGCGGTTCCACTCTGCTCCCAGCGTCAGCGTTTGCTCCAGCCATTTTTCCAGCGGGATAGTTGCTTCGCCGCTGGTGCGGTAATTTTGCAGACGGCTGGTGTCATAAGTCTCGCTGTCGATCATCCCTTCGACGCGACCTGTCGTGCCTTCATGCAGACGGGTATTGTTGGTTTTCTCGTAGTAGAAACCGAATTTTGACTGCCCCCAGTCCCAGACGCCATTGTGCGTAACGCCATAGGTCTGACGATACATGCGGTTGGTTTCCTGGCCGTACAGCGTCGGCACCAGATCGCTGATATTGCCGTTACTGTGCTGCGTATCGCCCGCATAGATATTGCCCTGGCGGCTGTAGCCGAGATCGAAATCGACAATTTGCGTCGGCGTCATTTTCCAGGAGAGCTGCGCGTTAATATCTTTGTTGCGTACCCCTTCCCGACCCGCCGCGTGGCTACCGTTTTCTGCGGTATTGATATCGTAAGCATCGGCGTCGGTTTTATTGATATTGCCATACAGCCGCGCGGTCAGCGCTTCGCCCGCCAGCGGGCCGCTCAGGCTGAAGTTGGCGCGTCTGGTGGCGCCTTCCTTGTCGTTTTCCGGCTGGCTGGTAAACAGCGACAGTGAACCGTGCCAGTCGTTGGTGGGGCGTTTGGTGATGATATTGATCACGCCGCCCGCCGCGCCGGAGCCGTAGCGCGCCGCCGCTGGCCCGCGCAGTACTTCTATACGCTCGACCATCTCTGCCGGCACCCAGTTGCTGTCGCCGCGCGTATCGCGTTCCCCACGCCAGCTGTAGCGCACAGAATTGCGCGACCTCGTCGGTATGCCGTCAATCAGGATCAGCGTGTTTTCCGGCCCCATGCCGCGAATATCGATTTGTCGATTGTTACCGCGGCTGCCTGTGGCGCTGTTGCCGGTCAGGTTTACGCCGGGCATCTTGCGGATAATGTCGGAAAGATCGTTAACGGGCGGCTCTTTGGCAATATCTTCCGCAGTAATGACAGAAACGCCCGGCTGCTGTTTTAGCTGCTCTTCAGCAGAGCGGGTCACCACCATTTCCGCCTCGTCATCTTTGACTGCTTCTGTTTCAGCCGTCCAGGCCGGGCCGCTTGCAAAGCAGGCGATAACCATCGCCAACGGCTTGATTTTAAAACTCTTTGTATCAACCATTAATCATATCCCTGATTATTCATCATGATTTAGTAAATGCGCATGATAACGATAACTATTCTCTTTTGAATAATAAAGGATGAACTTCACAATTTACTTTTCCTTGCAAAGCAGCGGGTAAAACAGGTTTTGATGGCAGGGGCGTCACTGCCAGCAGCAGTAGTCAGACTACGCGTTATCTAAGCCAGGCGGATCTCCATCATTATTTCATCGCTTGTTAAATATTTTGCTTTCTCTTTCTGGCGTAATTGAGGCTAAGGTTAACGAGTCAACCCAACCATAAGCTGAGGAAACACGCATGAGCACGTTCAGGACGCAGGATGGTACGCAGATTTATTACAAAGACTGGGGCAAGGGTAAGCCGGTTCTGTTCAGTCACGGCTGGCCGCTGGATGCCGATATGTGGGACAGCCAGATGAATTTTCTGGCCGAACGCGGCTACCGCGTTATTGCCTTCGACCGTCGTGGTTTTGGCCGTTCCGATCAGCCATGGGAAGGGTATAACTATGACACTTTCGCATCCGATATTAATGACCTAATCGAACATCTCGATCTGCACGATATCACGCTGGTCGGCTTCTCGATGGGCGGCGGCGACGTGACCCGCTATATTGGCCGCTATGGCACCGAACGTGTTAGCGCCCTGGCGCTGCTGGGTGCGGTTACGCCGATTTTTATCAAAACCGATGACCATCCGGAAGGCGTGGACAAATCTGTTTTTGACGATATCAAGGCAGGATTACGTAAGGATCGCGCGCAGTTTATCAGCGATTTCGCCACGCCCTTCTACGGCCTCAACAAGGGAATGACGGTATCGGAAGGCGTAAAAACGCAGACGCTGAATATCGCGCTGCTGGCTTCGCTGAAAGGCACTATCGACTGCGTGACCGCTTTCTCAGAAACCGATTTCCGCCCGGACGTGAAGAAGATCGACGTGCCGACGCTGGTTATTCACGGCAGCAGCGACCAGGTCGTGCCTTTTGAGGCAACCGGCAAGCTGGCCGCCGAAACCATCACGGGCGCGCAGCTAAAAATTTACGACGGCGCGCCGCATGGCTTCGCCGTTACGCATCAGCAGCAGCTTAACGAGGATCTGCTGGCTTTCCTGCAAGCCCGTTAACGCTTTCACGAGAGGACGATAAGGGGCTACGGCCCCTTTTTATTTATCCTGTGGACGCAAAGAGATTTCGCCGCCAACCCAGGATTTGCGTATGCCATCCTGCTCCAGGATCAAGCCGCCCTGCTGATCGATGCCTCTGGCGATGCCCGGTATCTCGCGGTCGCCTATCAGCAGCTTCACCGGCCGGTTCAGGAAATTATCCAGCTTACTCCAGCGCTCAATAAAAGGTGCCAGGCCTTCACGCTCAAAAAGCTGAAGGGATCCGCGCATATTATTGACCAGGCTGGCAGCCAGCTTGTTTCTGTCTATGGTGACACCCGCTTCCTCCAGGTTAATCCACGCCTGATTAACTACGCTCGCATCCGGCGAGCGCATCGCCAGGTTTATGCCTGTGCCGATCACGATATTCGCCGCATCCCCCGCTTTTCCCGTTAATTCCACAAGAATGCCAGCGAGTTTACGATCGTTCAGGTAAAGATCGTTCGGCCATTTTACCCTGACATCGCTTGCGCCCAGCGCCTGTAAGACTTCCGCCGTCACAATGCCGATAACCAGACTTAACCCCATCGCAGCCAGCGGGCCTTGCTCCAGCCGCCAGTACATAGAGAGATAAAGGTTGGAGCCGAAGGGAGAAAACCACTGACGCCCACGACGACCGCGACCCGCCTGTTGATATTCCGCCACGCAGGCATCGCCGGATTGCAGCGTAGCCATTCTGTCCAGCAAATACTGATTGGTGGAATCGATCACCGGGATCACCGCCAGGCCGCCCTGATCCAGCTGTGAGAGGATTGTTTCTTCATTCAGCAGCTGGATTGGGCCTGACAGGCTATAGCCCTTACCGGTTACGGTAAAAACATCAATGCCCCACTCTTTGAGCGTCTGAATATGTTTGTTAATGGCGGCACGGCTCATGCCCAGCCGCTCGCCCAGCTGTTCGCCGGAATGAAATTCGCCGTCGGCCAGAATGGCGACAAGTTTTAACGGAACGGTTTGATCTTTCATGCAATGACTCCGACGGCATCCTGCTCGCCTTCTGCGCCGATAAAGCGCACTTCGGGTTCGAGCCATACGTTGAATTTCTGTCCGACACGCTGACGAACTTCATGCGCCAGCGCCACAATATCGTCACTGGTTGCCCGATCCTTATTGATCAAGACCAGCGCCTGATGCTGATGAACCGCCGCGCCACCTACCGTATAGCCTTTAAGATCGCAGCGATCGATCAGCCAGCCCGCAGCCAACTTTACGCTGCCGTCAGCCTGCGGATAGCGCGGCATATCCGGCCAGTCTGCCGCAATAGCGGCCGCCTGTTCCGCAGCGATCACCGGATTTTTAAAAAAACTGCCGGCATTGCCCGTTTCGGCAGGATTGGGCAGCTTGCTGCTGCGCATCGCACATACCGAGTCGAAAATCTGCTGTGGCGTGACCGTAGCTGAAGAAAGCCTGCTTAAATCGCCGTATGTGATGACAGGTGACCACTGCTTTTGCAGGATCAGACCTACGGCGATAATGGCGTAGCCGCATTGATATTGGTGTTTGAAGATACTGTCACGGTAGCCGAACTGGCAGTCCTGCGCAGAAAGGCGGCTGACCTGACCATCAGACAGATGCAGAATATCGACATACTCGCAGACGTTTTTTAACTCGACGCCATAGGCGCCGATATTCTGAATAGGTGCCGATCCCGTACAGCCGGGGATCATCGCCATGTTTTCCAGCCCTGGCAGCGCATTTTCCAGCGTGTACTGAACCAGCTGATGCCAGTTTTCTCCGGCGCCTACATGCAGATGCCAGGCTTCCGCGCTCTCTTTTACCGTTATGCCTTTGATACGATTGACGATGGCGGTACCGTTAAAGTCCTTTAAAAACAGGATATTGCTGCCTTCGCCTATTAACAGTGCCGGTCGCTGCTGGCGCTGGCTTTCCTGCCAGGCGGCGCTTAACGCTTCTGCCGTGGTAGCAATAACGATATTTTGTGCAGAGACATCAAGATTAAATGTATTGAAAGGTTGTAAAGAGTGCTGCTGGCTGGACATGAGACGGCCTTAACAAATTTATCTGCCCGTAGTTTACCCGATTTCAGAGTGGAAGCGTGGAAGGATTTACTGCGAAATGGCGCTTACGCCAGTCTGGGCAGGCTCAAAAAACTGCTGCGCACGCAGAAAAAATAATGACGGAAAAAAGCTTTTTTGGCTCTACTTTCGCATATTTTTGCAGCAAAAAAAAGCGTTGAGCGGCGTTTAAGACAGTCAAAAGCTGAATAGCAAGCCTGGTGGCGGGCTGAAATCTGATGGCAGTGGGACGAGGCGGGCTTTTATGCATCTTTTATACGCGTTTGGCTCGGGTGATTACGTCTGTCCTTCTGTTAGCCTGAGTATTTACGATCGCTATCCGGGTTTTC